>CAIQJL010000375.1 GCA_903872185.1 uncultured Bacteroidota bacterium | reverse complement strand
CTCACAAAACACTTTATTAAATGTTGAAAACTACAATAAAGGAATTTACATTGTAAAAATTAATTCGACTACTGGTGTTACAACACAAAAATTGGTTGTAAAATAATACGTCAAATAAATTAAAATGGAAAGGCTGCTCGTTATGAGCAGCCTTTTTTTGTATAAAAACAAAGAGAGTTCAATTTTTCTAAAATACATGTTTAACGAATAATTTTCTGTAAGATAAAAGCATAGAAAATGTTGTATTTTTGCATTGCGAATGTTAGAGTTATCTCTAATATTTAATAATATTTTATTTTGTCATTCAGAGTGCAGCGAAGAATCTGGTCATTTAACACTATAGAGACTTCACTCCAATGCAGCGGAGTTCAGTATGGCAAAAGGGGGCTAACTATTTAAATTATTTATGAAAAATACTGTTCGTTTTGTTTTAGATGGTAAGATCAGAGAAGTTGATTTTTCAAAATACCATGAACTAAAACCAACTACAACTGTTTTAAATTATTTGCGTTCATTTCCTGAACACAAAGGTGTAAAAGAAGGTTGTGCAGAGGGCGATTGTGGCGCATGTACGATTGTAATTGCAGAAATCGGTGAAAATGAAAGATTGGTTTATAAAACTCTTGATTCCTGCCTTGTTTTTTTGCCTATGATTCATGGAAAGCAATTAATTACTGTTGAAAATATAGCAGTAATTGAAAATAACGAAAAATCACTTCATGCTGTTCAGCAATTAATGGTTGAGACTAATGGCAGCCAATGTGGATATTGTACTCCAGGTATTGTAATGTCATTATTTGGGATTTATAAGAACCATCAAAATCCAACTAGAGAAGTTATAGAAGATGCATTAACCGGAAATTTATGCCGTTGCACAGGATATAAGCCTATTATTGAAGCAGCACAAAAGGCATGTGTAACTAATGGTGATGATCATTTTTCTAAAAATGAGATAGAGGTAATTGATTTATTGAAAAAGATAAATTCAAATACTGATACATTAATTTTAAAAAACAAATTGCAGCAGTATTTTAAACCATTTACATTATCAGAAGCATTAAGATTAAGAAAAGAAAATCCAAATGCTATAATTATAAATGGTTCTACTGATATTGCTTTGCGCCAGACAAAGAAAAATGAATTGTTTACTGAAATACTTGATTTGTCAAGTGTGCCTGAATTAAAATGCATTAAAGAAGAAAATAATAATATTGTTTTTGGTGCCGGAATAACAATAGAACAGGTAAGAAATTATTCAATAGAAAAATTTCCAGCATTGAATAAAATATTAAACGTTTTTGGTTCTTTACAAATTCGGAATGTTGCAACTATTGGTGGTAATGTTGGCTCTGCATCTCCAATTGGCGATACACTTCCGGTTTTATTTGCACATTGTGCTAAAATTAAGTTGCAATCAGAAAATTCGGAAAGAATTGTTGAAATTGAAGATTTTATTAAAGGTTATCGTCAAACTGATTTAATAAATGACGAATTAATAACAGAAGTTATAATTCCGAAATCAGAAAAAACCTATTTAGTTAATTCATATAAGATTTCGAAAAGAAAAGATATGGATATTTCCACTGTTAGTGGAGCATTTAAGTTGAAATTGAATGGGGAAAATGTTGATGAAATAATACTCGCATTTGGTGGAATGGCTGCCGTAACAAAGCGTGCTAAAGAAACTGAAAAATTGCTGACTGGCAAGAAATGGAATCGCGAAAATGTTGAAACAGCCATGAAAACTTTGGAAAAAGAATTTACTCCATTATCGGATGCACGTTCAGAAGCTGAGTTCAGAAGCACAGCAGCAAAAAATCTATTGCTCAAGTTTTATCTTGAAACAAAACAGAATTAAGAATTTAATGAAATTAGAGATGTCAGATCAGATACATCACGATAGCGCAATAAAGCATGTAACCGGTGAATCGGTATACATTAACGATATGCTGATGAGTAGTCAACTTTTGTTAGGTAAAGTTGTATTTAGCAAGTATGCCCGCGCAAAAATTAAGAAAATTAATATAAAGAAAGCATTAAAGGTAAAAGGTGTACACGCTGTTATAATTGCAAAAGATATTCCTGGTGAAAATCAGATGGGACCTGTAGTTCATGATGAACCATGTCTTGCTGAGAAAGTTGTGAATTTTATTGGACAAGCAATTGCTTTAATCGCAGCAGAAAATAAAGAAGCATTAATTGAAGCAGAAAAGCTAATCGAAGTTGAATACGAAACTCTTGATGCAATTTTAGATATTGAAACTTCAATTGCAAAAAATAATATTTTAGCTCCTCAAAGAAAGATTGAAAGGGGAAATGTTGATGTCGTTTTAAAAAATTCACAGCATACATTTAAAGGGGAATTAAAAACAAATGGACAAGAACATTGGTATCTCGAGACTCAAACTGCACTTGCTGTTCCGGGTGAGGGAAAAGAAATGATGGTTCATGCTTCAAGCCAGAACCCTACCGAAACACAGGCTATTGTTGCCGAAGTTTTAGGCATTTCTAAAAATGAAGTTGAGGTTGAAGTTAAGCGCATGGGTGGTGGCTTTGGTGGAAAAGAAACTCAGGGAAATCATGTTGCTGCATGGGCTGCATTACTTGCCAATGCAACAAAACGACCTGTGAAAATTCATTTATTCAGAGATGATGACCAAATTATGACAGGTAAACGTCATCGTTGTCTTTCAAAATACGAAATAGGTTTTGATGATTCAGGCAAAATTCTTGCATATAAAGTTGAAATAAATACTGATGCTGGCGCTGCAACAGATCTTTCAATGGCAATACTTGAAAGGGCAATGTTGCATGCAGACAGTTCATATTTTATTCCAGATGTTCAGATTATTGGCAGAGCATGGAAAACTAATCTTCCATCAAACACAGCATATCGTGGTTTTGGTGGACCACAGGGAATGGCAGTTATTGAAAATTGTATTGATATGATTGCACGTTACTTGAAAAAAGATAGTGCAGAAATCAGACTTTTGAATTTTTATAACATTTATAAAAATAATTTTACTCCTTATGGTCAGAAGATAGATAATAACAGATTATTTGTATTGTATGACCAACTTATAAAATCTTCGGAATATTCTAAACGAAGAAATGAAATTGATAAATATAACAACGAGAACGAATTTGTAAAAAAAGGTTTGGCCATTACTCCTGTTAAGTTTGGTATTTCGTTTACTACTTCATTTTTAAATCAGGCCGGTGCATTGGTTAATATTTATACAGACGGAACAGTTTTGGTTAATCATGGTGGAACAGAAATGGGGCAGGGGCTTCATACTAAAATGTTGCAGGTAGCTTCTGTTGAATTAGGTATTTCGCCAGATAGAATAAAAGTAAATGCAACAAATACCTCAAAGGTTCCTAATACTTCACCAACTGCAGCTTCTTCGGGAAGTGATATAAACGGGATGGCTGTAAAGAATGCCATAGATATTATTAAATCTAGACTTCTAGAAGTTGTCGTTTCTGAATTTGAAAGAAAATTTACTCATAACAAAATACTTAAAGAAAATGTAATTTTTGAGAATAATTTTATTTTCGATAAATTATTTCCACAAAATAAAATCTCTTTTAACGAAATAATTAAAACTGCATATATCAAACAAGTCAGCTTAAGTTCTACAGGTTATTACAAAACACCTGGAATTTATTTTGACAGAGAAAAAGGGCAAGGGAATCCGTTCTATTATTTTTCATATGGAATGTCAGTTTCTGAAGTTGAAATAGATTCTTTAACTGGACAATATAAATTGTTACGAACTGACATTCTTAATGATGTTGGTAATTCAATAAATGAGGGAATAGACATCGGACAAGTTGAAGGGGCATTTATTCAAGGTGTAGGTTGGGTTACAAATGAAGAGTTGAAATGGGATAAAAATGGAAATCTTACAACTCATTCTCCCGATACTTATAAAATTCCAACTGTAAATGATATACCAAAAGATTTCAGAGTTGAATTATTAAAAAATGCACCAAATTCAGGAACAATTTTAAAAAGTAAAGCAGTTGGTGAACCACCGTTTATGCTTGCATTTTCTGTATGGTTGGCTATAAAAGATGCTATTTCAGCAGTTGGAAATCATGCTATTGAGCCTGATTTTACTTTGCCTGCAACATATGAGGTAATATTGCTTTCGTCTGAAAAAATAAGAAACAAATTGAGAAATTAAAAATATGTACTTACTCTCAATACCCAGTCATCCTGAGGTACTCGAAGGATTTGCCCACTTCTCTTCACACATGTTTCGAGAGCCTCAACATGACCATATTATTAGTTATTTGCAGTTCTTATTTAAGTATATATCAATATTACATTAATTTTGACTTTATTTTAAAACAATATCATAAATTTGCGACCCATTTAAATAAAAAGAAATGAACGAAATTTTTAGTAAAATAAATGCACTTGCAGAAAAGTATAAAGACTATACTGCCAATAATTTATCAAAGCTGATAAAGATAAAATCAACCAGTATGAACGAGAAAGATGTTCAGTTGGAACTTAAACGACAGATGGAAGAAGCTGGCTTTGACGAGGTGCGAATTGATGGTCTTGGAAATGTAATTGGGAGAATTGGAAATGGAAAACGTATACTTGCTATTGACGGACACATGGACACTGTTGATGTTGGGAATATTGATAACTGGAGTTTCGATCCTTTTTCAGGGGAAATAAAAGATGGTTTTGTGCATGGTCGTGGAACCGTTGATCAGGAAGGTGGACCAGCTGCTGCTGTAACATCTGGAAAAATATTAAAAGAACTTGGTTTTGATAAAGACCTTACAGTTTATGTTGTGGGTAGTGTTATGGAAGAAGATTGCGATGGCCTTTGCTGGAAATATATTGTAGAGGAAGAAAAATTACGTCCAGATTTTGTAATAAGTACAGAACCAACTAACCTCAATATTTATCGTGGGCACAGAGGAAGAATGGAAATTGTTGTAAAATTCCGTGGTGTTTCATGTCATGGTAGTGCACCAGAAAGAGGAAAAAATGCAATATATATGGCTGCCCGTGCTGCACTTGAAATTGAAAAATTAAATGAAAGATTAGGAACCGATCCATTTTTAGGAAAAGGTTCTGTAACAATATCCGAAATAAAATCTGGAAGTCCTTCGTTATGCGCTGTTGCTGATTATGCTCAGTTTCATTTGGACAGACGTTTAACATGGGGAGAGACTAAAGAATCTGCTGTTTCTGAAATTGAAGCAATAGTAAAAGGTATGGATGCAACAGTCGAGATTTTGTATTACGAGGAACTTGCGTATACCGGTTTAAAATACGGAATGGAAAAATATTATCCTACATGGAAAATTGAAGAAGGTGAGCATGTTGTTCAGGCGGGAGTTCAGGCTTTTGAAGGTTTATTTAACAAAAAGCCTTTTATTGATAAATGGACATTTTCTACTAATGGAATAGCAACAAATGGAATGTATAAAATTCCAACAATTGGTTTTGGGCCAGGTAATGAAGTTCTTGCTCATGCTCCAAATGAAAAGGTTCCAGTTAGCGATCTTGTTGCTGCTTCAGCATTCTATGCAGCTTATGCGTATATGATTTAAACTCTAAATGTCATTCTGAACGTAGTGAAGAATCTAGACACGAATGATACGTATCTAGATCCTTCATTCCGTTACACTTCATTCTGGATGACAATACTGTTTTGTCATTCTGAACGTAGTGCAGAATCTATAATTCTAGAGTTAGATGTTTCGTTACACTCAACATGACAAAAAAATAATAAAAAATCTTATTTTTGCAACATGAAAGATTGAAATTAGAAGTATAATTAAACCAAAATATTATGTCAGAATTCAACAAATTAATTTCAGAGATTAAAAATCTTAACACCGGACTTTTTGAAAAAGATTTTCTTTTAACATGGGACAAAACAGAAGCAGAATTAAAGCAGACTTTATTAGTTGCTGAAGCATTAAAACATCTTCGTGATAATAATATTTCTGCAAAATGTTTTGATTCGGGTTTGGCAATTTCTAATTTCCGTGATAACTCAACAAGAACTAGGTTTTCGTTTGCGTCAGCTTGTAATCTTTTAGGGTTAGAAGTTCAGGATTTGGATGAAGGTAAATCACAAATTGCACATGGTGAAACTGTTCGCGAAACTGCAAATATGATTTCATTTTTGACTGATGTTATTGGAATTCGAGATGATATGTATTTAGGCGCTGGTCACACTTACATGGTTGAAGTTGGCGAAGCTCTAGATGATGGATTTAAAAATGGTGTACTTCCTTCGCGCCCTGGTATTGTGAATTTACAATGTGATATTGATCACCCAACACAATCAATGGCTGATTTGTTACACCTTAAAAATTATTTCGGTTCACTTGAGAATTTAAAAGGCAAAAAAATTGCAATGACCTGGGCTTATTCTCCTAGTTATGGCAAACCTTTATCAGTACCTCAGGGCATTATTGGTTTAATGACCCGTATGGGAATGGAAGTTGATTTAGCTTATCCTGAAGGCTACGAACTAATACCTGAAGTTGTTGAAATTGCTAAGAAAAATGCGGCACATTCAGGTGGTAAATTTAATGTTGTAAACTCAATGGATGATGCATTTAAAAATGCTGATATTGTTTATCCAAAGAGCTGGGCACCATATAAAGTTATGGAACGCAGAACTGTACTTTTACAGAATAACGATAGTGCAGGATTAAAATCGCTTGAGCAGGAATGTCTTGCTAATAATGCGAAATTTAAAAATTGGGAATGCACCGAAGAAAAAATGAAACTTACCAAAGATGGTAAAGCTTTATATATGCATTGTTTACCTGCTGATATCTCTAATGTTTCATGCAAAGAGGGCGAAGTAGCCGACACCGTTTTTGAAAGATACCGTATTGAAACTTATAAAGAGGCTGGTTTTAAACCTTATATTATTGCTTCAATGATTCTAAATAACAAATTTAAAAATGCTGGTGCTATTTTAGAAAAGTTATATAATCAAAAAAGAGAAAGAATAATATTATAACAAAGCATCCGTATTTACCCTGAGCCCTTCCTTCGTCAGGATAAACTCCATCGAAGGGTCCATGGTTCGATCCGCCGTGGCGGACGCTCACCATGTCGAATGGAGTGGTGAGTGAAAGAATTTTACTAATAAAAAAGCCGTACAATTTGTACGTCTTTTTTATTTCAAATTTTAACTTATTTACTTCTTGATACGCTTCGCATTTGCCACGGCGGACGAAGTAGCATATAGAATTTGAATCGAGATACCTACAATGCTTGTTCGAGTTTAATCGAGAACTACAGGAAGTTTTTGTATAATTACATAACATAAAGCTCAATGCAACTTATCCTATAAAAAGATGGCGGATCAATTCGCCGAGGCGTACGCCATGACAATAAAAGATAATTTATTTTTTAAAATATTCTTCAATTAATTTTTCTATTATATCTCTTTCATAAGGCTTTGTAATAAATTCGTTACATCCGGCATCGAATGCTTTTTGTCTGTCGTTATCAAAAGTATAGGCTGTTTGCGCAAAAATAATTACACCTGCATTAAATTTTCGTATTTGACGTATAGAGTCGTATCCGTCCATAATAGGTAATTTAATATCCATTAAAATTAAATCTATATCTAAATTATTTTTGCAAATTCTAAGCGCATCAAGTCCATTATTTGCTCTTAAAATTTCTTTACTGTATTTTTCTACTTTTAATGTTATTATTTTTTCTATTATGTTATCATCTTCAACTATGAGTATTTTTAAACTTCTTAAAACTTTATTTTCTTCAAAATTTTCTGTGTCATTTATTATGCTAAGATTATTTGCAGAAACTTTATCATAAGGCAAAGTAAAATAAAAGGTAGATCCTATGCCTCGTTCACTTTCTACCCATATTTTACCACCTAATAATTCAACATAAGCTTTTGATATAGATAATCCTAAACCCGACCCTTCGTATTCTCTTGAATATGACTCGCTACCTTGTCTGAACCTTTCAAAAATAATTTTTTGCTGAACAATGTTAATGCCAATTCCTGTATCTTTTATATAAAACTCTAGAAAATCATCTTTTATGTTGTAACCAAATTCAATAACTCCTTTATTGGTAAATTTAATAGCATTTTTAATAATGTTAGTAAGAATTGAGTATATCTTTTCTTTGTCTGTATTTAAAACAATTCCTTCTTTTGTTATATTGTTATTTAATTTAAATTTTAATCCTTTTAATTCTGCTTCAGGCTTAAAAAAAGAATAAATAAATTCAATTTGCTCGTTTATATTAGTAGCAGTAATATCAATGTCATAAATACCAACATCAATTTTTGATATAACTATAATATCATTAATAATATTCAGCATACGCAGTCCGCTTTTTTCTATTATAGAAATATATTCTTTTTGCGTTTCAAAAGAAAGTTCTTGATTTTTAAGAAAGTATGCAAACCCTAAAATTCCACTGATAGGAGTTCTAATTTCGTGGCTCATATTTGCCAGAAATGCCGATTTTAAACGGTCACTTTCTTCAGCTTTTTCTTTTGCTTTTATTAAAATGTTATGAGTATGAATTATTTCCAGCTCTCTTGCAACACGCATGCTAACTAATTTCAATATTGTTTCAACTAAAGCAGGGTTATCTATAGGTTTTTTCCCAATAACTGCAATAAATCCGATAGGCTTATTAATAAAACTATATATTGTTACACCAATAAAACTTTTTGCCTTTAAATATTTAAATAATGTATTTTTAGGAAATATTTCGCTTACACTATCTTGAAAATAACAACTTGTTTTTCCAATAAAAAAATCAAAAGGAGTTTCTTTTAAATTTAATGATACATGTGAAAAGTTATTTTTACCATCGCAAACAGCTAATGTTTGTGTTGTATATCCATCATCTTCCAATTTTTCTATACAAACGTATTCCATACCTAATGTTTGCGAGAGATACTTTGTTATAGATTCAAAAAAATTACTATAATCATCATATCTTTTATTCTGCAGCAAAAATAATTGAACGTTTTCTATCTGTTTTCGATATGTTATATCTGTTAAAGATATATAGTAATTATTCTCATTTTGTTTCACAATACCAGATAAAAGAATGTGTAAAGGCGAATTTCGATTCTGAGTAATTATTACTTCACAAGATTCATTTTTATTTGACGTTAATATTTTTTTTATAAATACATCAAAAATATATTTTGATTCTTCATTTAATAAGAGTAAAAAACTTTTATTTAATAATTCTCCCCTATTTTTTCCTAGATAAGTTGATGCTAAAAGATTAAGTTCAATAATTATTCTTTCGCTAGAAAGTGTAACATAACCAGAAGGTGCAAAATCATATAATTCTGAATATTTTTCTGCAAGTATATCAGCATTTTCTTTTGCAAGTTTTAGCTCTACATTTTGTAGTTCAAGTTCAATTTTATGCACCTCAAGTTCATGGTAAAACTTAAGTGCATTAGCGTCTACAATGCTTTTATCAGGAATGCTAGATTCCTGTTCATGTTTTTCTTCTGCTTTTTTACGAAGTTTTATTTTTTTATTTTCCATAAAGGAATATTAAATAGTAACATTTATTTTGTGAACTTTTTTTAATAAAACTTTTGTCAAATATAAGAAGAGTTTAATCTGTTATTTAACGATTTTTTGTTAGGTGTTTCACCTAAGGCGATAGTAAAAAATAAAGTTTGAAATGAAAATATTTATGTTTTCATTTTTAAAAATTTATAGTCCATTTTTCAATAATTAATATTGAAGGAACCAGTATAAGTTTAGAAAATTCATAGTAAGCAACAAATGCCCATAATGATAAAAACAGGTATGAATCAATTTCGTTTTTATTTACATTAAAATTAGACCATATAAGCATTACTAATAGAATTGCTATCTAGTTTGCAACAAGAACAATTAATTTCTTATAGGATATAAATTTTATAGTCGGTAACAAATGCCAAATATTACTTTTTAATATCTTGTTTTAGTTTTTCAACGTCGATACTATTAATTAATTCTAGTATATTAGGAAACCATTTTTCATGGTAACCAAATCCTCCTTCTAAAAATTCTTTTATTGCTTCTTCTTTTGTCCAGCCGCAATTTGTCATTCTGTATGCGGCAGCAATACACCCAGTTCTATCTGATCCGTGCAGACAATGAATTAATACAGGTTTTTTAGCAATGTTAATAGCAACTATACTATTAACTATCTCATCATATGAGATTGTCCATGTATTTATTGGTATGTGTACCAAATTAAGTTTTACGTTTTTTGCTTCATGTTTGTCAGTTCTGGTATGTCTTAAATTAATAATTGTATTAATGCCATATTGCTTTAAAGTTGTCATATCAACTTTGTCTGGCTGTTCTGAACGGTATAAGTTAGCATCAATTTTATATAAATTATAGAGGCCTTTTAGTTCTTCTTTCTTTGCCCAATTATTTTGCCTGTTATTATTTAAACTAATATTTGTTTTGCAACTATTAATTAGTATTGCTAAAATACAAAGCGATAATATTAAATATATTATTCTCATTTTCTTTTTTCAGAAGCACTCTATAATGAAAATTGAATATTGTTAAGTTTATTTTTTAATACAAAACGAATCCATTATTTTTTCTCCAATTGCTTTAAAATCGGCATATTTATTTTGTTCGCTTGTAAATGTTATTAGATATGCTTTTTCATTAATAATCCAAACATATTGCACAAATGTTAAATGAAAACTTTCTTGATCGCCTGAATAAACTAGTTTTTGATATTCACCATTTTTATTTTTATTTCTTTTGTTTTCAATTAATGTTGAATTTGGTAACATTGTTTTAATTTGATCTTCAGTATTCTGTATGTATGTGTCAAGGGTAACATTTTGTCCGGTAAAATCTTGAATTAATAGATTGATATTTTCTTTGAAATTATCTTGTTCTGATTCCTGTGGTGAGAAAAGCATGAAATTAGCACCAGTTTCTGAACTTTGATTTAATTCCCAACTTGAAGGGTACTTAATAGAGTATTTTGATTGGTCAAAAGTTTTCCATTCTTCATTGGTTTCTGTGTTTTTAGCCTCAGAATTTTTTGTGGTTATTTGTCCACAAGCAATAATCGATATTAGTAATAAAAACATTAAAATATTTTTCATGTGTGTTTAAATTAATTTCACGTTGTTAAAATCTAAATCATTGATAATAATCAATAATATTCAAATATATGTAATTAAACATTTAATTACAAACCAATTATTGTAAAAGTATTTTTTATATTTGTTAACTATTATTTAATTTATTGATTGTTCTTAAGTGTGTTAATATGAACATATTCTGCTCTTTAATAAAAGCAATAACTTTTTTATTTGTATATATTTGTATTTGTAATTTTTCTTTTGCCGGAAACATTGATACATTAAGAATTCTTAATGATCTTAAGGTAATAGTAGAAACCAAAGAAGCCAGGAATTATGTTAACATTGAAATTTTAAACCAGGTAGCTGAATTTATAAAAACAGAATTTGCTAAATCGTCAAATAAAATTGAAGTTTAGGAATTTAAAGTAGAAAATAGAACTTATAAAAATATTATTTGCTCATTTGGACCTGAGAATGCACCTAGAATAATTGTTGGAGCACATTATGATGTTTGTGGTAATCAAAAAGGCGCCGACGATAATGCAACAGGAATTGTTGGGTTATTAGAAATTGCACGTAATTTAAAAGATGTTGAGTTAAAAAACAGGATTGATCTTGTTGCTTATTCATTGGAAGAACCTCCATTTTTTAAAACAGAATCGATGGGGAGTTTTATTCATGCACAGTCGCTTTTCAAAAATAATGTAAATGTAAAAGGAATGATTTGTCTTGAAATGATAGGATATTTCTCTGATAAAAAGAAATCCCAAAAATATCCCATAGGGCTTTTAAAGTTATTTTATGGCGTAAAGGGTGATTATATAACGATTGTCAGGAAATTTTGTAGTGGTTCATTTACCAGGAAATTTAATCGTAACTTTAAACAATTAGATTTAATTAAAACCAAGACATTTTCAGGACCTAAAGTCCTTCCTGGTGTTGATTTCTCTGATCATTTAAATTATTGGATATTTGGATACAGTGCTTTAATGATAACAGATACCGCATTTTATCGTAATTTTAATTATCATACAAAACATGATACAATTGAGAACTTAGATATTAAAAGAATGGCATTTGTTATTGAAAGTGTTTTAAAAGTATTAATTGCAAATAAATAGAAGAAACTGAATATATGAAAATTGTACATTTTGTAATTTTTATATTTGTTGTTATTTTATCGTATTCTTGCGAAAATAAAACAAATAAATCTAAAGAAAAACCACCAGCATCTGTTGATGTAGTTATTGCTGAAAAGATAGCTTTTTCATCATTTACTGAGGTTAATGGTTATGCTCTTTCTGAAGAAATGGTTGAATTATTTCCTGAGATAAGTGGCCGATTAATATATCTGAATATTCCTGATGGTGCATTTGTAACTGCTGGGACTTTACTTGCAAAAATTAATGATGCTGAATTACAGGCACAGTTAGAACAACAAAATGCACAGTTAGATCTTGCTGTTAAAACTGAACAGCGCTTAAAGACTTTACTCTCTGTTAATGGTGTAAATCAATCAGAGTATGATATAGCGTTAAATCAACTTAATTCGATAAATGCCAATATAAAAGTATTAAATGCGCAAATTGAAAAAACCATGATAAAAGCTCCTTTTAGTGGTAAGCTAGGTTTGCGGCTAGTAAGTGTTGGAGCTTTTGTTAATACTCAAACATTAATAGGAACTTTGCAACAAGTAGATAAAATAAAGATAGATTTTACCGTTCCCGAAACTTATTCAAATCTTATTTCTGTTGGAAATAAAATAAATGTTCAATTAATTGGAATTGATGAAAAGCAAGTAGCTACAATAACTGCTGTTGAGCCTCAAATTAATCTTGATACAAGAAATATTAAAGTTAGAGCAAAATTGAATAATGGAAATGTTAGTCCTGGGTCTTTTGTTAAGGTTATACTAGATAAGAAAGAAGAATGTATTATTATTCCATCAAATGTTATAATACCTGACGCAAGTTCAAATAAAGTTATTCTAATAAAAAATAAGAAAGCTGTTTTTACTGATGTTGAAACTGGAATAAGAACTGCCGACAATGTTGAAATTTTAAAGGGAATAAATCCTGGAGATACTGTTGTTGTTAGCGGAGTTCTGTTTGTAAGGCCAAAGGGAGATGTTAAAATTAGAAAAGTCAAGAAACTTGTAGATGGAAATATTCAGGATGCTAAACCAATTGTAAAATGAATATTTCAGAATTATCGTTAAAAAGACCTATACTTGCAACGGTAATGAATTTATTCATTATTCTGTTTGGTGTTATAGGTTATTATTATTTAGGAGTTAGAGAGTATCCTGCTATTGATCCGCCAATGGTGACGGTAAAAACATCTTACATTGGAGCTAATTCAGATATTATAGAAAGCCAGATAACTGAACCACTTGAAAAAGCAATAAACGGAATACCTGGTATTCGTACAATATCATCGTCGAGTTCAGTAGGAAGTAGCAATATAACTGTAGAATTTGATCTTAAATCTGATCTTGAAACTGCAGCAAATGATGTTCGCGATAAAGTTAGTCAGGCTGTTAGGAATTTGCCGCAAGATATTGATGCTCCTCCTGTAGTTTCAAAGTCTGACGCTAATGGTGATTTTATTATTTTAATGGCTGTTCAAAGTTCTACTATGGGATTAATGGAATTAAGCGATTTTGCAGAAAATACTTTGCAAAATAAATTCCAGACTATCCCTGAAGTTAGTTCGGTAAATATTATTGGGCAGAAGCGTCCTTCAATGCGTATTTGGGTTGATCCCGATAAAATGAATTCATACAATGTAGCATTTAACGATATTACAACTATTCTGAAAAGTGAAAATGTTGAGGTGCCATCTGGAAAAATTTATGGTAACAAAACTGAATTAACAATTAGAGCATTAGGTAGGTTAAGCACAGAAAAAGATTTTCAGGATTTAATAATAAGAGAAAATAAGAATGGAATTGTTCGGTTAAGTGATGTTGCAAAAGTTGAACTTGGTCCCGAGCAATATGAACAAAGCTGGCGTTTGAATGGAGTTAGTGCTGTAGGTATTACTATTATTCCCCAACCTGGAGCTAATTATGTGAAAATATCAGATGAATTTAACAAAAGACTTGAAGAAGTTCAGAAATCTCAAAAAGATGGTGGTGTTATTTTTACAACATTAATAGATAATACTAAAAACGTTAGAAAATCATTAACAGAAGTAAAAGAAACTTTAGCAATAGCATTATTGTTAGTTATTCTGGTAATATTTTTCTTTTTTAGGAGTTGGCAGATTGCAATTCGCCCATTAATTGATATTCCTATTTCATTAATTGCTACTTTCTTTATAATGTATCTTGCTGGGTTTTCAATAAATATTCTTACACTTCTTGCTATTGTTCTAGCAACCGGATTAGTGGTAGATGATGGAATTGTTGTTACAGAAAATATTTTCAGGAAATTTGAAAGAGGAATGCCGATTAAGCAGGCAGCTCTTGAAGGAAGTAAAGAAATATTTTTTGTTGTACTTTCTACTTCTGTAACACTCGCAATTGTATTTTTGCCAGTTGTTTTTTTACAGGGATTTGTAGGCAGTTTATTTCGTGAATTTGGAATTGTGCTGGCTGGAGCTGTGTTAGTCTCTGCATTTGTTTCATTAACTGTTACTCCGGTATTAAATGTTTTGTTGAATAAAAAAAATGCTCAACATGGCAAACTCTACAATAAAACAGAACCATTCTTTCAGGGAATGGAAGATAAATACAAAAATCTTTTACATAAATTTATTAATAGACGTTGGTTAGCATGGGTAATTGTAACAATATGTATTGGAATCGTTTATTTTATTGGAAGTTCTTTGCAATCTGAATTAGCACCTCTCGAAGATAAAAGTCAGATGCGTTTTCAGATCACTGGACCTGAGGGTGCAAGTTATTCTTATATGACTAAGGCCACTGAAGAACTTGGTAATTATTTGTTAGATTCGGTACCTGAAGGTGAATTTTCATTTTTCTCAGTTCCTGGATATAGTAGTACCGGTTTAAATAGTGCAATGGGAAGATTAGGGTTAGTTCCAAAATCTGAAAGAAACAGGAGTCAAAGTCAAATCTCTGAGGATTTGACTAAAAAGGTTATGCGTTTTAATAATGTTAAAATATTCCCGGTCGAAGAACAAACGATTTCTGTTGGTCTTAGTTCAAAAGGTTCTCAGCCTGTTCAATTTGTAATACAGAATTTAGATTTTGAAAAACTAAAAGCAATTATTCCTAAATTCCTAGATGCTGCTAAAAATGATAAAACTTTTCAGAATGTTGATGTTAATTTAAAATTTAATAAACCTGAAGCAGATATTTTTATTGATAGAATTAAGGCACGTGAGTTAGGGCTTACCGTTTCTGATATTGCTGATGTTTTACAAAGTGCATTTAGCGGACGAAGATTGGATTATTTTATAATGAATGGAAAACAATATCAGGTAATTTCACAGGTTAAATTAAAAGACAGACAAGCTCCAAATGATATTTTAAGACTTTATGTTAGAAATAATAAGGGTGTAAATATTTCGCTGGCATCAGTATTGAATATTGTTATGAATGCTAATCCGCCTACTCTATTTCATTTTAACAGATATAAATCTGCTACTTTTTCCGCATCTCTTGCTGAGGGCAAAACCATTGGTGATGGAGTAAGTGCAATGCAGGCAATTGCTGACACTATGTTAGATGATAGTTTCCAAACATCATTAAATGGTCCTTCACGTGATTATTCCGAGAGTTCTTCAAATACTGCTTTTGCATTTATGTTAGCATTGGTTCTTATTTACCTTGTGTTAGCTGCCCAGTTTGAAAGTTTTAAAGATCCTCTTACAATTATGCTAACTGTTCCTTTGGCCATTGCAGGAGCATTTCTATGTTTATGGATATTTGGTCAGACAATAAATATATTTTCTGAAATTGGAATGATTATGCTTATTGGTCTGGTCACAAAGAATGGAATTCTTATAGTAGAGTTTGCAAATAAGAAAAGGGATCAGGGAATTCCTATTAAACAGGCCGTTATTGAAGCTGCCACGCAAAGGTTACGCCCAATTTTAATGACAAGTCTTGCAACTTCTTTAGGTGCTTTACCAATTGCTCTGAGTTTAGGTTCTGCCGCCACAAGTAGAATGCCTTTAGGTACTGTTGTGGTTGGTGGTCTTTTGTTTTCACTAATACTTACGTTATTTGTTATACCTGGAGTATATACCTATATCTCAAGTAAACGAAGAGTTAAAATGGAAAACACTGAATTGCAAAATTTAAAAGATTAACAAATGAAAAAGTATTTAATATATTTTGCATTATTTCTTCCGTTGAATATACTGGCTCAGCAAGCTTTTAATTTAAAGAATGCAATAGATACCGCTTTGAAAAATAATTTTGATATTCAGATTGCAAAGAATAATACAGAAATATCAAAAATCAACAATAAATTTGGTGTGGCTGGTGGATTGCCTTCTATAAATGCTTCTGCAGGTGATAATAATTCAATGTACAATCTTAATCAGAAACTTAGTACAGGCCAGGAAATTAATAAATCAAATGTTACAAATAGTTCAATAAATGCTGGTCTAAGTGCAGGTATTGTTTTGTTTAATGGATTTAAAGTTTTAGCAACAAAAGAAAAATTAAATTGTTTGCAAAAACAATCTGAATTAGAATTAAATCAGCAAATTCAGAATACAATTTCTGCTGTTATGGTCACATATTTTGATATTGTTAGGCAGCAGAGTTATCTTAACATTATTAATAGTTCTTTGGATGTTTCCTCCAAAAAGTTTGATATTTTAAAAGAGAGAAAAAATGTAGGAATGGCAAATGAAGCTGATTTATTGCAAGCCGAAATGGATTTTAATTTAGCCGAACAGAATTTTAAAAGTCAGAAATTAGTGATTAATCAGACTAAAATTAATTTATTGGAGATAATTGGATCTAAACAATTTTCGGATATAATAATTAATGATACAATTGTAATAGATAAAGATATTTCAAAAGATTCAATATTAAACTTTTTGGAAAATAATCCTAAATACCTTTCAGCTGAACAACAAATTAAAGTTAATGAACAAATTGTAAAAGAGCTAAATTCACAGAGGTATCCTTCATTGAAGCTGAACACTGGTTATAATTACACATACAATTCAAGCTCTGCTGGTTTAAATTTGTTAACCCAAAATTTCGGTCCATTTGTTGGAGCAACATTGTTAATCCCAATTTTTAACGGAAATATTTATAATACACAAAAAAATGTTGCTTTGTATAATGTTAAAAATGCCGAATTGCAAAAAGAAAGTTTGTTATCTTCTATAAAAGCAAATGCTTCTAAAACATTTCAGTCATATGAAAGTATTTTAGATCAAATAAATTCACAAGAAGCAAATTATAAGAATGCAGCAAAATTAGTTAGTCTTGTATTACAGAGATTTCAATTAAATCAGGCAACTATTATAGATGTTAAAACTGCTCAAGCAAGCTTTGAGAATGCCGGATATATGCTAATTAATCTTCAATATGCTGCTAAAGTTTCTGAGATAGAATTAAAAAGACTAGTGTATCGTTTAAGTTATTAATATTTTGAGTAATTAGTTTCTTCTTAAATATTTTCCCTTTTTTATTTTGTTTTTTATTTTTCCTTTTTCTAATACTATTTCTCCGTTTACTATTACTGTTTCTGCTTTTCCTTTGATTTTAAATCCTTCGTATATGTTGGAATCACAATTTTGATGATGTGTTTTTGCAGATATTATATTTTCAGTTTTAGGATTCCAGATAACTATATCAGCATCTGAGCCAACTGCAATTTCACCTTTTTGTGGGTAAATGCCAAAAATCTTTGCAGGATTTGTAGATGTTATTTCTACTAATTTATTTCTTGTTATTTTATTCTCTAAAACTCCGTATGTATAGAGTAATTCAATGCGGTGTTCTATTCCGCCAGCTCCATTTGGAATTTTTGTAAAATCATTTTTGCCTTTATCTTTTTGACCTTTTGTATTAAATGGACAATGATCGGTTGCTAAAAACTGAATAGTGTTATTGTTTATTGCATCCCACAGTCTTGTTTGGTCTTGTATAGATCGTATAGGTGGACTGATAACATACTTTAATGAAACAGGTAGTTTTTTGTCATATACAGTATCATCTAGTAATAGGTATTGTGGACAGGTTTCAGAAAATACTTTTTGTCCACTGATTTGTGCCTGTTCAATAATTTCCACAGATTCTTTTGCAGAAGTGTGAACTATGTATACTGTACATCCTGTTTCTTTGGCTATTTGTACAACTTGTTTTACCGATTCTGCTTCAACACTAGCAGGTCGTGACAATGCGTGGTATTTTGGTGAAATGTTACATTCGTCTATATATTTTTTTTGCAATTTTATTATTTCATCTCCCATTTCACAATGAACAGTAATTATTAATTCATGTGCAGCTGCTACTTGCATTATATTGCGTAATTCTTCTGCATTTATGCCAATAGTCCCTTTGTAGGCCATGTATGTTTTAAAGGATGTTATGCCATAATCTATTAAACATATTTCAATTTCTTTTGCTGTTTCTTTATTCCAGGAAGTAATTCCCATATGAAAGCCGTAATCTATATAGGAGTTTTTTGCATCTTTTAATCTGTTATTAATAGCAGAAATTAATGATTCATTTTTGGAAGGTGTTACAAAATCAATTATTGAGGTTGTTCCACCATAAATGGCTGCAATACTACCTGTTTTAAAATTGTCAGATGATGGTCCGTAAGGAGTTGGTAAGTCAAGATGAACATGAGCATCAACGCCACCAGGAAAAATAAATTTATTGGTTGCATCAATTATTGTTGTGCTATCTGTTATTGTAAGATTATTTCCAATAGCTTCAATTGTGTTTTCGGTAATTAAAATATCTGTAACTTCTGTTTTATTTGAAGTTACAACTGTTCCGTTTTTTATTAGTATACTCATATATTATGGTTTTGTCATTCTGAATGAAATGAAGAATCTAATTCGTGTCAAGTAGATGCTTCGACTGCGCTCAGCATGACATTGCTGTTTCTATTTAAGTTTAATTTCATACAACCCATCAGCATTTTCTGTAAAATTAAGTTTTTTCAAATATTTTACATACTTATCACTTGATGGAGGTGCTATTACTTTCGCAAAACCTGCTCCAATAAAGCGATTCTTAACGCGACTATAAATGTATTTGCCGTTTTTAAAATCTCTGTACTCAGGAATAACATAGTCAAGGCCAACTTTTAGTATGTTGTCATCTTCTCGATGAGCAAGAAAAACACCTGCAACCGACATATTTCTTAATGTGAAGAAACTTATGGTATTCATTTCTGGTTTATATGTAAACCCTGGAAAATTCTTTTGAATCTCATCATTGTGAAATTCTAAAAATCTAATAAGATATCTGTTTTCAGGTCTTAATTCAAGAGTTTCGAAAACTTCTTTTTTTGAATAAATGTTATATAAGTAGTAAATATCAACGCAAACAATAAAACCATTTAAAATGCCCACAGGGAATGCTCCAATAACAAATCCATAAACTGAGAAAGTTGATGCCCCAACTAGATTTATCCATCTGAATTTTACTATTGAATTCATTGTCATTGAGGCAGCAATGATAATTGAAGCTGCGTACCCAATAATTTGTAAAATTGTTATTTCCATGTTAATTCTGTAATAATATTAGTGTGTTGTGGAAATTTGTTAATTAAATCAATTCTGTTAGGAAGTTCAAAGTCATTAAAATTAAATCCAGGTGAAACAGTGCATCCTAACAAGCTGTAATCGTTTTTATTTAAAACTTTTGCTGCAAACCAAACACCTGCAGGTACTACATATTGAGGAATCTGTCCTTTTTCAATTTCTTTACCAATTACAATTAATGAGTATTTCCCTTCTGAGCTAATGGTATGAAGATTTATTGGAGAACCATCATAAAAATGCCATATTTCATCTTGTTTAATTCTATGAAATGCAGAAAACGTATCTGATGTTAGCAAAAAGTATATACAAGTTGAATAATTTCTATTTCCGTTAAAATCAGAGCTGAGATTTTCTTGTTTTATTTCTCCGGTACTTCTATAAGTCTCTTTGAAGTATCCACCTTCCGGATGCGGCATTAAATCTAATGCTTTTATTACATTCTCTATTTTATTCATTCTTTTGAGCTGTGTTTTTAGGAAAAATTATTTACTCATTTTTTTCCATAGTAATTTTGAAAGTTCTTTTGAAGAATTTAAAATGTCATTTTCATTGACTGTTTGAATGAATCTGTCTTTTACTATCAATTTCCCATTTGAAATAACATGTTGCACATGTTTTGATTCTATACCAAAAAGAAAATGGCCTAAGAAATTATTCTGATTAAATTCAGTTGGAGAGTCGTAATCTAAAATGACAAGATTATTGTCGCCATCTCCTGAAAAATTATTCGTACTTAAATAGTTATGAGCATTTCTAAAACGTTTATAAACACCTGAATAATCAATGCTATCGAATCCTTGTCCAACATAGAATGCTGATTTAGCAGAACGCAACATATCACTATGCATTCCATCTGTTCCAAGCATAATATTTTCTCCTAAACCTCTTGAATCAAAATAACCAACGTTATTATTTAAATTACTTTCACTATTTTGTACAACCCAGGCATTTGAGTTTCTAATTATTGTTTTTTCGTTATCACTTAAATGAAGACAATGCCCTAGAATTGTTTTTGACGAACTTAATCCTCCTGAATTATTTAATCGTTCAACAACTCTTTGTTTATAATTATTTACACAATGTTCTTGATCGTATTTGTCTTCTGCAACATGAATATGCAAACCAGATTTGTATTTATCTGCAATTGAAATTGCCTTTTTTAGTGTATCGTCAGAAACTGTGAATGATGCGTGAAGACCTACTAATCCTTGATTATATTTTAAATAATTCTCAGTTTCAGAAAGTCCTTTTTCTGCAATCTCTAATTCGTCTCTATCCGATATTTCGTAACATAACAAATGGGAGAGACCAACTTTTTCAAAAGCTTTTGCAATAATCTCTAATGAACCTTCAACTGCAAAAGGTGAAGCATGGTGGTCAATTACGAAAGTTGTTCCGCTTTTTGCACAAGCAATTGCAGTTGTTAATGCACTCGCTTCAATCATGTCTTTATCCAGACATTTATCTAGTGTCCACCAAACATATTGCAAAATTTCATAAAAATTTTCGGGATTCTTTTTAGGCGCACTCATTCCTCTTGCAAGTGCTGAATATATGTGATGATGTCCGCATACAAAAGATTTTGTAACATATTTGCCTGTGCAATCAATTAATTCTTGATTAAGATTAATTGGTATTTCATTTATGAATTCAAAACCATTATTAATTCCTGAATTAACTTTAATATTAGAGGTTTTAAATTCTAAAGTTTGCCAATCAATAAATGTTGCGTTTTTTAAATAAATAGCCATTAAAGTTAATATTTAATGTAAAATAATATAATATAGTGCAAAATGGTAAGGGTCATGTTTAGTCCTGAGCTTGTCGAAGGATCGAGCCATGTGTGGTGGAATATGGGTCAATCCATCGAGTGCCTCAGGATGACTGAGTGTTGTGGTATTTAACATTTCTTTTTTCGTTTCATTGGTAAAGAATATCTTCTAACCCCGTCAAAATCGCAAAGTGCATTGGCTACAGCTGCTGCTGTAGGTACTAATCCAATTTCACCTAGTCCTTTTGCACCATAAGGACCAACAGAATCTTTAACTTCAACACCAATTACTTTTATTTTTGGTGTTTCTTTAGCAGATAAAATTCCTAAATCTCTCATTTTTGTAGATACAAGAAATCCATCTTTCATTGGTAAGTCTTCCGTCAAAGCATATCCAACACCCATATGAACAGCGCCTTCAATTTGGCCTTCAAACATTATTGGATTCATTATTTTACCGGCATCATGTGCTGCAAAGACAGTGTCTATTTCTCCTTTATCATTTAAAACAACAAGCTGTGATGCGTATCCATATGAGTAGTGTGTTATTATTTCTTTTACATCTGCACCTGGTTTTGTTGTCCAGTTGCAAGTATAATTTCCTTTATAGGTTTTACCTTTTAATTCGGAGAGTTTATTTGATTTAAGATCTTCTATAATTTGTTTTGAAGCATCAATAATTGCATTTCCAAGTAAAGCGGTTGCACGAGATGATGTTGTCATGCCCGTTGTTATTCCTGCTGCTGAATCAACAACTACTTCAATTATTTCCGGATTTATTCCTGTTTCTTCATGTAACGTCTGAATCGCCATATTGTGAATGCCTTGCCCCATTTCAGTCCAGCCATGTTGTATGTTTACTTGTTGTTCTGAAATTATTTCAATTATAACATCACTTGAATCTTCCATGCCATTTCCAACGCCTGAATTTTTTATTCCGCAAGCTAAGCCTTTGAATTTTGCTTTATCATAATATGGTTTGAGTGCATCAAGTGTTGCTCTAATTCCAACTCCTGATTTCAATATATGACCTGTAGCGGTCATTCTGTCTTCTGTTAAAGCATTATCATATCTAAATTTCCAACGATCAAAACCACCTTGTTTACAAAGTTCATCAATACATCCTTCTAATGCAAAACAAACCTGATTAGCGCCAAACCCACGCATAGCACCGCTTGGGATATTGTTAGTGTATACAGTTTTTGCTTCAAGATTTACGCATGGGAAATGATAACCTCCGGTAGCATGACCAGCAACTCTTTCCATGACTTTTGTTCCAACAGAAGCATAAGCTCCAGAATCACCAACGGCCATAAGTTTTACGGCAGTTAACATTCCGTTTTTATCGCAACCCATTTCAATATCCATAAAAACAGGATGTCGTTTAGGATGCATTCTGAATGACTCTTCTCTTGAAAGAATTAATTTTACAGGTTTTTTTAGTAGCCATGTAAATAATGCAGTATGACCTTGAACTGTCATGTCTTCTTTACCCCCAAAGCCACCACCTGTTGGAATAAGTATTACATTTATTTTTTCTTCAGGAAGTGCTAGTATTTTTGAAATTTGCTTTCTGTCAACATATATTCCTTGGCCGTTAGTGTATAATGTTATTCCATTTTCTTTTGGTAATCCTACTGCACCTTCAGTCTCTAAAAATGCGTGCTCAATACGCTGGGTATTGTAAGTTCCATTTGAAATATAATCTGATTTTCTCAATACTTCTTCTGCATTTCCTCCACGATAGACTTTGCAGTTATCTAATAAATTATCATGATTCGGTTGAACTTGTGGAGAGTTCGCTTTTAATGCTCCGTATGGATCTGTAACTGGTTCAAGAATCTCGTAGCTTATATTTATTTTCTTTGCTGCTTCTCTTGCTATTTCTTCAGTTTCTGCAACTACTCCTGCTATTACATCACCAATATATCTTGTGATTTCTCCTTCGCCAATCATTAAAGGCCAATCCTGATATATTAGTCCGATAAATTTATCTCCGGGAATATCTTTTGAAGTAAATATTTTTAATACACCTTTAATTTTTGATGCTACCGAAATGTCTATTTTTAAAACTTTTGCGCGAGGATAATCACTGAATTTTAAAGCACCATGTAGCATTCCTTCAAAATGCAAATCATTAACAAAAGCTCTTTTGCCAATTGCAGTTTCGTATGCCTGATATTTAGGATATGAAGTTCCTACTTTTCCTGAGATGTCTGAGTATTCAATTCCTTTACCATTTGTTAAAGATTTTGCTGCTTCTTCAATTGCTTCAATAATTTTGACGTATCCGGTACAACGACAAAGATTTAAAGTTAGTGCCTGTTTTATTTCTTCTTTTGTGGGAGTTGGGTTTTTCTGAAGAAGAACTTTTGTCCTCATCAAGAATCCTGGTGTGCAAAATCCGCATTGAACGGCACCCTTTTCAACAAATGCTTTTCCTAAAACTTGTTTTATGGGTTCAGGCACACCTTCCATAGTTGTAACTTCTGTTCCTTGAATTTTATTCATTGGAGTAATGCATGAAAGTTTTGCTTCTCCGTTTATTTCAACCATGCAAGCACCACAAGCAGCTTGTCCAGAGCAACCATCTTTTACAGAAGTAATTTCTAATTCATTTCGTAAATACTTTAACAACGTTAATTCAGGATTACCGTTGTAATTAATATTCTCTTTGTTAAGAATGAAATTAATCATAATATTAACATTATGTATTATAAATTTAGAAATCTTTCGACATCAGAAATAGTCGGATTTACTGGGTTTGGAATATTTATTATTGATTGAACTGCATTTAAGTCTTTTAGTCCGCTACCTGTTAGTATAACTACATTTTTACTTTCTTTCTTCAATCTGTTATTGTTGTAATAACTCAGGAATCCTGCGAATGCTGTAGCTGCAGCTGGTTCAGTAAAAATGCCTGTATTGCTACTTAATACTTTTGAGGCTGCAATTATTTCATCATCATTAACCAATATGTTTTCGCCTTCAAAAGTTTGCAAATATTTTTTGGACATTCTGAAATTTCTTGGAATATTAACAGAAATTGAATCTGCAACTGTTTTACTTGGAGTTGAAATGAACTCTTGACGATTAAGGTTGTTTATTATATTACTACTCCCAAATGCCTGAACTGCGACAATGGTAGGTATCTTTTTTATTATTCCAAGTTTTAATAAGTCTTCAAAGCCTTTGTATACTCCCGAAATTATTACTCCATCGCCGACAGGTACAAATATTCTATCAGGCAAAGATTGATTTAACTGTGAATATAATTCATAAGAAACAGTTTTCTTGCCTTCAATAGTTAATGGATTGAATGCAGTATTACGATTATACCAACCGTATTTCTTTGTAATTTCAATACTTAAGTCAAAAGCTGTATCGTAATTTCCATTTACCGGCACAATTTGAGCTCCATACATCATTATTTGAGTAAGCTTTGCTTTTGGTGCATTCGCCGGAACAAAAATTATTGCTCTTTGTTTTTGCGCAGCACAAATTCCTGCTAAAGAAGAACCCGCATTACCAGTTGATGCCGCAACAATTGTATCAATATTATTTTCTTTTGCATACGCTGAGACGATAGCTGAAGCTCTGTCTTTAAATGAAAAAGTTGGATTCTGAGAATCGTCTTTAAGTAATAAACTAAAATTTAATTCAGTTTTGTTTAATTCTGTAACATTATATAACGGTGTATTTCCAACTTTTAAATAAGGTAGGCTATTAATTGATTTAATTGGTAATATGTCAATAAAGCCTGTGTTTTCTAATTTGTTAAAAATACCTTCATGTAATCTTGATTTAATTTCGGAGAAATTATATTCTGTTTTTAAAACTCCTTGTGGTGGTTGTGATACGCTATTATTGCTTTCGCAGTCATTGCATAAATATTCAACCTTCGTTGAATTTATAATTTTACCACAATCAACACATAAGAAATGGAATTTATTGTTCATCGCTAAATGGTTATAAGATAGCCAAATTATAAATTCTTAAGAACTCCGGTTTCTTCGTTAAATTCATTTATCATTTCATCAAGTTTAACATCCTGATGGAATATTTGATCCCAGATTTCTCTGTCGTACCATAACTGATTTAAATCTTCTACATCTTTTGCCTGTTGTTCTACCCATGTAAAATATTTCAGATTATGAATCATTTTACGGTCGTTATATGTCAACTCTTTTATATAATCAGCCTTTGTTCCTAAAAGGCATTTTTCATAATCTTTTACAGCTTGAATATTTGAATATGCGCCTTTATCAGCTGCCAATTCTTCAAGACGTGACTGATACATAACTGCTGAATCTGTTGCAATTGTCATAATAACATCATCAGAAGTCATTTCAAAATGTTTTGCAGTTTTAATTGCAGATAGCATGTTTGAAATTCCTGAAATGCCCAATAATTCTAGTGAATCAATATTTTCTTGACTAATTCCAATTGATTTTAAATATTGTTTTCCTTCTTTTTCATTAAAAAGTCTGAAAATTCTCATGCAATCTTCATCATCAATAGCAACAACTGCATCAGTATTCTTAACATTATGTACCCATGGAACATGTTTGTCGCCAATACCTTCAATTCTATGTCCGCCAAAACCATTCATTAAAAGAGTTGGGCATTGTAATGCTTCAGATGCAGCAACTTTAATGTGTGGATGTTTTGTTCTTAAGAAATCACCTGCTGAAATAGTTCCTGCAGATCCTGTAGCTGAAATATATCCGGCAAATTTTGATTTTGGAGTTTTAATTTTATTATAAACTTCCTCTAATGCATAACCTGTTACATTATAATGCCAGCAAGGATTTCCGAATTCGTCGAATTGATTAAAAATAATACAATCTTTTCTGTTTTTTCTAATATCCCAGCATGCGTCATAAATCTCTTTTACATTTGATTCGCAGCCATGGGTAGCAATTACTTCAGCACCAATATCTTTTAACCAAGCAAAACGTTCTTTACTCATTTCTTCAGGTAGAATAGCAACAGCAGTACAACCCATTAAATATGAGTCGAAAGCACCACCACGACAATAATTTCCTGTTGATGGCCAAACAGCTTTATTATAAGTAGGATCAAATTGGCCTGAAATAATTCTTGGAGCTAAGCAACCATATGCAGCCCCAACTTTATGTGCACCTGTAGGAAACCATTTGCCTACAATAAGAACAATGCGCGTGTCAATTCCTGTTATTTCTTTTGGGATTTCAATATAATTTACGCCACCAAATAAACCACCTGTTTCTTTTGGCTCGTTGTGCCAGTTAATGCGGAAAAGGTTAAGTGGATTAAGTTCCCATAATCCAATATTTTTTAATTTGTCTTTAATCTTTTCAGGAATTAATTGAGGATCTCTCATTTGAGCATAAGTAGGAAGTACAATACCTTTTTCGCGTAAACGCTCAATTGCTTTCTTTCTTATATCGTGGTTAACGATCTTGTTTTCAATCTTTATCATATATAAAAAATTTTAATAATCGAATTAAGAATACAAAAGTAAGTAATTATAAGGCATGAATAAATAAAAATATTGTTTTTTTGAACATCCCTACAGTTGAAAGCAAAAAGTTTATAAAGTTAAATTATAAATTTAGTAATACTTAATTGGGTAATACACGTTGTTAATAAACTCAAATGTTTTGTTAGGAGGTACATTCTTGCTTTTTAATCTATTAAATTGTATTTTTATTGTTGTGTAACATATAATTTTGGGGCAACGATTAAGAGAGTTATTTGTCTTACTAAGGTAAAAACTATTTAATATGAATTTATTTAAAATATTTTGTAGCTGTGTAATTATTGTTATTATAAGTTTACATAGTTTAAATTTAAAAGCGCAGGTTGTGCTTATGCATGATACTTCAGTTAGTCTTTGCGGTGGTACTTTTTATGATTCAGGTGGAGCAGTTGGAACATATCAAGCTAGTGAAAATTTAACTTTAACAATTTGTGCTGCATTGCCTGGTGCTCAGGTGTCATTGATCTTCACACAATTTGTTCTTGAAAATAATTTTGACAATTTAGTAATTCATGAAGGTAGTTCAGCGGCAGGGTTAATAATTTTAACTGCAACTGGAACTGCAACCGCTTTACTAGGACAAGCTATTACATCTCAGGGAAGTGGTTGTTTGACCTTAGTTTTTACTTCAGATGGGTCTGTTTCCATGGCTGGATGGGAAGCTACAATTTCTTGTACATATCCTTGTCAGGCTTTTGATGTAAACATTACTGGTGCCAATATGCCCTATTTTAATGGTGATACAATACGAGCATGCCAAAATCAGTCTATAACCTTTAATGCTGCTGGTACCTATACAAATAATGATTTATATTATCATCAATCAGATACAAATATTGTTTTTACCTGGGATTTTGGTGATGGATCACCTGTGCAGACTGGAGCAGGGCTTTCAAATGTAACCCATGTGTTTCCTAATGGTGGTGGTTTTTATACGACTGTTTCTGGTATTGATATAGGTGGTTGTCATAATTCAAATTACTCACGAAATATGGTAATGATTTCAACCACACCAATATTTGCAGGTGCTACAATAGTTCAGGATACAATAACATTTTGGCAATCTGTAAATTTAATTGGGGAGGCAACAACAAATACATGGACTCAACCAATTCCAACAGTAGTTTCCAGTTTAGTGTTAATTCCTGATGGTAGTGGTGTAACATATACTACTACTTTAACACAAACAATATTTGCTCCGGGGCAAGTATATACTGGTGTTTCTGATTTGCAATCTTTAACAATGAATATTGAGCATTCATATTTAGGTGATTTAGAAGTTTGGCTAACATGCCCGAATGGGCAAGCGGTAAATTTGATTGGTCATTATAATTGGACATGTACCACTTGTACTCCTCCTGTTGGCTATCCTTCTGCAGGTATGACTCATTTAGGTGAGCCATGTGATATAACACCAGCTACAAGCCCAGGAATAGGTTATACTTATAATTGGACACCAGTTGATACAATTACTCTGCCTGGCGTTGCAAGTACAACCCAGCATAATTTTACTGATCTGGAAGGGAATGTTATTACCGGAGCATATTTTATTCCCGCTGGAAATTATGCGCCCGAAACTCCATTTACAAATTTAATAGGTTGTCCATTAAATGGTGACTGGACGATTCATATTACCGATCATCTTGGTGCTGATGATGGTTATCTTTTTTACTGGATGTTAAATTTTAATCCTTTAATTGTTCCACCATTATGGTCTTTTGGAAATAGTTATGATTCACTAAATTATTCATGGTCAGGAAATGGAATTATTTCTCAGGAAAATGGTATAGGAACTGCAACCCCAACAGTAACTGGTGATGTTGCATATACTTTTTCTGCAACAGATGATTTCGGTTGTACTTACGATACTACAATATCTGTTTTTGTTAGATATCCTGTAAGTTCTGAGAATTTAAATGCAGATTTACATAAAATTGATATTTATCCCAATCCTGTAACAAATGATTTAAATATTAAAATACTTTCAAAAGTTTCTTCATCTACAGAAATATTAATTTACAATATGCAAGGTGTTTTATTAAAAAGAATGACATCAAGCCAAAATGAAACAGTTGTTAATGTTAGCGCTTTAGAAAAAGGTGTTTATGGGATTACTATTGTTGGTAACGAGATTAATTTAAGTGAGAGATTTGTTAAATTGTGATAAACTTTTTGCTGTCACCCTGAGGCACTCAAAGGGTGACTTATAGAACCTCAGTTTTCGAGTCCTTCGACAAGCAAAGATTGATAATCTAAATATTTTAAAGTCTAATATCTAATCGTAGTTTCAAACTACGATTAGAATATTAATATAGATTTTTTGCAGCATCAAATAAAGCAAACATATTAGCAGCGTCTGTGAATTCGAATTCTTCAATATTGTCATTTAAGAATTCAACATTTTTAATTGTGAAATCGGATTTGTTAAATGTTGCTTTTACATGTTTTGACTCATAAACAAATTCATTGTCAACTAAGCACAGACAGCTTGTTTCATTGTATGTTTTATGAAATAAAACTGTATTGTTTAGTGTTTTGTTAATAGTAAATCCATTTTCAATTTCTTTAAAACTTTTTTCGCTCAGGTAAAATTTAGGTTTATCTTTAAATGGTTTTCCATTTGTTGGGCAAAATGTTGTGCAATTGCCACATTCGTTGCAAAAGTCGCCAATATTTAAAACCTGAGTATTTTGTGAAAGGTTTAATATTCCTGCTTTTTCAATATTTATTGTTTCGCAACTTTTTATTGCTTTATATATAATTATGTTTTTTGGTTCAATAAAGTAACTATAATTTGCACGATTTGGGCAAACTGTTACGCATATATTGCAAACATCATCGCAAAGTAAGCAACGTTTGGCTTCAGTAACCGCTTGCTCTTTCGTTAGTGGAGAAATTACTATATTAAAATTCTTTCTGTTTTCAATTGCAGATTCTGTAAGTTGTTCTGATTTATTGCGAGTAGATTTTTTAATAATATAATCTTTGTGTTTTAAACCACGATTTACTTTTTCGGGTTCAAAATTATAATTTATGCCAGTACGATTTAATATTTCAGAAGCTACCTTTCTACCATCACCAACAGCTTTTACTATTGTTGCAGCACCTCGCATTGCATCGCCACCAATGAAAATATTTTTAATTTGTGTTTCGTAGCTATTAGGATTTGTTTTTAGCAATTCAGGTTTTATAAAATCAATGTCTACATCTTGTCCTAATGCAGGAATAATTGAATCTACATTAATAGTAAATTCTGAGTTTTCAATTTTTATTGGTTTTGCTCTACCTGAAGAATCTGGTTCTCCTAGTTTCATTTTTGAGCAAATTAATGCTGTTGTTTTTCCGTTCTCTGAAACTATTTTTTCCGGTGCAGATAGTTCTATTATTTCTATTCCTTCATCAATTAATGCTGCAATTTCTTCAGCATCGGCAGGCATTTCGTGTATCGTTCTTCTGTATACAACAGTTACTTTTCCATTTGTATGAATGAGTCTGTTTGCAGTACGTGCAACATCCATTGCAGTATTTCCACCGCCAATTATTATAACATTTTTTCCGAGTTCAATGTGTTTGTCGTTTTTAACAGAATACAGAAAATTAAAAGCATCTAAAACACCAATTGAACTTTCGCCTTCAATGTCAAGTTTTTTAAATTTTTGCGCGCCAGTAGCAAGATAAATGAAATCGCTTTCTTTCTGGATATTTTCAAAAAATGAAGAATCAATTTTGTTTGAATAATGAATATTTACTCCAAGGTTTTTAATTCTTTCTATATCTTTTTCTATAGATTGTTTTCTAAGGCGGAATGCCGGAATAGCATCTGCAACCATTCCGCCTGCAATATTTTTAGTCTCGTAAACATTAACTTTAAATCCAGCTAGTCTTAAGAAATATGCACAAGCTAGACCTGATGGACCTGCACCAATTATAGAAACTTTAAATTCGTTTTCTTTTGCTGGCTTTAAGAAATTCTCGTTGCTCCCATAATCTGCAATAAATCGTTTTACTTCTCTTATTTGTATGCTGTCATCATAGTTTATTCTTGTGCATTTAGATTGACAAAGATGGTCGCAAACCATTCCTAAAGATGCTGGAAAAGGATTTTTTTTAAGTATTACTTCAAATGCTTTTTCGAATTCGCCAATTGAGGTTAAGTATAAATAATCGGGTATGTCTTGATTTGTTGGGCAGGTATCGACACAAGGAGGGTGAATGCAATCAAAATAATTTAATTCTCTGTTTGTTTTAATATCAGGTGTGTGGAATGAGTCACGGATATATGCTTTTTCAGAAATAACTTCATCTGCATATTTGTTAAGAAATTCAAGTTTATTTGTTACAGTTTTATTTTCTCTGATATTCTCAATATATTGTATAAGTCGGCCATATCCACCAGGTTTTAAAATATCCGAACAAATTGTTATTGGTTGAAGACCACAATTTAGAATGTCAGAAATGTTAAAGCAATCGGCTCCTGCACAAAAAGAAATATCTAATTTACCATTAAATTCATTTTGTAATTTCTTAGCAAGGTTTATGCTTATAGGGTGTAGAGCACGACCACTCATGTACATCATTTTCTCATCGGCAGAGAAGATATTTTTGTTATTTATGCTTTCTAAAGTATTAGTAAGTTTAAGATTAAACTGAACGTTGTTTTTATCAGCAGCTTGCTGTAGCGAGTTAATAAGTTTTAAAGCGTCAGCATATTTTAAATCGTGATCGAAAGCAATATCAGGTACTTCAGTTTTAAAACCAAGTTTTGCGTTTAAAATTTCTCTTAATTCTTTTGATCCAAGTAGTGTAGGATTTAGTTTAATTGTAGTGTTGAGTTTCTTTTCGTTAATAAGATATAGTCCAATATTTTCAATTTCTTCTGGTGGACAGCCGTGCATTGTAGATAAAGTAATGTTGTCAGTAATTCTATTTGGAATTTCAATGTTTGCAATTTCCGGATAAAGTGGTTTTAGTAATTCAATATATTTTTCTTTTTCTTGTTTACAATTCTCCATTTTACTAAAGAACCATTGTACATTTTCTTTTAACAACCCTTCCATATTGTAACCTGCACTCATGTTAAAAATAACACCAATATCTTCGCTTTTTTCAAAGTTTAATTTGTGTTTTAAGATATGAATTAGTATCCATGCTTTTAAATATTCTTCAAATGTTTCATGAATTCTAAGTTCCTGTGACCATTCACAATTATAGCCCTCATCCTGCATGTCAATACAGGGTTTTGAAACATTAATTTCATCAAGAGTCTGAATCGTTTTTAATTCGATATATCTTGCACCACAAAGCCAGGCGGAGATTATATTTTGTGCCATTTGAGAATGTGGACCAGCAGCCACTCCAATAGGTGATTCTATAATTTGCCCATAACGTGAGATTTTAAAATTATCGTTTTTTGATGGTCTGAAAAAAAGTTCTTCAGGAATTCCAAATATCTCTTTTCTCTCGCTAAAATCTTTTTCAATTATTTGATATAATCTGTTGATCTCAATTATGGAAAATTTGTCAGTCATATTATAAGTTTACTAATATTGTAATTATAGTTTAGAATGTAAAAATAAGGTATTTTTACATTCTTTATTGCATTAAAGACATTGATAGGGTATAGATAAAGAGGAAATAAATGAATAAAATGGAAATTAAAGTTCTACAGTTTTCTCCAGCTTCATTTGATCATTTGCAAACAACCTAACAAAATATTTACCTTTTGGGTATCCAAAAACAGAAGTTTTAATTTCGTATGTGTACTTCTCAGGGTTCTGAGGTTTATTTGAAAAAAATCTTTTCACAACGTGCCCAATAGAATCGCTAAGTGTTAGAGACACACTACTGTTTTTCCATATACTATATTCTATGTCTCCATACAATGAATCGGGAACACCAGAAAATAATCTTGCAGTATCTGATTTAAAAGTAAGAGAATACCATGAAAAATCTATTGGTAAATGTTTTATTGTGGCAAGTATATTATGAAGTTTACGTAATTCTTTTCTTTTACTTGCATCAGATGAACCAACAGAAGATAATGGGTGATTGTCTGAAATAACCCATACTGCATTTTGCATAATACCGTCTTCAAATGGATTTTTACTTAAAAATTGTGCAAGTTTAACAAGTCCGCTATCAGCCATATGGCCTATGTCAAATTTTTCATTGGTAGAAGGAGAGTGATTAGATGCCTGACAACAAAATCCATAAATATTAATATTCTTTTCTTCACCAGCTTTTACAAAAATTGGAATTTCTTTTACTACCAAAATGTCCTGTATGGTTGAATCTTCTGAGTTTAACCTTCTTCCAGCTTCAACATAAATAGTTGTATCAACAGAAGCAATACTTATAATGTTAAGGTTTATGCATTCTCCGCCATGACCACCTTTGCCTTTAACTACGGCTCTTATTAAACCTTTATTAATAGCATCTTCAATTCCAAGCTTTTTTACTTCAACTTTTTTGTCCGAAGAAAGACTTGAAAACACGATTATCGCTAAAAGCAATAAAAAAGGAAAAAAGATTGTTTTCATATTCTTGATATTTAAAAAAACACATCAATTATTAATAACTTGATTGATGATGCTAATATTATTACAAGAAGAAAATATCTTATAAAAACAGGTCCTTTTTTTATGGCAACTTTTGTTGCTATCCAAGCACCCACCATACTTCCAGCTGCAAGTAGCCCTCCAAGTAAATAATTTATCTGATCGTAATAAATAAATACAGGTAATACAATTAGAGTAAATGCACCTGTAATAAAAACTTTTAATGCATTTGCTTTTACAAGATCATAACCAGAGCTTAGCACAAGTGCTGAAAGCAAGAAAAACCCAATACCTGCTTGAATAAATCCCCCATAAACTCCAATCAAAAAATAAATGATAATTTGAAGTATTCCAGGTCGTGCTTTTATTTTTCCGGCTTTACCTTTTACCCATTGTTCTGGCTTTAGCCAAACAATAAAAAACATAAATATTAAAAGGATGCCTATTGCATAGTTTAGAAATTCTTTTGGAATGTTAGCTGCTATTACTGCTCCTGGAAAAGCACCAATAACTGCTGGAATTGTAATATAGAATGCTTCGTTCCATTTAAAAATCTTTTGTTTTCTGAAACTTAATGCAGCCACAACAGATTGCAAAAATATTCCAATTCTATTAGTTCCATTTGCTACATTCGCAGGCAATCCCATAAACATTAGTAATGGCAATGAAATTAGCGAACCACTCCCAGCAAGTGTGTTAATGAAACCTACTAAAAGCCCAGCGGAGACTACTAAAACGTATAAATACCATTCCATAAGTTTAAAAGCCAAACGTCAAAAACAAATTTCAAATAAATGCCAAAGCACAATTGACAAATATTATTATTTGTGATTTAATATTAGTAAGCAAACAATTTAAATTGTTTCATCATTTCGTTTACTTCTTTTCCTGTTTTGTTTATGATGTCTTCGTTTGTGATATTTGAAATTACTCTATCTACTAAATCAACAATTACTGGCATGTGTTCTTCTTTCATTCCACGTGTTGTTATTGCAGGTGTTCCAATGCGGATACCAGATGCCTGAAATGGTGAACGTGTATCGAATGGAACCATATTTTTATTGATAGTAATATGTGCTTTTACCAAAGTATTTTCAACTTGTTTACCAGTAATTTCAGGAAATTTTGTGCGAAGGTCGATAAGCATTAGGTGATTATCAGTTCCTCCAGAAATTACTTTATATCCTTTATTTACAAATTCTGTTGCCATTCTAACAGCATTTTTTCTAACCTGTTTGATGTATTCTGTATATGATGGACTAAGTGCCTCGCCAAAGGCAACAGCTTTAGATGCAATTACATGTTCAAGTGGTCCACCTTGAATGCCAGGAAAAACAGCAGAGTCAATTAAAGTTGACATCATTTTTATTTCACCTTTTGGTGTAGTTAATCCCCAGGGATTAGGAAAATCGATACCTATTAAAATTATGCCACCGCGAGGACCTCTTAGAGTTTTGTGTGTTGTAGATGTAACAATGTGACAATGAGGGAAAGGGTTGTTTAATTCTTTAGCAGCAATTAATCCCGCAGGATGTGAAATGTCGGCCATTAGTAATGCACCAATTTTATCTGCAATAAATCGCATGCGAGCATAATCCCAATCGCGGCTATATGCTGAAGCTCCAGCAATAATCATTTTTGGTTTATGTTCCATGGCTAGTTTTTCCATCTCGTCATAATCTATCAACCCAGTATCTTCTTTAACTCTATATGCAAAAGGTTGATATAGTATGCCAGAATAATTTACAAGTGAACCATGAGTTAAATGTCCACCATGAGAAAGATCTAGCCCCATAAATTTATCGCCAGGTTTTAATACTGCAAGCATTACTGCTGCATTTGCTTGAGCACCAGAATGAGGTTGTACATTTGCATATTCTGCACCAAAAAGTTCTTTAATTCTATCAATAGCAAGCTGTTCAGTCTTGTCAACAACTTCGCATCCACCATAGTAACGTTTGCCAGGATAACCTTCGGCATATTTATTTGTTAAAACAGAACCCATAGCTTGAAGCACTTGTTGGCTAACAAAGTTCTCAGATGCGATAAGTTCTATACCTTGGAGCTGTCTGTTGTGCTCTTCTTCAATAAGGCCAAATATTTTTAAATCTTTTTCCATTGTGAATAAATATTTATGTAAAAAAATGAAACACGGCCAAAGTTAAGATTTTACTATACACACAAAACAAATAAGGTTAAAAATATTTAAAATATGGGTGTGGATAAAAAATATAATATTAGTTTGGCTGTCAAAAAAAGATGTTATACTTTAGCCTCCGTAAACTTATTAATTAATCTAAAACTTTTAAATTATGGAAGAAACTACACAAAAACCTCAGGGTAAGGGCTTAGCAATCGTTGGATTTGTTATTTCATTATTGATGATCGTTAGTATTTGGTTCGTTTGGGCAGCTGCTGCTATAGCTCAAGCTGCTGGATTAAACGGTTACATTTCACTTATTGTATGCTTAGTAATAGCTATTGTTGGTTTACTATTAAGCTTTATGGGAATGAAGAAACTAGGCGCAACAGGTGGCGGAAAAGGACTAGCAATGACAGGTTTAATTATTAACGTTGTTGTTGTTTTACTTTTAGGATATTTTATGTATTCAGTAAGTCAAGTTCCTTCTTTTGAAAATACACTAAATGACTTTGGTGGCGATTTAAATAATGCTATGCAACAATTAAACGATAGTATTCAATAATATTAAAAAATTATTTTAAAAAGAGCTGCCAAAATTTTGGCAGCTCTTTTTTTTTGTGTCTTTCAAGTATAATATTCCAGGCGTCCTCGCCTGGAATATTCTGTTTACAATATTAAAATATTTTTAGGAGTCCTCGCCTGAAAGAGCGGATGCCTTGAAGAGTTAAAGAGATTTGAAATAAGTATTTCTTTATTCTTCAGAAAAATAATTCAGTTTTTTGCGGTAAGCCGAAAAAATATTTGCTCTGGAAACAAACCCCAAATATTTACCATCTTTAACTACGGGCATATTAAAGTTGCCAGTCTCTTGAAATTTCTTTACAACTTCTTCCATTGTATCGTCAGGTTTAACCAAAGCCTGCGGAATAAATCCTAAATCTTTTACAACAATGGTATCGTAAAATTCGGGTTTAAAAATAATGTGTTTAATATGGTCTAAAAAGACAATTCCAAGAAAATTATTTTCTTCATCAATTATAGGATACAAGTTTCTATTTGACTTAGATATTATTTCAATTAGTTTTCTTAATGTATCATTAGGTTTAACAGATCTGAAATTTGTTTCAATATGTTTTTCAACCTTCATCATTGAAAGAACAGCTTTATCTTTGTTGTGAGTAATTAGGTTTCCATCTTTAGCTAGTTTTCTTGTATAAATTGAATGTGGATTAAAGCCTCTAGCAATGGCATAAGATATTGTTGATACCAACATTAACGGAAAAATAAGTTCGTATCCATTTGTTATTTCTGCAATAAGAAAGATTCCTGTTAAAGGTGCATACATTACACCTGAGAGTAAACCAGCCATGCCAACTAAGGCATAGTTACTTGCCTGAACTCTAATTCCAATAACCTCGAAAAGTTTAGCGATTAAAAATCCAAGATTTGCTCCAAGAAATAAAATTGGTGCAAATATTCCACCAACTCCTCCTGCACCAAAAGTTACTGCGGTTGCTATAGATTTAAAAATTACAAGAGCTAAGAACATTAAAATTACCGAGTAAATACTGTCCTTATATTCATAAAACTGACTATGTTCAAATAAGTATGAATAGTCGCCATGTAAGCTAGAATTAACAGTTTGATAACCTTCTCCAAACAAAGAAGGCATAAAAAATATGAGAATACCTAGAATTGTACCTCCAATTGCAAGCCTTACAATCCATGAAGATATTTTTTTAAAAAGTTTCTTTATACTTATTTGAATGGCAGTAAAATATACTGCAAAAAATCCAGTTAAAAGCCCTAAAATTAAATAATATGGAATTTCTTTAATATTGAATTTGCTAATTAATTGAAAATCGTAAATAACATCTTGCCCAAAAAAAAGATATGATGCCAATGCTCCAGTAACAGAAGAAATAAGCAATGGTAAAATTGATGCCATTGTTAAATCGAGCATAAATATTTCAAGGGCAAAAACAATTCCTGTAACTGGGGCTTTAAAAAGTGAAGCTATAGCTGCTGCACCTGCACATCCAATTAGTAAAATTGTTTGTTTGTAACTTAATCGGAGTAATTGGGCAAGAGAGGAACCAACTGATGCACCTGTTGTTACGGATGGTCCTTCTAATCCAACCGATCCTCCAAAACCTACAGTTATTGTACTTGCTAAAATAGTTGTGTAAATATTTGAAGCTTTTAGTTTGCCTTCTAATCTAGAAATTGCATATAAAACATTTGGGATTTCGGGTTTTGGTTTTTTCTTTAATATGAATTTTAGTAGCACAATTACTATTAGAATACCAATTGCAGGGTATGCTAAGTAAAAGAAATTTTGGTACTTGTCTGAAAAGTTATAGGTTAGTAAAAAGCTAATAAAATGAACTGTGTTTTTGATAAGCACAGCTGTTAGTCCAGCAAGAGCTCCAACAATTACAGAAAGAAAAATTATAAAATATTTATCGTTAACGTGCTTTAATCGCCAAATTAATAATCTGTTTATAAAGTTTTGAATATTAGAGTAGATGTTAATCATCTTAAATTAAGGACGTTTATTTTAAAATCAATAATGCGAAAGTAGCTTAAAATTTAGAAATCCCCAATGTTTAGTCGAGATTTGAAATTAAATCACTTTATAATTTCGAAGAAAATTGTTGCGAATATGTCTCTTTTTTTATTAGGTTTGTATTAAAGTTTATCGTTTTATGATACAAAGAATTCAAACCGTATTTTTGATATTTGCTTTTGCTTTTCAGCTAGCAATGGTTTTTATACCAGTTGCTTCTTTTGTTTTACCAGATAAAAAAATTATTGAATTTGTTATTTCTGGATTACAGTCGGATTCAATATTAAACCTTGAATCATTTTCTTTCTTTATTTTACTGTTATTTATATTTAATGAATTAATGTTATTTGTGATTGTTTTCTTATATAAAAACAGAACTTTGCAAATGAAATCATGTTTTATTAATATAATTTTACTTGTTTTTTTCCAATTGCTATTATTCTTTTTTATATGGGATGCTGGCCAAGTAGAAAATGTTTTAACAAATTATAAAGTTGTAATGGCTTTTCCTTTATTATCAGCTATATTTACTTATCTTGCTTTTAGGTCAATAAAAAAAGATGAAAAATTGATTCGGTCAATTGATCGAATCAGATAAAATTTATGTTAAACATGAAAATAAATTTAAAGAATAATTGGAAACTAAAAGTTACCGGAATTTTCTTTGCTTCATCTTTTATTGTTCTCTTTTTATTCTCAGATTATTTTCTAGAAATTGCAATTCAAAATACAGTAATTTGGAATCTGGTTCAAACATATAGGTGGTTTTTTATACTTATAGTACTTTCAGTTCTGCTATATTTTCTACTTCGAAAGCCCTTTAGTAAATACATTGAATTAAATGAATCTTTAATTGTAAGTCGTAAAAATTATAGACTGGTAGTTGATAATTTAAAAGATGATTATTTCTTTTATAGGCACGAAAAAAACAATCCATTTAAATATTTAAGCTCTTCCATAACAAATGTTTTAGGCTTTTCAAAAGTGGATTTTATTGATTCATTTAAGAAATTAGGTGCTGCGAAGCTTTATGACGATTGTTTTAATAGGCATAATCAGCTAGCATACAATGATTTAAAACAGCCCCCGTTTGAGGTTGAAGTGAAAAACATTAATGGCTCAGTAAGCTTTTTAGAAATAAAAGAAATACCTGTAAAGAATGAAGAAGGCGAGTTAATTGCTATTGAAGGTATAGCCAGAAATATTACTCGTTATCGCCGTGCTGAAAATGAACTTATTGAAAGAGAAAATAAATATCATACTCTTTTTGAATCAGCTAATGATGCATACTTAATTATTAAAGACGATAAATTTATTGATTGCAATCAAAGAAGTGTTGATATTTTTAAATCAAGTCTCGAGGAATTAATAATGCATACTCCATATCATTATCGTTTTTCTCCAACATTTCAGGCAAATGGTCGCTCGTCTCGTGAATTTGCTCGCGAAAAAATTGATCTTGCATTAGATGGAATTCCTCAGTTTTTTGAATGGATTCATGTCAGAGGAGGAGATGAACCATTTGACACTGAAGTTACTCTAAATAAATTTTCTTTTAATAAAGAAGATTATGTATTAGCAGTTGTAAGAGATATTACACAAAGAAAAATAATTGAAAAAGCAATTATTGAACAAGAGAAAAGCTACCATTTAATATTTGATAATAGTCCTTTTGGCTTATTCTATTTCTCAAATGATGGAAAAATAAGTGATTGTAATGAAAAATATGAGAATATTATTTTACTTTCAAAAAATGAAATAATTGGTTACAATTTATTGGAAACAGGCTACAATATAGATTTTAAAGAAGCTATAAAAACTTGTTTGTTAGGAGAAAAGGTGACTTTTACTGGAAATTATTTTATAAATAAAAATCAGTCTTTATATCTTAATGGTATAATGACACCGGTATATAATGATGAAAACCAGGTTACTGGAGGCTTCTGTATTATTCATGAACTTACCGATAATACATTTATTATAGAAAAAAGTAGGATTAACGAGGTTAATTTCCGCGAAATTCTAGATAATGCACGACAAATTCTTTATAAGCTTAATGTTAAAACCGGGAACTACGAATATATAAGCTCGGCATTAGCTCAACTTCTAGGTTTTACTCCTGAGGAATTTTATGCTATGAAAGCATCTGAAATTATGGCATTGCTTCATCCTGATGATATAGGTAAAGCCGAAAATATAATTGCTAAAATGGTAAAAGCAATTCCTCAATTGCAAACCGAATTTATTATTGAATATAGAATTAGCCATAAAAAAGGGGATTATCGCTGGGTAAGTGATAAATATAAAGTAGTTAGTGATGAAAACGGACAAGATTCTTATATCATTGGTAATGTAATGGATATTACACAGCTAAAAGAAGCAGAAGCTGCGTTGAATATATACCTGAATAATACGTCAGGTAAAGGTTTAAAATCATAAATGTAATTTTTAAGTTAAAATTGTGATTGTAAAGAATTAATCTTTACCAATTAATTATATATATTGACATATATTTTTTATTATTATATGGAATTTTCATATATTGTAATGCCTTAATTATGATATTCGTTTGATGAAAATTTAAAATATTTTATTGTTGCTAACAAAGTATCTGGTCATGAATAAAACTAAAGAGATAAATAATACACACGGTTCTGATGCAGAATTTCTTATAACTCTTCAAAAAGAAATTGCTATTGAATTAAGTATTACATTAAGCCTTCGTGAGGCTGTTCATATTTTACTTGAGCATCTTTTAAGAATAGATTGTTTTATGGGAGGAGCTGTTTATATTCTATCTCAAAAAAATGATTTGTGTTTTGAATATGAAGTAGGATTACCAACTTCTTTTAAATCTTCAGCAAATAATTTTAAATCATCTTCACCTGAAGTAGAACTTGCATTAAATGAACAGTTATGCATAATTAATAAATCAGAGAATCGTGATGAGTTTTTAATTTTTGACAGTATTCGTGAGGCCACATATTTTATTACTTTACCTGTAAAACTTAATCGTGAAGTTGTAGCTCTTTTAGTTTTAATTTCTGATAAAAATAAAGCTCCGTCTGTTATTGTAACTGAAACAGTGGAAGCAGTAAGTGCAAAAATAGGAGGTGTAATTGGTCGATTAGACTCTGAGAATTTACTTCGTGAACATCAAACAAATTTCGAAAGTTTGTTCACTGGCATAAATGACATGTTGTTTATAATAAATACAGAAGGAAGAATAATTCATTTTAATCCAATTTCAGCACAAAAATTAGGATATTTAGATGAAGAACTTTCTAATATGTATATTAATCAGATTCATCCTTCTGAACTTTCTTTTGATATAAAAAACACTGTAGAGAAAGCTTTAAAAGGCAAAGCAATGCTTTCATTTTTTCCTTTAATTTCTGCTACTGGTGAAATGATTCCTTCGGAAACGACTTATTCTCCTGGTAAATGGGACGGAAAAGACATGCTTTTTTTAGTAATTCGTGATTTGCGTGAACGAAAAGCTGCGCAAGAAGAAATTACAATTGAACGCAAAAGAGCAGAAGAAGCTAACAAAGCAAAAACGGTTTTTCTTGCTAATATGAGTCATGCTTTTAGAATTCCAATGAATTCAATAATTGGAATGTCTGAACTTCTATTAAAAACAGATCTTACAAAAAAACAATTTAACTTTTTAAATGTTATTATAAAGTCAGCTGAGAATTTAATGGTTATTGTTAACGATTTATTAGATATTTCAAAAATTGAGTCTGGGGAAATTTCATTACAACATAAAACCTTTAGTCTTAAAGATGTTATATCATCAGTAATTAATAATCAGTTTTATAATGTGCGTTCAAAAGGTATAGAGTTATTGTCTGATTATGTAGTGTATGGCGATGATTATTACTTAAAAGGCGATTCTGCAAGATTAAATCAAATATTATTAAATTTAGTTGAAAATGCAATTAAATATACCGAAAAAGGGAAAGTTGAAATAAAAATATCAAAGAAATTAGGTTGTACAGAATTTTGTTCGTTTTATTTTGAAGTTTCAGATACAGGCGCTGGTATAACTGCTGATAGAATGAAAGAAATTATTGGAAGTTTTTCTAACAACCGTCCAATTTCAACAGAATCTACAGGTGGTTCTGGATTAGGTCTTGTTATTTCTAATAAGTTAATTGAATTAATGGGAGGGAAACTCGAAATAACTAGCGAGCCAGAAAGAGGATCAATATTCTCATTCAATATTAAATTCCCAATTGGAATGGAGAATGAATTATTTCTTGAAGAAGATGCTAATCAAGAATCAAATTTACATTCTATAGATAAAATTAGAATATTGTTAGCGGAAGACCAGGTGTTTAATCAAATGGTTGTGCAGTCAATGGTAGAAGATTGGGGATTCGAGATTGATATAGTTGAAAATGGGCAAGAAGTTTTAGATAAAATGAAGACAACTCGTTATGATGTTGTTCTAATGGATATTCAAATGCCAGTTATGGATGGTGTTGAAGCAACAAAACAAATAAGAACAGGATTTAAAAAGCCTGTTTGCGAAACTCCAATTATTGCAATTACTGCAAATGCCTATAGCGAAGACCATAGAAAATATATTGAGGTAGGAATGAATGATACGATTTCAAAACCTTTTAAATCTCAGGTGTTATTTCATAAAATTGCAAATTCACTAGGTATGGCAAATGCGAATTTTTATCATAGCAACGAGCGCTTTCACGATAACGATGTTTTACTTGTTTCTAGAGATGAGAATTTGTTTGATCTTTCTGTACTTAAAGGTATTTCAAAAGGAAGCAAGGAAACAGTTGATAAAATGTTGACCGTTTTTATCGAGAAAACTCTAGAAGAAATGTCTCAGATTAAAATTGCAACTGAAAATCATAATTGGTCGGATATTACAAATATTGCACATAAAATGAAACCAGCCCTAGCTTATTTAGGGATGAAACTTTTAGAAAATAAAATAAACGAAATCCAACGTTTAGCAAAAGAACATAAAGAAGTTGAAAAAATTCAACCACTTGTAGTTTTATCAGAGCAGTTACTAAGTAAGATAATTGTACTTTTAAAAAAGGAAATTTCTATTTAATCTTTAGAGTTCTAATTTTATTAAATTTCTAAATGTTATGGCGTTGATTATTGAATTGAGAGGTATTAAACCAATATTTGGTGAGAATTGTTTTTTTGCAGAAAATTCTACTATTGTTGGAGATGTTGTTATGGGAAACGAATGTAGTGTCTGGTTTAATGCAGTTGTTAGGGGCGATGTAAATACAATAAGAATTGGAAATAAAGTTAATATTCAAGATGGTGCAATTGTGCACGTAACTTATAAAAAAGCACCAACTGTTATTGGTAATAATGTGTCAATTGCTCATAATGCAATAGTTCATGGATGTACAATTCATGATAATGTGTTAATTGGAATGGGTGCTATTATTATGGATGGTGTTATAATACATAGCAATTGTGTTATTGCTGCTGGAGCAGTTGTGTCAGAAAATACAATAATAGAAGAAGGCTCAGTTTATGCAGGTATACCAGCTAAAAAAATTAAAAATGTAGACCCCTCATTAGTTGTTGGGCAAATTGAAAGAATTGCAAATAGTTATACTATGTATGCAAGTTGGTATAAAGAATAATTAAATAGTTTGAAGAACTTGAGAAATTCTTGTTAATTCATTTTTTACTTGTTTCATTCCAACCAAACCACCAGCTATACCATTTGTTCCCTTAACAACCGTTACTTTTACAGTATCAGGTTCGTTAGCGTATGTTTTAATTTGAAAAACAAAATGTTTAGAAAATGCACCAAACAAAATTCTCATTGTTTTACTTCCTTTTTCGTATGTAGCATTTCCCGGTTTTCCTTCTTTTATTTTATAGCCAGATGATTTAAAAAGTTTATCTACTTCATTATTCATATCATCCTGAGAAATTCCACTGTATAAATTTACACATGAGTCACCATTTAGTGTTTCGTTTTGTTTGAAATATTTCATAATAAAAATATTTGAGGATTATTTTTTCATGATTTTAAATTCAACTCTACGGTTCATTGCACGACCTTCTTCGTCGGTATTGAATGCAACAGGGCGACTTTCGCCATAACCTACAACAGTAACACGTTTTGTGTCTAGGCCTTTTGAAATTAAATAGGTAGCAACTGACTGAGCTCTTTTTTCTGAAAGTTTTTGATTTGTAACATCAGATCCAACATCATCAGTATGACCGCCAATTTCAATTGTAATATTTGAATTTGTTTTTAAGAAATCAGCTGTTCTGTCAAGTTCTGGAAATGATTCTGGTAATAAAGTTGCTTTAGCAAATTCAAAGAAAATATTGTTAAGTCTTACAATAGAACCTACTTCTATAGGTGCCATACGCAACATTTCGTCTTCTATTTCAGTGTATTCTTTAACATCGCTTAAGTCGATATTTTTATTAACCTCAAAAAATCCTAAACCAATTGCACGGAATCCGTATTTTTTTCCAGCTGGAAGAATAATTTTAAACTCGCCTGTATTTGGGTCGGTACGAGCAATAGCAGCTTCTCTTCCGCTAGGTAATTCTTCAACAATAATTCTTGCATCAACAGGTTGATTTGTTCTTTCGTTAATAACCTTACCTGAAATTAATACTACTGGATTTGGTTTTATTTTAGTTGGAAGTTTAATTTTGAAAATGTCATTCTTTCCTATAGATTTATTTGTAGTTGAGAAAAATGCAAACTCACCAGAGGCAGGAATATTATATTTTGAATCAGAAGATGCACTGTTTAATTTTGAACCTAAATTTTGTGGTTCGCTCCAATTTGTCCAAGTATCATCTAAACGAGTAGTAACAAAAATGTCTTCTAGTCCATAACCTGAAATACCTGCGGTTGAAAAGTAAAGTGTTACTCCGTCAGCAGCTAAGAAAGGACTGTAATCGTTTACACATGAATTAATCATTGGCCCTAAATTAGTAGGTTTAGACCAGCGGTTATCGCCTTTTCTAAAACTTACATAAATATCGAGTTCACCATATGAATCACCTTTTTCAATAGCCATAAGTAAATATTTTCCATCATTTGATAAAAAATAATTTGCAAATTGATTAAGATTTAAAAAATCATCAATAGTTTGTTTCTCTGGTAATGCCCATCCCTGTTTTGTTTTGTAAGTTAAAGAAACGCCTGCACCAGTAGTTCCGTCTTTATTATATAAATTACCAACTAATAATGAGTTTCCGTCAGGAGTAATAGATTGAACAAAATTGTTGAATTTATTATTTAATGGTGCACCAATGTTTTTAGCAGCAATCCATTTTCCGTTGTCATCTTTTTTCGAATACCAGATATCATCTTCATCATTAAACCCACCAGCATTTTCTGGATGTAATTTACGACAGAAATATACAGTTTTTCCATCAGGAGAAATCATTGGAGCAACTTCATCATATATAGAATTAATTGCTTCGCCTAAGTTTTCAGCAGCGCTTGGAAATTCAACCATAGGAATTAAATTAATACTCCATGTAACTGAATCTTTATTTTCCGAAACACCAATGGCGTCAATTTGATTGCTTCCAATAATTGCAGTAGGGTCAAGCCTGACTTCTACTTCAGAAACATAAAACTCTGTTGCCTGAGGAAGTATAATGTTCATCATTCTGCTTTTAATACCTAAATTTTGTGCTGGTTTTTCGTAAACAACTTGTTGTTCACCTTTTACACCAAATACCGTTACTTTTGTAATTGATCCAGGATTAAAGCTTTCTGCAATGGCAATTTGTTGAACCCTAGATGGGTTATCGTAGCCTACTCTTATGAATGCGTCGTTATCTGACTCTTTACCATCTTTTTCTTTTACACTCCATGCTGTTTTTGCATCACCACCAATTGGAAGTACGTTTGGTCTTCCTAAAACTTGATAAGCAGCTTTTTCTTTTTTGGAAAATTGTGTAGAAAAATCAACAACTTTTGAAGCCCACCTTACGTTAACTATCTTGTTTTTATTTATTTGCAGTAAGGAGTCTTTAATTAAAGCAGCCTGCCACTTAACCTGATTACTGTCAAGTGCATTCTTATTTGTTTGATTAATAACTTCAACATCAGTTTGCGCAATAAGGTTTAAAGACGCAAAAGTAATAAGTAAAAAACTAAGGATTAATCTCATAGCTGTTTGTTGTTTCGAAATATTAATTGGAACAAATTAACACAACTTCTTTCAATTTACAAAATTAGAGCACTTTTTTTTGAAAAGTTAGTGAAAAATTATAATTTATAAATAAAAACCTTTAACTTTGCAACCGTTTTTTGCGGGTGTGGCGGAATTGGTAGACGCTCCAGACTTAGGATCTGGTGCCGCAAGGTGTGGGGGTTCGAGTCCCTTCACCCGTACTTATAAGAAGTGAAAAATGAAACCGCTGCAAATATTATATTTGTGGCGGTTTTAAAATTAAAATTTAGATTTAAAATGAACATTACAAAGACTGACCTTGACGCATTAAATGCAATTTTAAATGTTAAAATTGAGAAAGCTGATTACGAAGAAAAAGTTGAAAAAGCAATGAAAGACCTTCGAAAAAAAGCTAGTATTAAAGGGTTTCGCCCTGGCATGGTGCCAGCAGGATTAGTAAAAAAAATGTATGGTAAGAATGTTTTAATCGACGAAGTAAATAAAGTTTTATCTGATTCTTTGTGGAATTATGTAGTAGAAAATAAAGTAAGTATTTTAGGAGAACCTTTAGCTACTGAAAATAATTTAGATAAAATTGATCTTGATAGTGAGCCTACTTTTGAATTTTCATTTGAAATAGGACTTTCTCCTGAAATAGATATTAAAATTGATAAAAAAGTTAAGCTTCCTCTATATAGTTTAACTGTTGATCAGGAATCAATTGATAATTTCAAAACATATTATACCAGAAATTATGGCTCGTATATGCCTGCTGATCAAAGCGAAGAGAAATCTATGCTTAAAGGTTGTATGACTCAATTAAATGATGATGGCAAAGAAACAGAAGGTGGTATTGTTAATGAAGAATCAAAAATGCTTGTTTCTGTAATTAAAGATGAAGAAATAAAAAAACAGTTTATTGGCTTAACAGTTAATCAGTATGTTAGTTTTGATATTAAAAAAGCATTTCCTAATGATGACGAAATAGCCGGTTTATTAAATCAAAAGAAACAAGATTTGGTATTAACTACTAATAACTTCAGTTTCACGGTAAAAGAAGTGACTTCATTCATTGATGCAGAAATTAATCAGGAACTTTGGGATAAAATATACGGTAAAGATGTAGTAACATCAGAAGAACAATTTTTAGAAAAAATAACTTCTGAAATTTCAGAAAGCTATAAAGCAGAAAGTGATTATAAACTTAAAGCTGATATTCGTGCTCAATTGATGGCACAGGCTACTTTTGAACTTCCAAACGACTTCTTAAAGAAATGGTTAAAGAAAACAAGCGAGAAAGAATTAACAGATGATGTTCTTGAAAAAGAATATCCTGCATTTCAGGAAGACATTAAATGGCAGCTTGTTAAGGAAAAATTCATAAAAGAAAACGACTTAAGAATAAGCGAAGAAGAAGTAAACGAGTTAGCTAAACAGGTGGCAATGGCTCAGTTCCGCCAATATGGAATGAACAATGTTCCTGAAGAGTATCTTGATGAAATGGCAAAAAGAATTTTATCAAACGAAAAAGAGAAAAAACGTATCGAAGAGAAAAAAGTTGAAGATAAAGTGTTAGAATTTGTGAAAGAATCGATAAATTTGGAAATAAAAGAAATTACTCCAGAAGAGTTTCGCAAATTGTAAAAACTAATTAAAATTTAAACTATGAAAGATAATAGCGAATTCAGAAAATATGCAATTAAGCACAAAGGAATTAGTAGTTCTATTTTTGATGGTTATAAATCTGTAACAAATAGCTATATCTCACCAACAATTATTGAAGAGCGTCAGTTAAACATTGCAACAATGGACGTTTTTTCAAGATTAATGATGGATCGTATAATATTTTTAGGTGCACCTATTGATGATGATGTTGCAAATATTATTCAGGCACAATTACTTTTCTTAGAAAGCAGCGACCCAAATAAAGATATTCAGATTTATTTCAATACCCCTGGTGGTTCAGTATATGCTGGATTAGGAATCTATGATACTATGCAATATATTGGATCTGATGTTGCAACAATATGTACAGGAATGGCTGCTTCAATGGGGGCAATTTTATTAACTGCTGGTGCAAAAGGTAAACGCTCTGCTTTAACACATAGTCGCGTTATGATTCACCAACCAATGGGTGGTGCAGAAGGACAAGCAAGTGATATAGAAATAACAGCTCGCGAAATTCTAAAATTGAAAAAAGAATTATATGATATTCTTGCTATTCATTCTGGAAATCCTTTTGCGAAAATCGAAAAAGATAGCGATCGTGATTATTGGATGACAGCAACAGAAGCTAAAGCTTATGGCTTAATTGATGAGGTTTTAGTTCGCGATAAAAAGAAAAAATAATTTTTTAGATAGCCACCCTGAGTAGCTTGTCCTGAGCGTAGTCGAAGGAAAGTCGAAGGGTATAATTTAAAAATAGTTTCAAATTTTATTTACTAATGGATAAATGTTCGTTCTGCGGCCGTAGTCGTAAAGAAGCAGGTATGTTAATTGAAGGAATGTCGGGGCACATCTGCGATAGCTGTGTTGACCAGGCGAAACAGATTTTAACCGAAGAAAGCCATAGATCTACAAAAAAAACTACACCAAAACAAAAGTTACTGAAACCTGTTCAGATTTTCGAATTTCTTAATCAATATGTAATTGGACAGGAAGATGCAAAACGGTCTCTTTCAGTTGCTGTTTATAATCATTACAAAAGAATTTTTCAGGAAGATACCGATAATGAGGTTGAAATAGAAAAATCAAATATTATTCTAGTTGGCGAAACAGGTACGGGAAAAACTCTATTAGCTCGTACTATTGCTAAAATGTTAGATGTTCCTTTTACCATTGTTGATGCCACTGTGTTAACGGAAGCTGGCTATGTTGGCGAAGATGTTGAAAGTCTTTTGTCACGACTTTTACAAGCTGCAGATTATGATGTTAAACGTGCTCAAATGGGAATCGTTTTCATAGACGAAATAGATAAAATTGCTCGTAAAGGCGACAATCCTTCAATTACACGTGATGTTTCAGGTGAAGGTGTTCAACAAGGTTTATTAAAACTTCTTGAAGGTTCTGTTGTAAATGTACCGCCACAAGGTGGTCGTAAACATCCTGAACAACGATTTATAGAAGTTGATACAAAAAATATTCTTTTTATTTGCGGTGGTGCATTTGATGGTATTCAGAAAAAAATAAGCAAACGATTAAATACTCTAGTTGTTGGATATCACGCCAGTCGCGATAAAGACCAGATTGATCGTGATAATTTAATAAAATATATTGCTCCTCAGGATTTGAGAGCATTTGGTCTAATTCCTGAAATTATTGGACGTTTACCATTGTTAACATATTTACATCCTCTTGATCGTGCTGCATTAAGGCAAATTCTTACTGATCCTAAAAATGCTTTAACAAAGCAATATATGAAACTTTTTGATATTGATGGTATTAAATTAACATTTGATGATAACGCTTTAGAGTATGTTGTTGACAAAGCAATTGAATTTAAATTAGGTGCCCGAGGACTTCGTTCTATTTGCGAAACTATTATGCTCGATGCAATGTTTGATGCGCCAACATCAAAAATAAAATCTTTGAATATTACAGAAGATTATTGCAAAAGCAAACTTGATAAATCTACACTTAAAAAATTGCAGGCTGCAGTTTAACTGTTTTTGTCATTCTGAACGCAGTGAATAATCTATACTTCGTCTACATTTCGGGAATGTTTTCCCTACTCTTTAATAAATCGTTTTGATATTATGTTATGCGATTTATCTTCAGATTTTAAAATGTAAATCTCCCAAGGTAAGATACTAATATTAATATTTAATGATTTTCTGTGGTTATCAAAACCCCAAGATTCATGAAAAATTTCTTATTAGTAAAACTGTATTCGGGTCCACCAAATAAAGTTATTCCTCTGTACACATCTTTTGAAGATTCAACAATACTATGATTGTAACCATTTCTGTTTATTTCAACTTCGGCATATATTCCCGAAAAATTTTCCATTTCTCTAATATTAATCTGTTCTTGTTTGAAATATGGCTTTATCCATATCGAACCAATATTGAATTTAATATAAGAAAGAGATCTTTTTAATGGTGTAATCATAAAAAATATCATAAAAGAGCCTTTTCTTGCTTTTGTAGTTTGATCGCCTCTTGCTGATTGTGGTATGTGAAGATATGAGAGATATAGCTCGGGAATAAGTGCGTCCAATGAAAATTTTCCTGTATCATTTATGTTTTTTTCTATGACAAATTTAAGCCCCATTCTAATTTTATTCCAATATCTAAAAGTATTTGTTTTGTTTTTGTTAAAACGTTCGCTCATTATGTCTAAATCAATGCCATACGGACAAAAACCAATTACTGAATTTTTCTTATAAATGGAAAAGATACTATAAACAGTTTTTTCTTTACTCTCATAATTATATCTTTTTCTATAGTAAAACGATTCTTCTAGATTCCACTTTTCGGCATAATTTAAATTATTAGAATTTGAATTTGTTGATATTGCAGAAAAATCAAAAGTAGAATTTGTTCTAAGTAATAATTGTGCATTTGAGGTAAATGTGCATAATAAAAAAAGCAAGAAGCAAATAGAATATTTTATTGTCATACTATACTATAAATTTATACTATATATAAAATATAAATAATGAGTTGGTAAATGTTAATGTCATTTAATAAGGAAATAAACTTAAAATGCAATTTAATAATGACTGGTTAGTATAGCTTTTTAGCATTTGCTTTTAAAAAGCAAAAATACTATATAGTGATATTTTTTAAAACAGTACTAATTAGTATTTATATATAGGTATTATTACTTATTGTTTGATTTAATTAAAACTGGTTCTATATTCAAAATTTTAAACCACTTAACTTTCTTTAACAGCTATTGAATTTTGTTTAATTAACGTAACTGATTGAACTGCTGTGGTTACGAATAGGTCGCTTTTTGTAAGTAATAAATAAGAATTTTGATGTTTCGCATTGGCAAAAAATTGCATTATTTTTACACGTTTTAATAAATATTTATTGTTGTGATTGTACTCTTCAGGAAAGAAATAGGAAACTTTTTTTCATCAATTACCGGATATATTGTAATTGTTGTTTTTTTGCTGATAAATAGCATGTTTATGTGGATATTCCCTGGTGGATTTAATATTCTTGATGGGGGATATGCAAACCTTGATACATTATTTGTTATTTCTCCATGGGTGTTTTTATTTCTTGTACCTGCTGTAACAATGCGACTATTTAGTGAAGAAAAGAAAACAGGTACTATGGAATTACTTCTAACAAGACCATTATCTGATTTTACTATCGTTTTTGCAAAATTTCTTTCTGGCCTTTTTCTTGTTTTTCTTTCTTTGTTACCTACAGTAACTTATTACATAAGCGTTTATCTTTTAGGAAGCCCAATTGGGAATTTAGATTCAGGTGGCATAATGGGATCTTATATTGGATTGTTTTTTCTCGCAGGTATTTATGTTTCAATAGGTTTATTGGCTTCATCAATTACTGATAATCAAATAGTGGCATTTATATTATCCATGGTTTTCTGTTTTATTTTTTATTTCGGTTTTGATGCGATTTCATCTCTTCCTATTTTAAAAAGCTTTGATTCAATAGTTGTCAGTCTTGGTATCAATGATCATTATCGTTCAATTAGTCGTGGTGTTGTTGATTCGCGGGATATTGTTTATTTCATCAGTATTATTGCAGTTTTCTTGTTCTTTTCAAAAACCGTTTTAACAAGCAGAAAATGGAAGTAACAGGAAAAAATAAAAACAGAAAATCTTTTAAAAGGAAGACTTTTACTGATTTGGCAATGATTATAGTCATTATTGTTTTGGCTAATTATATTTCATCATTTTTCTTTACCCGCCTCGATTTAACTACTGAAAAGCGTTATACTCTTGCTCCATCTTCTGTTAAAATGCTTAAAGAACTCGAAGATGTAATTTATGTTAAGGTATATTTAACAGGTGATTTACCAATAGGATATAAAAGACTTCAGAACGGTGTTAAAGAAATGCTTGATGAATTTAGAGTATATGGTGGCGATAATGTGCAATATGAGTTTATTAATCCTTCTGATAACTCTGATGTGAAAGATAGAAATGAAGTTTATCGTGAACTTTATAACAAAAGATTAACGCCAATAAACTTGCAGGAAAAGGACAAAGAAGGTACCGAATCACAAAAAGTTATTTTCCCAGGCGCATTAGTTTCATATAAAAATGTTGAAGCACCTGTAAATTTTTTAACGGGAAGTCTTAATCAAAGCGAAGAACAAAATATAAATGGATCTATAGAAGAAATTGAGTTTTCGATTATGAGTGCTGTCAGAAAACTAAAAAATGAGTTTGGGCAAAAAATAGCATTTATATATGGACATGGAGAACTTGAAGCTCCCGAAGTTGAAGATATTTCAACATCTTTATCAGAATATTATACTGTTGATAGAGTTAAGATTGATGGAAAAGTAAATGCATTGTCAGAACGTATTGAAGATTCTTCTGGAGTTCGTGTTCATAACAAATTTGATATGATTATTATAGCAAAGCCTGATTCAGTTTTTAAAGAACAGGATAAATATTTAATCGATCAATTTATAATGTTAGGAGGTAAAGTTATTTGGATGCTTGATCAGGTAAATGCCGAAATTGATAGCCTTCCATATTTAGCTACCATTAGAGAATTAAATATAAATGACCAACTATTTCATTATGGAGTTCGTGTAAATCCGAATTTAATTCAAGATGTGCAATCTGCTGTAATCCCACTTAATACTGCAGTTGCTGGGGCTAAGCCTAAGTTTGATCCAAAACCATGGATTTATTTTCCTCTACTTCAACCTCAATCTTCACATCCTATCGGAAGAAATATTAATCTTGTTAAAGGATTATTTGTTAATACTGTAGATTTTGTTGGTGAAGATCCCACTGTTAAAAAAACAGTTTTATTAACATCGTCACAATATTCAAGAGTTATGAACGCTCCTGTTCGTATTGGATGGGAATTAGTAAGGGTAAAGCTTAATCCAGCCGATTTTGCCAAATCGTTTTTACCAGTTGCTGTTTTGTTAGAAGGAAAATTTTCTAGTGTCTTTAATAACAGACTTGCACCTGAAATTACCGATAGTCGCGAAATGGTATTTAAAAATCAGGGAATTCCTACAAAAATGGCAGTTATCGGTGATGGTGATTTGATTAGAAATCAGGTTAAAAAAATCGGATTTACCTCTAATCCATATCCTTTGGGGTTTGATCGTTACACTGGCGATACTTTTGGAAATAAAGAATTCATGCTTAATGTTATTAATTACATGCTTGATGAATCAGGATTTATGAATCTTCGAACTCGTGAGATTAAATTAAGATTATTAAATAAAACTAAAATTGAAGATGATCGCACATTATGGCAAGTTGTTAATACAATATTCCCAATAATTTTAATTATAATTTTAGGTGTTGTTATTACTATATTAAGAAAACGTAAATACACAAAAACTACCGCATAATAATGAAGAACAAGTTAGTGTTAATTATATTATTAATTTTTGTAATAGTTGCTGCAATAGTCTATTTTACAAGAGATAACGGAACGGTTAAAAAGGAGTTAAGTGATTTTGCAGTAAAAGATACTGCTTCGGTTACTAAAATATTTATGGTTGATAAAAAAAATAATCAAGTTCTTCTTACTCGCGAAAATGGTTATTGGAAACTAAATAATAAGTATATTGCCCGCCCAGATGCAATAGGACTTTTACTCGAAACAATTGCAAGTGTTGAGGTTAAAAATTATGTGTCTAAAAAAGCGTTTGATAATGTTATTAAGCGATTAGCTACAAAGTCAGTAAAGGTTGAAATATATAAAGGAGAAACTTTGGCTAAAGTCTATTACGTTGGAGAATCTACTTCTGATCAGGCAGGAACTTATATGATTTTAGATAAATCTTCAATGCCTTTTATTACTCATAAATCTGGTTTCGTTGGCTATCTTTCTACAAGGTATTTTGTTGATGAAAGTTTATGGCGCGATAATTCAATATTTTTGTATTCATTTAAAAATATAGCATCTATATCAGTTAATTTACAAGTCGCACCTGACAAGGCATTTACCGTTTATAATGATGGTGATAATGTTTTTAGAATACAAGATATTAACAAAAAAGAGATTTCTGCATTTAACCCGTTAGTTGTTAAGGAATTTATAGGAAGTTTTAAAAAAGTTAGATGTGAATCTTATGTAAGTAATTTTTTCTCACAGAGTCGTTTAGATTCTTTAATAAGGGTAAAACCATTAGCAGTTATCTCTATTACTGACAGAAATGGTGAGGTTAATACATTGAAATTATATACCCGACCAAATTTTTCGAGATCAGTAGGTGAGGATGGAAAAACAATTCCTAACGATCCAAATGCAATGTATGGAGTTTTAAAAGGTGACAAGCAAGTTGTAGTTTGTCAGTATTTTGTGTTTGATCCATTAATGAAAGAAATATCTTATTTTTTCCAAAAATCACCGTCTTAATGTTGATAAAATAAATTCAATGTTAATATTTAATGGCAATTATAGCCTTTGTTATCTTTACAATTATTAATTTTGGTACAATTAAAATAAAATAAAAAGAAATGAATTTTGTAATATCTAGTTCGGAGTTATTTGCTCATTTGCAGTCGATTAAGCAAGTTATTAGTTCAAAAAATTCTTTGCCTATTCTTGATAATTTTTTGTTTAATGTTGATGGTAAAAACTTAAAAGTTACTGCATCTGATCTTGAATCAACGCTAATAACTGGTTTGGAATTGTCAAATGTTGAAGGAGAAGGAGTTATTGCAATTGAAGCAAAACGTTTACTTGACATATTAAAAGAATTTGCAGAACAGCCACTTACATTTAATATTAATACTGAAACTTTTAATGTAGATGTTTTATCACAAAATGGTAAGTTTTCGTTAATTGGTCAGGATGGTAATGATTTCCCAAAGTTGCCAACGTTTAAGAAAGCAAAAGGGTCAGAAATTACCTTAAAAACTGATTTGGTTTTAAATGGAATAAATAAAACTTTGTTTGCTACAGCTGATGATGAGTTGCGTCCTGTAATGAATGGTGTTTTTATTGAAATCTCTGCTGAGGAAATGCGCTTTGTTGCATCTGATGCTCATAAATTAGTTAGATATAAAAGATTTGATGTTAAAACTGATGTTGCTTCATCTTTTATTCTTCCTAAAAAACCAGCTTCATTACTTAAAAATTTATTAATTAAAGGAACTAACGATATAGTTTTAGAGTTTGATGATAAAAATGCATTCTTTACTATCGGTACAAATAAATTAATCTGTCGTCTTGTTGATGGTAATTATCCTGCATATAATTCTGTTATTCCAGTTGATAATCCTAATAAATTAACTGTAGATAGAGTTGAGTTAATCAACAGTTTAAAACGTGTAAGCGTTTTTTCAAATCAGGCTACAAATTTAGTTAGATTGCAAATTACAGGTAATCAGCTTACTATTTCTGCTCAGGATATTGATTTTGCAATTTCAGCTGTAGAAAGAATTTCTTGTAATTTTGAAGGTGATACAATGGAAATTGGTTTTAAATCGGTATTTCTAATGGAAATATTGTTAAATCTTTCTGCAAATGAAGTTCGATTTGAATTATCCGATCCTACTCGTGCAGGAATTATTCTTCCATCAGAAGTTGATAATAAAGATGAAGAGGTTTTAATGTTGCTTATGCCAATGATGTTAAATGAAAGTATTTAATCTGAATTTTAAATATATTAAAGGAAACCGTTAAGGTTTCCTTTTTTTTTAATATTAAGACTATGAAATCAACTATCTTGTTATTATTTGGTCTTGTTATTTTAACTTTTGTTGGAAATACTCAGCCAAATGTTTTAGTAGGTACTGATTTAGATAAACAAGCGGAAAAAGATTGGCAGAATAATAATTATAAATTAGCAGCAGCTTCATATGAAAGGTTAATTAACCTAATGCCAAATAATGCTGTATATTGTTATAGATTTGGCGTTGCTAATTATATGGCTGGATTAGATAATACTAAGTCCTTAAAAGCACTTGAACCATTAATGGGAAATTCTAAAGCACCAACTGATGTAAGTTATTGGATTGCTATGACATATATGTCTCAATATCTTTTTACGGATGCCATAGATATGTTTAATACTTTTATTACAACACCTGATTTAAAACAAGAACAAATTACAGAATCTAAGAGATACGTTGAGATGTGTGAGTCTGCAATCGTGCTAATGAATAAACCAGTAAACGTTTCTTTTGATAATTTAGGCCCAAATATTAATTCTTCATCTAATGATTATAATCCTTTTGTGCCAAAAAATGAAGAGTTTTTGGTTTATACTTCAGATAAAAAGTTTGATGAAGGAACAAAAATGTTTGATCAGAATATTTATATAAGTTACCCTGAAAAAAACAGCTGGAGCTTCTCAAAACCTTTACAATACATTAATACAAATGATAACGAAAGAACAGTTGGTTTAAGTAATGATGGTAAAAAACTTTTTGTTTGCGGTAGTTTTCAGAAATCGTATAGCGAAGTAGATATGGCATTGCTAAAAAGTAAATTATTTAAGTTTGAAACTGCTAATGATTGGTTTCATCCAATAGCCATAAAATCATCTAATGGTGCATGTATTTCATCAGATAATAACACTGTGTATATTTCTCAGGAAAATAAAGAAGGAAAAGGTAAAAGTGATATTTATGTTGTTAAAAAATTACCAAATGGAACATGGGGTCCTTTAAAAAATTTAGGAGATGTTATTAATACGATTTACGATGAAACTTGCCCAAATATTTCTCCTGATGGTAAAACTTTATATTTTGCAAGTAAAGGGCACAATAGTATGGGTGGGTATGATTTATTCGTGACTTTTTTAAATGAAATTACTGGCGAATGGACTAAGCCAACAAATCTTGGGTATCCAATAAATACACCAGGTGATGATTTAACTATTTCCTTTTCATCAAATAGGCGTTATGGATATGTTTCTTCAATAAGAAAAGAAGGTATGGGTGGTCAGGATATATACAGAGTTACATTTAAAGATAATGATGAATTATTGACTGTTGTTAAAGGTAAAATTGTTGTTGCAACTGAAAAAGGTAATGAAGATTGGAATTCAGAAAATGCAGAATTGGATATTTCAGTTTATGATTTAAAGCAAAATCTATTTGGTAAATATATTTACAATAACCGTCTCGGTCGTTTTATTGCTGCCTTACCTTTAGGAGAGTATAAATTAATAATACAAGCTCACGGATACAATGAATATAATGGAAATATTATAATTTTGGACCGTGATTTGTATCAACCAGAAACCGAAAAAATATTTTCTCTTTCTTTAAAAAAATAGTAAATTGCTAAATAATTTAAAAATATGAAACGAATTATTTACTTCTTCTCAACATTATTTTTTATACTAGTCATGAGTTTTTCCTCATATTCACAAGCAGAAGTATTAGGTGATGCTGATTCTAATTTTGAAGATGAAAATTATGAAGTTGCACTTAAGCAGTATCTCAAAATAATAAAAAAGTATAAGGATGATCCAAAAGTTAATTATAGAGTTGGATTTTGTTATCTTAAAACAAATTATGCTAAAGTAAATGCTCTTCCTTATCTTTTGTTTGCTGATAGTGCAAAAGGTTCAAGTTTTGAATCGATTCAATTCGATTTAGCACAGGCATATTTCTATCGTCATGATTTTGATAAAGCAAATGAATTTGCGAAAAAATATTTAGGTTTAAAGTCAAGAAATTCAGAACAATTAGCCCAGTTAGATAGGTTTATGGAAATGTGTAGTAATGCAAAAGCATTAGTTTCAAAACCACTTAAAGTAACTTTTGTTAATTTAGGTGAGGCTGTTAATTCTCCACAAGATGATTATATCCCATTTATAACTGAGGATGAAACATTCATGGTTTTTTCATCAGCACGAAAATACAATAACGAATATCAGCAGTTTATTCGTGGTGTATACACAAGTAATAAAATTGATGGTTCTTGGCAAAAAGCAAAATCAATTAGCTCTAAAATTAATACTGATGAAAATGCTGAGGCTGTAGGTATAAATAAAGATGGTTCTCTTATATTAGCTCATGTTGATAGGTTAAGCGCTCCAAATGAAATTTATTTTTCTCAAAAAAATAAATCTGGAAGTTATAACGAGCTGGCCGATATTGGAAAAAATATTAACTCAAAATTCGGAGAAGCTGGTGCGTCAGTTTCGCAAACAGGTGATACTTTATTTTTTTCAAGCGATAGACCAGGTGGCTTAGGTGGTTTTGATATTTATTACTCAATTAAATTACCTGATGGAACTTGGGGTATTCCTTTTAATCTTGGCGAACCAGTTAATTCTGTAAATGACGAAAATTACCCATATATAACTGCAGAAGGAACAACATTATATTTTTCTTCAACTGGCCATAACTCAATGGGTGGGTATGATGTTTTTAGAAGTCGATTAATTGAAGACAAATGGGCAGAGCCTAAAAATTTAGGGTATCCAATTAATGATACATATGACAACTTTAATCTTGCTTTAACATCAAATGCAAGGTATGGTTATATTAGTAAATTAGAGGCAACTGGATTAGGTGGGCTTGATATTTACAGAGTAATATTTAATGATATCCCAAAAACAAATATTATTTACACTGGAAAAATATTTGTAGGAGATTCATTAACCGCTGTTCCATTTAATAAAGTAGATTCTATTTTAACTATTAAGGTTTATAACAAAGAGAAAAATAATGATGTTTTTGCAACTTACCAACCTAGCAGAAATGGCAAATATACTATAGCTTTACCGCCAGGGGACTGGAATTTAGAAATTGTTGGTAAGGCGTATATTAAATATGAAAAAGAGATACTTATTAGAGATGAACAACCTTTGCAAGTTTTAGTGCCCAGAAATATTTACCTTAAGAAAAAATAAAGAATTTAATGGAATTAAGTTTAAAACGTCCAATGGTTATTTTCGATTTGGAAACCACTGGCATAAATATAACAACGGATAGAATAGTTGAATTAACACTTATTAGAATTGAAACTAATGGAAAAGAAACTGAAAAAACATTTCTTGTTAATCCAACAATCCCAATTCCTAAGTTTGCTTCAGATATTCATGGTATATCTGATGAAGATGTAAAAGATAAGCCAACGTTTAAAGAAATTGCAAAAAATGTGGCTTCGGTTTTTGAAGGTGCTGATATAGCTGGATTTAATTCTAATAAATTTGATATCCCATTGTTGGCTGAAGAATTCCTTCGTGCGGAAGTTGATTTTGATATGCGTAATAGAAAATTTGTTGATGTCCAAGTTATTTTTCATAAAATGGAACAACGAAATTTAGCTGCTGCATATAAGTTCTATTGCAAAAAAGAATTGATTGACGCCCATAGCTCAAAGGCAGACACTCTTGCTACATATGAGATTCTAAAAGCTCAGTTTGACGTGTATCCTGATATGCCTAAAACTATTCCTGAACTTAGCGAGTTTTCATCGCAAAACAGAACTGTTGATTTGGCAGGACAAATTATTTATAACGATAAAGATGTTGAAGTTTTTAATTTTGGAAAGTACAAAGGCATGGCTGTAGAAGATGTTTTTGTTAAAGATCCGGGTTATTATAGCTGGATGTTAAATAGTCAGTTTCCCCTTTATACAAAAAAGGTTTTAACAGAGATTAAATTAAGAATGAAAAGTAAATAATACTATGAAAATTATTTGTGTAGGTCGTAATTACACCGAACATGCCAAAGAACTTAAGAATGAAGTTCCAACTGAGCCTATAATATTTTTTAAGCCCGATTGTGCATTGTTACGTAACAACAAGCCTTTTTTTATCCCTTCTTTTTCTAAAAACTTACATTACGAAGTCGAAATAGTTTTTAAAATTAATAAAGTTGGAAAATCAATATCTAAAAAGTTTGCTCATAGATATTACGATAGTATTGCTATTGGAATCGATTTTACTGCCCGCGACCTGCAAGAAAAATGCAGAACCAAAGGTTTGCCTTGGGAAATAAGTAAAGCATTTGATAATTCTGCAGCCATATCTCGTTTTATTCCTAAAGCAGATATTAAAAATTTAGAAAATTTGAATTTTTCGTTATTAAAAAATGATGAGGTAGTGCAAAAAGGAAATACTTCAGATATGATTTTTCATATAGACTCTGTAATTGAATATATATCGCAATTTGTTACATTAAAAACAGGTGATCTAATTTATACAGGAACTCCTTCTGGTGTTGGTCCGGTTAAAATTGGCGACAGACTTCAAGCTTTTATTGAAGATAAAAAAATGATGGATTTTTTGATAAAGTAATTTTGATGATGTAATTATACATAGTTACTAGTTAGCAAATATAAGTGGGAAAGAAAACCTTCATTAAAGTACTTTCATTTTGACACTTAAAAAATAATTGCAAAAAGCTATTAAATTCATTAAATTTGTAAAAAATAACTATTATGAGCACGATAGAACTAAAAACTAATTTTCATAAATTAATAGATACTTTCAACAACGAGAGCGTTTTATATAAATTTTATGAATTGCTTTTAAAGGCAAAAGAAGCTAAAAATAATCAATTGTGGTCTAGGTTGACTAAAGAAGAACAAGAAGAATTAATTCTTATTGAAAAAGAAAGCCATAATGACGAAAACTTAATCAAACATTCAGAAGTTTCAAAAAAGCATAAAAAATGGCTTTAGAAATTT
>CAIQJL010000374.1 GCA_903872185.1 uncultured Bacteroidota bacterium | reverse complement strand
TAAAGCACATGGCGGTAACAAAGGCTATAACAAATAGCTGGTTTGGAAACATAATTGAGGCTTCATCGCCCGCATAATCATTTGTGTTTGTTGACAGCTAAGTGCCACGCAATCCGCTACTTGTCATAGCCTCATCCGTTGGCGGTAATGGCAAGAGCGACACACCAACCTTTGAGTGACAATTAAAGGTTGACAAATATCTTCATAAAAACGCAATTTGTTTGACTAAATTTGCCTCATGAAATTTTGCACAATGAATTACAGACAGGACATACAAAACTATATTACCAACTCGGAACAGAAAGAACCTTTGTTTTTATTAGGGGATTGTCTGAATTTGCTTGATTTAATTCCCGATAATTCAGTTGATTGCATCATTACAAGTCCACCTTATTGGGGGCACAGATTGTATAGTGGCGGAGGCATTGGGCTTGAAGATACTTATAGTGAATACATTGAAAATCTTACCAAAATTACAGAAGAACTTTACAGAGTTCTTAAACCGACCGGCTCATTTTGGTTAAATATTGGTGACACATATAGAAATAAAAAACTTTTAGGTATTCCTTGGCGTGTTGCTATCAACATGATGGACAAGCAGAAATGGGTGCTTAGAAATAGTGTTATATGGAACAAACACAAAGGCGGGCTTGACAGTAGTAAAGACAAATTGAGAAATATACATGAAAATATATTTCACTTTGTTAAAGACGAAAAAAAATATTTTTACGATACTTCTAAAATTCGTTCTGATGCAAGAAAATCCATTGTAAAAAACGGCACAGTTATATCTGCAACAGGTGTAAGCGGAGTTAGATACAAAAGGCAAATTGAACTCTCAACAGCATTAACAGATGATGAAAAAAGCAACGCTTTTGTAGCATTGAATACGGTTTTAAATAGAATCAAAAATAGTGAAATTGCAGATTTCAGAATGATAATTCGTGGGCAACAAAGAACAACACATTCTGATTCTGAAAAAGTATCTGGTAGAGCAAAAGAATTGGCTCAAAAAGGTTTTTATTTTTTGTTTTATCACCCTGACGGTACTTTGCCTGGTGATGTTTGGGAAATTATTCCCGAAGACACACAAAAACGAAAAGAGCATTATGCCGTTTATCCAGAAGATTTGTGCAAAATTCCTATCTTGGCAACTTGCCCTATAAACGGAATTTTATTAGACCCATTTTCGGGAAGCGGTACGACATCTTTGGTTGCGATTAAGCATAATCGCAAGTCTATCGGAATCGATATATCCGAAGAATACATAGAATTTTCAAAAGAACGAATAGATGAATATAAATACGAGAATAGCGGAGTTCTTCAACTTTTCAACGAAGAATGAAAATGTAGATTGGAATGAAGTGCTTATTACACAGCATTGCGGCTATCTGAATAAAACATGTATTAAGGTTCGCAAAAGCGAACCAAGTGTTTCTATTGGAACTTGTACAGTTCAATATGGAAAAGAGAATCAAGAAGTAATTATTTGTCCTCACAGACTCATTGAGAAAAGACAAATTTTCATTGACTGCATTCACTTGCTAACACTTCATGAACCGGGGAATGAAATACATGTTATACCAGAAATAAGCATTCCTGGCGGAAGCGTTGATTATTTTTTAGCATCAGTTAGAGACAAAAAGGTTATTGACTTTGTTGGTATTGAATTACAGACTTTAGACACAATAGGAACGGTTTGGCCTGAAAGACAAAGATTTCTTACAGACCTAAATATACTTGAAGAACCCGAAGAAGGATATGGTGACAAACCTTATGGAATGAATTGGAAGATGACAGCTAAAACGATTCTTGTTCAGCTACACCACAAAATTGAAACGTTTGAACATCTTAGCAAACATCTTGTTTTAGTTATGCAAGACCATTTACTGAACTATATGAAAAAAGAATTTTCCTTTTCTCATATCAACGTAGTTCCAAGAATTGGTGACCCAATGCACTTTCATTCATATATATTAGAACTTGGCAATGACCAAAACTTTCATATAAAACTCAACGAACGGCTAAGCACAGACAGTTTGGGGTTGGCATCTGCGATGGGGTTAAAAGCAGAAGCTAAAATTGAACTTGAAATTATTATTAAAACATTAGAAGCAAAAATATCAGATTATACACGACTGACGATATAAAGCCACATACCGCCAACAAAGTGTATATGCCATAAGGGTTTCAGTGGTCATTCAAGCGTTGTAGCC
>CAIQJL010000373.1 GCA_903872185.1 uncultured Bacteroidota bacterium | reverse complement strand
CTTTTCTAGATTGAATATTTGATAGTCTCGGATTAATTAATACATCATCAAAAGATAAGGTATCTACTATTTGATTCACTGTACATTCTACATGTTTAGGAGAATCAATCTTTGATAAATCAAGTTTTGAAAATTCTCTTGACATCCTTTTAGGTGGTTCAAAGATATCAATCTTAGTTTTTACAATATTTGTATTTTCTTCTAAATCATTCATTTTATTTAAATAATATATGAATATTTGTAATTAAAATATGTAAAATAAAAAAATATTGTAAGTATATTTGATAAAAAATAGAAAAATATAATTTTAATTGATGGTTTTATGGGAAATAAGTTTCATATTGATAGTTTAGATAAGAAAATCCTTGCTCTGCTTACAAAAGATGCTAGAATGCCTTTTGTAGAAATTGCTAGAAGGTGTAAAGTTTCAGGAGCAGCTGTACACCAACGTGTGAAGCATTTGTTTGATGATAAAGTTGTTTCAGGTACTCAATTTAATTTAAATCCAAAAGGGTTAGGTTTTCTAACATGTGCATATATAGGCTTGCAAGTAAATCTTACCAGCACAAGCACGCATGAAGAAGTTTTTAATAGGATTAAAAAGGTGCCCGAAATTGTAGAATGTCATCATATAACTGGTAAATATTCATTATTGGTGAAAATTTATGCAACAAATAATGAGCATCTTAAAAAAGTTATTGTTGAAAATATTCAGTCTATTCCCGAAATTTCTTTAACAGAAACTTTTATTTCGTTAGAAGAGGGTTTTAACAGGCAAGTGACTTTAGAATGAGGAAAAATAAATTATTATTCCATTTTTATTATAAGCATTTCTTTCCATGCTTTAAATACTTCATGACACTCCATTGTAAATTTATCGTCAATGATATATGTTAATTCTTTGTTTTTGAACTTATATAATATATGTTCTGTACTTCCATTTTTTGAATTCAGAATTTTAGTATAGCAATCGTTAAAAATATTTTCAAGGTTTTTTATATCATTAATTGATAACAATACGTCTAATTCTTTTTCGTTTTTTAAGAGTGTATGGTTTTTACACTTTACTCTAACCATATTGTTTTCTTTAGAAAAATTACATATGTGAATATAACCTCCCCAATCACCAATGTATTCTTCTTCAAGTGAAAAAGTTATAGATGATAAAATTTGCTTTAGAGTGTCATTATTTGTTTGAGCAGAACAATAAGAAATGGAAGTTGAAAATAGGATTAATAATAAACCAATTTTTTTAATACTCATAGTCTTTTATTTATTTGTTTTTTAATTCGTATTAACTTACCAAGTTCCACCTGGCGAAAATAAAAAATCTGTTGATGAGTCAATGTCATATAGCCATTGATATCCTTTAGTTTCTTTTTTGCAAAATGGTTCAAGTAAAATAATTAAATGCTCGTAACCTTCCGTTGTTAGATCGCAGAAAAATTTCTTTTTATTTGTTGTTGAAATTCCTAAGTCTTCATCAGAAATACGTAAAGTCATTTTACAGTTACGTGCTTGAATAAATTCAATAGTAGATAAGTTAAGCTCTTTTTTATTTGTAATTAATGTAAGTTTTACAATTTGTTTAAATTTTTCTGCTTCTGTGCTGTTAAAATCATATAATCTAATTATATTATCTCCGTATTCATTAATATTGTCGATGTAGTCTAGTTGCATCTTTAGTGGGGTTAATGTAATTTGTTATTTTATAAAAAATAATAGTTCATTATTACAATGATATTTTATTTAGAGTTAAAGGTATCAAATTATTTTAAAAAATGTGCGATTTAATTTATTTCAAATCAACTAAATGTCAGTAATCAAGCTCTTAATATTTTAGGTTAATAAATGTTATCTTTGCAAAATCATTACATAATTATTATTTGTATAACGCCATGGCTTTGAATAAGAGTACACTAAAAGAAATATTATTAAATTTAAATATCGATTTTCTTAACGAGATGCAGCAATCTGCACTTCATACAATTCGAGAAAATGAAAATATTGTTTTGCTTGCACCAACAGGTTCTGGAAAAACATTGGGATTTCTTTTGCCTATACTTGAAATGCTTGATTCTAATCAGACTGGAGTTCAGGCATTAGTTTTATCTCCATCCAGAGAATTAGCTTTACAGATTGAGCAGGTTTTTAAATCAATGGTTACAGGTTTCAAAGTTAATTGTTGTTACGGTGGGCATGATATCCAAATTGAAAAAAATAATTTATCAGAGCCACCTGCTATATTAATTGGAACACCGGGTCGTATTGCAGATCATTTAAGAAACGGAAGAATTAATACTGAAACTATAAAAATATTGGTTTTAGATGAATATGATAAATGCCTTGAATTTGGCTTTAAAGCTGAAATGTCTTTTTTAATAAGTCAGTTAAATAATTTAACAAAAAGAATTCTTACTTCAGCTACTGAAGCAATAGAGATTCAGGAAAATATTGAAATCTCAGAACCTGTGGTTTTAAATTTTCTTTCAGAAGAAACTCCAGATAATTTAAAAGTAAAAGTTGTCTCAACTCCCTCAGATGATAGACTGAATACATTATTTAAGTTAGTTTGCCATATAGGAAATCGTTCAATGCTTATTTTTTGTAATCAGCGACAAACTGTAGAAGAAATAAGTAGTTTGCTTTGGGAAAAGAGATTAGCAAATAATGTTTTTCATGGAGGATTAGATCAGGATCTTCGCCAACGTACGCTTATAAAGTTTAGAAATGGAAGTCATAGAATTTTAGTAACAACAGATTTGGCTTCTCGTGGACTTGATATTCCCGAAATTGAATGTGTTATTCATTTTAATATTCCACCTACTGAAAATATTTTCACACACAGGAATGGACGAACTGCCCGCATGCACGCATCCGGAACAACTTACCTTATAATTAGTGAAAAAGAAACTTTACCTCCATTTTTAAAAGAAGTTCCTGAAATTGAGAAATTACCTGCAAAAGTTGTTTTTCCTGATCAAACATTATGGGTAACATTATACATTGGGGCAGGGAAGAAGGAGAAAATATCAAAAATGGATGTTGTTGGTTTATTAATGCAAAAAGGAAAATTACAGAAAGATGAACTTGGGTTAATTGATGTTTTAGATCACGCAACCTATGTTGCAGTTAAGAGAGATAAAATTGATGCTTTATTGTCATTAATTAAAAATTCGCCAATTAAAAAACAAAAGGTAAAGATTGAGGTAGCAAGGTAAGTACTTATAGTTTATAAAGTCGAAAGTTTAAAAATTGCCCTTCGAAAAGCTTATGAGAATCCTAAAGTGCCTTATTGACTACTTTTTTATTAGTTTTTTAATTGATACAATTTCATTACTGAAAATTCTTAAAAAATAAATTCCATTTGAGAAATTGCTCAAATCTATATCTATTCTTGTACTTTGTTTACAAATTGAATTAACATAAATTTTATCTCCAATTATATTATAAACCTCTACGGTATGGATATTTCCATTATTATTAATTGAGAATTTTCCTTGCGAAGGATTTGGGAAAACTGTAATATTATTGTTATTTGTTAAACTTTCATCTAAACCAGTATAAAGAAAACATGAATTTGATGTAACAGGAGTACTTGAATTAGAGCTATAAGTCTGGCCATTAATGGCAGTTCCTGTAGCAGTAGCATAGTTTATTACAGTATTTCCATTTCCTAAAATAGCTTCGTCAAACTTATAATATAATCTTAAATCAGTTTCGTTTCCAATTAATGGTTCCTGATAGTTTGCAAGAATTTCTGCAGGAGTTAATACTCTTCCCCAAATTCTTAGTTCATCTAATAGTCCATCATAATATGCCCCTAATGTTTCATTAAGATATCTGTATACTCCAATTAACAATGGTTCAGTACTATTTTTAAGAGCACTGCAATAACTTCCTGTTACATATTGACCAGGTTGTAATATCCCATTATAATAAATTTTAACTCCTGCACTTGAGTAACTTATAGCAATATGTATACATACTCCTGGATAAATTTTAGTAGTGCTTTTGTATTGATTTGTATAATTACAACTACCACTGCAGTTAAATCCAAAAGATATAGTACTATCTGATTGTATTGAGACATTATAGGAAGTTGATGAATTACTGCATTTTCCTTCTTGTAAAATAACGGCCCAGGTTTCTGTTTTACTGGGTTGTAGCCAGAATTCTAAGGTAAAATTATTGGTGACATTTATTGCCGAATTATTAGGTGTAACTATATAGTTGTTGTTTAATTGATTAAAATTTAATGCTTTGTTTTGAGCAAGTAATACGCAATTAAATAGTAACAATGCAGATATTATAAATATTTTCATCTTGTTAAATATTATGGTTTATTTGTTTTCCCTGTCAGATTCAGCTTTGGAAATAGCCTCTTGTATAGTTTTAAATTCTGCTGTAGATTGTAGTTTTACAATTTCATCTTCTACTTTTTTTATCTCGTCTGTAGTTGCTGCTCTTGATGCTTGCTTTGCCAGATCAACAAGACCGCCTGTTTCTGCTAATTTCATTCCAGCAAGCTCTGCTATTTCATCTATGTATTTTATTCCATTTTTAGATTTTGAAGCAATGTCTGCAATACTTATAAATAATTCTGTATGATATCCTATTGCTATTGATAACTCCGTATAATAAACTATAGAACCAAAATTACATGAAGCATTTTCAATTATCTTCTCAAATTGTTTATTTGCTTCAATATTAAATTTTGTATTTTTTCGTATTTCTTTAATTTTTGTAATGGCCTCTTCTTTTGTATAATGTTTTTTTGAAATAGGAACTCCAGGAGTTGCTAAAAGCTGAAATGTAAATATTCCAGTCAAGAAAATTGTGAATAATAATTTTGTTTTCATGATTTTTACTTTTTGTTAAATTATGTAATCATTATTTTTATTAGATACATTGTTCAATTTGATTTGTATAGTAGTCAAAATCAAAATAATGTCGTTTATTATGTTCCCAAATATCTCCGATTAATTCTTTTTCACATTTATCTACTGGTATTGCTTTGCTTCCATTTAACTCTTTTAATGAGCCAAAATAAATTGAAAATGAATTTTTGTCAAATTGAATTGCCATCCAATAAGCAGAAGCATTATATTTTTTTTCTGCAGAGAGTGCTTTCTCATATACATTTGTCCCTAGATTATACCTTTTGTTTAATTTTCCGTTTTTTTGAAATTTATTTCTAGCTTTAACGCTAATAATATACCTGACTCCTTCTTTTTCACACTCGATATCTGCAAAAGTTTCGTTCATTATATTATCATTCAGATTTCTAATTCTGTCGAACTTTTTATCAACCAATGCTTTTAATGCAAATAATTCTCCTAATTCTCCAAGAGACTTTTTTCTTGCTGCTTCTTTTCTATATTCATTAGGCCTTGAGTTCTCCATTATGATTTATATAATTGCACCTAACACATCGCTACTTTTAACTCAAATAAATAATAAATACTTATAACTATATAATCCCAAATATAATAAATATTAATAAAAAAGCTGTCTTTTTGAGACAGCTTTTAACACATAAAATTAATTATTGTTACAAAAACTTTGGCTTTAAAAGTAACCCTTACATGGTATTTATAATCTGCATTTTTCTAAATATTGTATGTGAATCCTTTTCTGGCATCGTCAGAATATATATGTAACGAATATGAAATATCGCTCAAACAGGTAATCCTATGAATATGATTCGACATAATGTTTGATTCTCCTATAGCAAAAAGTCCTGTATTTTCGTCTATTTCTAGTGTGTTTACAAGCTTTATGTCTCCGTTGTCTTTTGCATCTTCAAATATATCCAATTTCAACTTGCCTTTTAATACATTGTACGCAGCAAAGTGAGGATGTCCATGAATGCTACTTTGTCTTCCTTTACGCCAAGTCATAATAATAGCTTCCCAGCCTGATTCATCTTTTCCAATAAATGTTCGTTCATACTGATTCGCATTGTCAATATCAAATGGGTCTATATCAAAATGGGTTGGAAAAGTTAATGCTAATTGCTTCAATTCTTCACCTAAATTTTCATTTAGGTCGCTTTTCTTCACTAAATCCATAAGTTTTCTAAAAAAGTCTTCATATCCAGGCTTTACATTTATTACTTCATTTGGATTTCCTACTGTTTCTATTAATTTCATTTTATTTTTATTTTGTTTTAAAGTTGATATTTGATGTATTAGTTTGCTAACTAATATTTGTTCAGTTTTTTGTTGTCTACTCGTAATTTGGGTTATATTATTTCTTATTTGAATATTTAATATTTATTGAATATTGTTACAAAAACTTTGGCTTTAAAGTAAACATAATATAAGCCCAGTGGTTAAGACTATTTTTATCGCCTCCTGATATAGTCTCTAATGATGTTTCTGCCATTAAATATGAGTACCCAAGTTCAAGTGATGCTTCTTTTGAAAGATTAAATTTTGCACTTAAATCAATTTCAGAACCAAGATTTTTATTTAAAGTCTTACCGCTTTTTACACAGTTATTTTGAAGCATAAAAAAATGATAATCCAACATTATTGTTGTGCTTTTGCAACATTTATAAGCAAGTTTTAAATAAATGTCATTTAATCCAGCGTTTGCAGTGTTCTTTGTTAAAGATGTAAAATAATCCATGTTGCCATGAATAGAATGATTTGTACCGTATAATGGATCGAAAGCATTTATTTTTTTGTTTGAAGTATCTGTTGCATCGGTTCCCGAGGAGTAAAAAATGCCTGCAGTTGCTGTAAAACCTTTAAAAATTGTGTCAGTTAAGTTTGCTCCAAAATAATATGCTGCAATATCTTTTCCTGCATTGTTTTTTCCCGATTGGTAAAAACATCTACCTTGAAATAAAAATGTACTGAAAGGAATATCAAAACCGCCACCATAAGTATAACGCATATATATTGTAGCCTTTGTTCCAGCTTTTTGATATCCATCATTTATTCCCGCAATATATGTGTTTATTTTACCAAATTTTTTTGATAGCCAAAGAATGTTTAACAATTTGTAGTTTTTGTCAAGTAATTTATAGCTATTTCCAACTAGTGTATCTGTAGAACTATTATATGCCGAAACTAAGTCAATACTTGTATTGTTTTTGCTATATGTTAATTTTAATGCATCATGCACCTGAGCATTCTGATTCCAGTTATTTGTACTCATTAATACTTTATCGTCAAAGAAGATTTCCTGACGACCCATTTTTACCCATAAACTGTCACACATTTTATATGACAACCATGCCTGGTAAACTGCTGTTGATGCAACATCTTCTTTAGGTATCTGATCGCCCCATAATCGAACATCTTGCATAGAAAAACCTACTTTGTATTTTTCAGCATTATAGTTTAAATTTAACCTTACTCTTTGACTAATTAAAATAGCAGGGTCTTTTCTTAGAGAATCATCTGCTAATTGTTTATAACCATGCCTGAATTCACCACGTGGTCTGAATTCACCTGTTAATGAAAATTGCGCAAAACTATTAATGCTAATAACTGCAATTAATACTGTTAAAAAAAATGTTCTTTTCATATTATTAAATTATGTTATAAATTCCAAATTCCAAAAAATCCAAATATTATTAATTCGTAATTAATCATCCGTAATCAATTTTTATTCATTCGTAAAAGATTAATTAAAAGCGCCTTTAATGTACGCTTTAGTTTTTTCCTCTTTAGGGTTAGTGAAAAATTCTTCTGCAGTTCCGCATTCAACAACCTCACCCAGATACATGAAAATCACATAATCTGCAATTCTTCTTGCCTGTCTTAAAATATGAGTTACCATCACAACTGTATATTGTTCTTTTAGCTCAATAAATTTTTCTTCAATAGCTTGACTAGAGATTGGATCAAGTGCAGAAGTTGGTTCGTCGGCAAGAATAATTTCAGGATTAACTGCAAGCCCACGTGCCAGACATAATCTTTGTTGCTGACCAATACTTAATCGTGAAGCTGGACTATTAAGACGGTCTTTAACTTCGTCCCATAAATTTACTTGTTTTAAATGATGTTCTACACGTTGTGGTATTGTTTTTTTATTTTCGCTTTCTGAAATTCTGATTCCGTATGCTACATTTTTGTATATTGACATTGGAAGAGGGTAGGGGCGTTGCGCAAGTAAACCCATTTTTTTTCTGATTGCTGTAACATCTTGACTGGAATGTAAAATGTCTTCGTTGTCAATTATAATTTCACCACTTACTTTTACATCTTCATATAAGTCTGTTAAACGATTTAAGCTTTTAAGTAAAGTTGTTTTGCCACAACCAGATGGACCAAGAATAATTGTAATTTTATTTTCAGGAATTTGAACATTAACATTCTTCAGAATTTGTTGTTTCCCGATAAATAAATTAAGATTTTTTATGTCAATTTTTGATTTCATATTAAAATTTAATACGGTGTTTGTTATACTTCGCTGAAATTACTCTTGCAATAACAGAAATCAATAAAATTATAACTGTTAATATTAGTGCAGATGAATATGCTCTGCTTCTTACTTCCTCAATTGGAGAACCTAATTGGAAAAATATTGCCAAAGGTAAAGTAGCAGTTGGTTGCATTATTGAAGTAGGTATGTGATCGGTATAACCTGTTGTAAATAGAACTGAAGCTGCATCGCCTATGGCTCTTCCAAATGACAACAAGATTGCAGTTGCTAAACCAGGTATGGTTTGGCGAATAAATACTCTGAATGCTGTTTCTGATCTAGTTGAACCAAGTGATAGTGAAGCTTCAAATAAGCCAACAGGAACGGTTTTTAAAACTTCGTCTAATGCTCTAACCATTATAGGTAAAATAAATATGCTAACTGTTATAATACCGGCTAGTAATGAAGTTTTAATTCCAAGCATTACCATAATAGTAAAGCCAAATGCTCCGTATACTATAGAAGGTATTCCCCATAACAAATCAAGAAAAAATCTTATTCCGTTTACAAAACGATTATATTTTCTTAAGTAAACATTCATGAAAAGTGCAATAGGAATACCAAACAACATAGCAAGTATAGTTGCTCCAATTGATAAATAAAGTGAACCAATAATTGCATTTAATATTCCACCTTCTTTTCCAAAATAAAACCCACCTTTAGGAGTCTGGCTAACCATTTCCCATGACATAGATGGCAAACCTTTATAAAATATACTAAATACAATTAGAAATAATGATGCAGTAATAAATGATACTGAAATATACATTAAAGCTTTAAAAATAATCTCTTCAGTTTTTTTTAGCTTCATACTATTGATTTTTTTCTGAACGGATTATCGCCATTCTTGATAAGAAATTAAATAATAACACTATTCCGAATAAAATTAAAGCAGCAAGCATTAATGCTGAGTCATATTTTGGAATGGAAAGCATTTCGCCGTAATTGTTAGCTATTAATGCTGGCAATGGATAACCAGAATCAAAAATAGATGATGGAACTTTAACAACATTACCAACAACCATTAATACTGCTATAGTTTCGCCAAATGCTCTTGCAACACCAAGTCCTGTTGCAGATATTATTCCTGGATAAGCTTTTTTTAACAAAACATATTTAATTGTTTCCCATTTTGTTGCACCAACAGACAATGATGCTTCTGTAAGTTCTTCAGGAATTGTTCTGAAAACTTCTATTAAAATGTTTAGAATAAAAGGAATTACCATAATTGATAAAACTATAGCGCCTGCAAGAATTGTGTATCCTGAAGTTTGTAAACCAAAGAAAGGGGCAACAGTTTTTGAAATGAATGGTACTACAATTAATACACCCCAAACTCCATAAATCACTGAAGGAAGTCCTGCAAGAATATCTATAACAGGGTGCATAAAAGCTAATACTTTTTTTCTTGCGTATTGTGTTAAATATATTGCTGTAAGTATGCATACCGGTGCTGCAATTATTACAGAAAGAAAAGTAACCCATAAAGAACTTGTTATGAATGGTAAAAAACCAAATTTACCTTGCATTGGTTTCCAATCAGATTCAGAAATTAATTCCCAAAATGATTGCCCATTTAGTATTGGCAATGATTTTAAATACAAGCCAATAGCAAGTAATATAGGCATTAGTAATAAAATCACTAATGATATTATCATCCAGAAAAGGGCAGTTTTATCTCTAAATTTTCTACTGAAAACGCTCATTCTTGTGTAATCTTTTTTATTAACTTTAAGTACTTTTAACTTAAGGCACTTTAATTACTTTCTTATTTTAGCTTCTCTATTTGCGATTTTATGTTGTCGTCAGTTAGTTTTACATAGCCACCTTCATCAATAAAGTTCTGACCATCTGTTAATATCCAGTTATAAAATGCGAGTACAATTGGATTAATTGCTTTACCCTTTGTTACCATAAATAATTCGCGGGAAGGAGGAGAAGGGTAATTTCCTTTTCTTATAGCATTAGTTATAGAATCAAGATTTTGATAAAAATTTTCTTCAGGATCAAGAATTCCATTTTCATTTAAATCAATAGGAATAATTGCTAAGCCAGGATATAAAATTTTGCTATTTAAATCATAAGCATATATTACATTATTATATCCAATTCCATTTACATCATTTTTTACGGCTTCTGCTATACCTGGATCACCAAAAACACCGGTACCAGCTAAATCTTCTTGTTTTTTATTAAAGAATTTTGCCCACATTTCACCAGCTCCGCATGCATCTGATCTATTATATACATTTATTATCGATTTGTCTTTTGTATTAAATAATTTACCCCAGGTGGTTTTTTTATTCTCTGTGAAGAGCGCAGCAAGTTGAGTTTTTGTTATTCCATTTTTCTGAGCTTCTGCTAAAACTGGATTTGAAGAATTTATTACTGGTAAAACTGCATCCTTTGTTACTGCAATAAACCATGCACCTTTTTGTATTTCTTCTTGTTTGATTTCGCGCGAAATCATTGCTACATCAACCATGTCTTGAAGGACATCAGTCATACCTTTTCCTGCACCTCCAGCAGATACATCTATTCTTACATTAGGGTTTATTTTTTGAAACTCTTCTGCCCATTTTACAACCATTGGATATAAAGCAAAAGCACCACTTATGCTTATATTTCCTGATAATTCTTTTTTGTTGTTTTCTGTTGTTTCTGTTGTATTAGTTGAACATGAAATTTGTAATATCAAAATTGCTGATATTAATGCTAAGGAAAGGAAATGTTGTTTTTTCATAATTAAACATATTTATTAATATACATAGTCTATCGATATTGTAGACTATGCAAAAATAGATTCAATTTTTATATTTGCAAAATAAAAATGAAGAAATTATTAAATATTTTTATTTCTTCTCTTTATCAAGTACTTCAAAAGTTATAGAAAGTGTTTCACCGTCTTCATCGGTTAGGGTAAGAATATGTTTTCCAGGAATTGCTGAAATGGCAGCTTGATGCAATCCCTTTGTTTCGCAAATGAATTTAGAATCTACATGCCAAAAGATAGTAGAGCTAGATTTTCTATGAGCAACTTCAAATATAGCGCTTCCAGTTTTTCCATCTAATTCTTTCGGTATATATATTTGTGTATAATTTTTAGGATAAATAATTTCCATTACATTATTTGGGTTGGAAAAAAGTTTTTCTTTACAGTCTTCTCTGAATGGAGGTAAAGTTTTATAATAGTTATTCTTGCTTTTAAAGTAATATTCCATAGTTGGAGGTAATACAAACCAAGATTTATGAATCATTTGTGATGGTTCTTCACAATCGCTGTGAACCTGAAATTTTTCTGTTTTATCAAGATGAATTAGTTTATGATAAGGACATTTTTTATAATTTATACCATTTGCTGGGATTAACATTTCTTCAGTTTCTTCGCAAATATCAGAAGCAATAAAACCACTTTTACTACATATTTCTGTTTTTACCATATTAGAAATTGGTGTGCTAAACCAATCATCTTCATGGGGAAGTAAACTAAATAAATCAAATAATATTGGTGCTGCAGTTTTAATACCTGTTAATTCCGGACGACCTTCACCATCAGCATTTCCTACCCATACACCAATAGCGTACTTAGGGGTAACACCAATTGCCCAACCATCACGAAAACCGAAACTAGTTCCTGTTTTCCATGCAATTTTTTTGCTCGATGAAAACATTTGCCAGTTACTTTCTTCAGGTGGCCTGTCAACATCTAACATTGCTTGAAAAGTAAACCAAATTGCTGCGGCATTTATTAATGAATTTTTTTCGTTAGGCTTTTGCTTTTTTAATTTGTTATCAGAAAAATATGGTTCATGAAAATCGGTTTTAGTATATTTTCCTGTTAAATTATAATGGTTTAATGTTCTCGCTAAAGATGCATACATTCCAGTTACTTCAAAAAGTTTTGCTTCGCATCCTCCTAAAATTAAAGATAAACCATAATTATCAGCTGTTCTGTTAATTGTTTTTAAGCCTAGTTTCTGTAAAATAAAAATAAATCGCTGTACTCCGTATGCTTGTAACATTTTGACTGCAGGAACATTTAATGATTTTGCCAAAGCTCTATGAGCAGGAACTGCTCCATCATATCCTTTGCTGAAATTTTTTGGTGAATAACTGCCAATTTGAATAGGAATATCTGGAACAAGAGCATTTGGAAGAATTTCGCCAGAATTTAACATTGTAGCATACAGAATGGGTTTTAAAATACTGCCAGTACTTCTTGGAGCATTAAGAATATCAACCTGGCAACCATCTTTATTGTCCTCTGGGCTATTGTAATTTCCAATATATGCTAATACATTACCAGTTTCAACTTCAACAATTATTGCTGCTGAGTTTTGAATTCCATTTCCCACTAAATTTGCTTTATACCTTTCTAAAACTAATATAGTTTCGGTTTGAAGTTTCTCCGAAATTGTTGTTTTAACAAAGTGTATATCATCTTTAGAATTATGATTTGTTTCTTGCATTAATCTGGCTAGCAAATGTGGTGCTTCTTGAGGGAAATCGTTAGGTCTTTCTGGAATAGGTTCGTCTTTAGAGATTTCACAAGTTTCTTTATCAATAATTTTAGATTTAAATAAATTATCTAAAAGTAAATTTCTTTTCTTTTTAAGAATTTCTCTGTTTTTCCCTGGATGAACTAAAGAAGGGCTATTGGGTAAAACTGCTAACATGCAACTTTCAGCCCATGATAGTTGATCGGGCATTCTTCCAAAATACCTCCATGAGGCTGCCTGCAAACCAACTACATTTCCTCCGAAAGGTGCATTTGATGAATAAAGGGAAAGTATCTCTTCTTTAGAATAGTTGATTTCAATTATATATGCTAAGAATATTTCGTAAAATTTTTGAAAAAATGTTCTTGATGGATTTTTTTGTGAAAGTCTTGCTACTTGCATTGTTATAGTGCTTCCACCACTAATTATCTTTTTGTATTTAATATTTAAAAATATTGCTCTGATAATAGCTGAATAATCGATGCCTTTATGATAATAAAATCTTTTATCTTCAAAATGAGTTATAGCTAAAGCAAATTTTTCAGGTACTATATTATTAGCAGGAAAACGCCACTGACCATCTTCTGAAATTTTTGCTCCTAATAAATTATCATCTTTATCAGTAATTATAAAACTAATAGGCGAAGTAAATAATTTGGTTGTAAAAGTTTTTACAACTATTGCTGATAAAACAATTAGAACAAATAATATTAACAAACGAGGGTTAAAAAGTCTCACAAGCTGCATGTATACATGTAAAAGTAAAGTTAAATATTTTTTTTAATTGTAAAGTATTTATCATAATATGATCGATTTTATTTAGTTATATTTGTCAGCATGACTAATTTAGAATAACTGTTTTTTTTATGAAAAAAGTAATCATTTTTTTACTCGTAATTTTACCTTTTACAAGTTTTTGTCAGGAAGTAAGCCTTGATCAACTAGAGGAACGTGATAATAATACATTTTATTTAGTTTCATCTGGAGAAGCATATACTGGGCAATGTATAGGGAAATATTCAAATGGTCAGAAACAATATGAAGGTAATTTTAAAAAAGGAATCCATGAAGGTAAGTGGATAGAATATGATCAGGATGGTCTTAAAATATTTGAAGCCAATTATAAAGATGGTCAGTTTAATGGTACTGGAACATATTTTTATCCTTATGGACAAATTAAAGAACAAGGTTCGTTTAAAAATGGTCGAAAAGTTGGAAAATGGATAGAATGGGATACCTATGGAAAGTCTAGTAAGGAAAGATCATACGAGACTGTATCTGAATGGTATAGTAAAGATGTAAAAAAATCTGAAACAACTTTAAAAGATGGAAAAAAACATGATAGCTATAATGAGTACTACGAAAATAAATTCCTGAAACATCAAATAAACTATTCCTCAAATATTAAAAACGGAAAAGAAATAACATTCTATGAAAATGGTAAAAAGGAATCTGAAAAAAATTGGGTTAATGATACCTTACAAGGTAATTGGCTAGAATATTTTGATAACGGTAATGCTAAGCTTTTTGGAAAAATGATTTCTGGACATCGTGATGGAAAATGGACTGAATATGAGGCTTCTGGAAAAGAAATTAACACAACTGAATATAAAACAAATATTAAGTATTATCCAAATGGTGAGAAGCATGAGTTAACGTCATTAGTTAATAACAAAAAGCATGGTGAATTGTTATGGTGGT
>CAIQJL010000372.1 GCA_903872185.1 uncultured Bacteroidota bacterium | reverse complement strand
TCATTCAGACATCACATCAATTGTAGTAAATGGAACAAATATTTTTGCAGGAAGCTGTACTGGGGTTTTTAAATCATCTGATAATGGTTTAACGTGGGTAGCAGTAAATTCAGGCATAGTCGAATGGCCTTATGTAACATCATTAATTACTTTTGGTACAAATATTTTTGCAGCAACAAATTATGGCATTTATTTATCAGAAGACAATGGTTTAAGTTGGATTGAAGTAAATGAAGGTTTAACAAATCTTAATGTAAAATCTCTTGCAGTAAACGACTCATTACTATTCGCAGGTACTAATGGTGGAGGTGTTTGGAAATGCTCATTTTCTGATTTGTCTGATATTAAAGAAATAAATAAAATAAATACATATTTTAATCAAAATTATTCCCAGGATCTGATTAAAAATAAACAAAATATAAACGAATTTGTTAATATATACAATATTCGTGGAGAAATGGTAATAAAAGAACAATTATCAAATACTAAAACAAAAATTGATATTAAAGGATTATCAAAAGGAGTGTATATATTGATGTTATCTGATTCTGAAAATAATGAGATCACAAAATATATGAAATAATAGGTTTAATGGTCTTTATTCTAAATTTCTTCATCAATCTTAAAATATTATTGTTAATTCTTACTTATAATAACAGTCATTCTACTGATTAAAATTATTATTTCGTTGAAAAATATTAGTAAAAGCACAATAAAGTATAACTTTGATCTTAGTAATTAATTTTTATGCAAATTAGGTTTCGCAAACACATAGAATTATATATAATACTATTGATTTTTATTATCCTTTTTGTATTACCTGTTTTATTTACTAGGGTAAACGGGGAAATAAGCTGGCGTTATGTTTTAAAATTATGGCAGGATTTGTTGTTGCTCATACCCATATTTGTTATTAACCATTGGTTTTTAGCTCCAAAATTGATGCTTCGTAGAAGATTTTTTGGTTATTTAATTTCAATTTTTGGAATAATTGCAATTAGTTCTTTCTCATATTATTATTACGATGAAGTTATAAATCCCAAACCTCGAAAAATAGAAATTGTTCAAGTAAAAAATCCAAATCCAGCACCAACTCCAATTCCTCCATATGCACATTTATTAATGTATTCGCTATTAATAGTTGGTGTTGATACAGGTTTATTGTTTTCAAAGAAATGGAATGAAAACGAAGAAAAAAAGCATCTTTTGGAAAAAGAAAATGCTGAAATGCAATTGGATTTATTGCGTAATCAGATAAGTCCACATTTTTTTATGAATACGCTAAATAATATACATGCATTAATAGAATATGATAAAGAGATTGCTAAAAACTCTGTTGTTAAATTATCACAGCTTATGCGTGTGTTATTATATGAAAATGAAAAATATACATTGCAGAATGAAATAAAATTTATTAAAGATTATCTTGATTTAATGAAAATTAGAGTTAATGAAAATGTTGAAATTAAGTTTGAATATCCAGAAGTAATTCCTGAATTAAATTTACCCCCATTATTATTTATAAGTTTTGTTGAGAACTCTTTTAAGCATGGCATAATGGCTATGGGAAATTCATTTATTTACATTAAATTTGAATTAGAAAATAATTTGTTAAATGTTTTAATAACAAATGGCAAAACGAATAATTCAATTAATAAAATTGTTGGTGGTAAAATTGGGATGAATAATTCAAAAAAGCGATTCGATTTAATTTATAACAAAGATTACTCATATGTTGTAAATGAAACAGAAACGACTTATGAGGTAAATGTAAAAGTTCCATTATATGAAAATTAAATGTCTGGCCGTTGATGATGAGCCCTATGCTCTAAAACAAATAGCAGATTATATACTTAAAACTCCATTTCTTGAACTTTCAGGCAAATGTTCTAACGCTTTTGAGGCTATGGAGCATATGGCTTCAAAAGATATAGATATTATTTTTGTAGATGTAAGTATGCCTGAGATGAGTGGATTAGATTTTGTTAAAACACTGCCTGCAGGAACTGGAGCAATTTTTACCACAGCATACAGCCAATTTGCAGTTGAAAGCTATAAATTAGATGCAATTGATTATTTACTAAAACCTATTTCATATGATGATTTTTTACGTGCAGCAAATAAAGGAAAGGAATGGGTTCGTTTAATTCAGCAAAAAAACTCTGATGTAAAATCAAACAAAAACTTTTTATTTATTAAGTCTGAATATAAAACTATACGTATTAATTTTAACGAAATTAGGTATATTCAGGGAATGAGCGAATACGTTCAAATACACTTAATAAATAGTAAACCTATAATGTCGTTGCTTAGTTTAAAATCTTTAGAAGCACAACTTCCTGATAATATGTTTATGCGTGTACATCGCTCTTTTATTGTTAATCTTCAAAAAATTAACATAATAGAAAGAAATGAAATTATATATGATGACGGTGTTATTATTCCTGTGAGTCAGCAATATTTATCTAATTTTCAGGATTTTGTTGACAAGAATTTTATTTTATAAATTAATGAAATTTCCATTTTTTAATATTTTAAGTCTTGCAATTCTGGTAATTGTTACAAGCTTTTCTTATGGACAGCAAAGAGGAAATAAGAATGGAAATCCTCCTGATCGTAATAAGGATAATAAGCCTGAATCAGTTTTTTACACTTCAGTTCCATATCATGATTATGATGTTATTCTTGGTCGGCCTACTTCAAGTTCAATAACACTTTCAATTTTGTCATACAAAACTATTGAAGCATATATTTCTTATGGTAAAGTAAATCAGAATCAATTAAAATCAGAAGTATTTAAATTAAAAGAAAACGAACCTTTTGAATTTATTCTAAATAAACTTGAACTAAATACAGAATATTGTTATAATTTATTTTTTAAGCAGAATGGAGATAAAGAATTTGTAAAATCAAATAAATACTTTTTTCATACACAACGAAAAAACATTGATAATTATCAATTTACCATTACTGCTGACCCACATTTAGATCAGAATACTGATACTTTGATTTATAAAAAAACATTTCTAAATATTTCTGATGACTCAGCAGATTTTCATGTAGACTTGGGTGATATTTTTATGACAGATAAATATCGTAATAATTATAAAGAATCATTAAAACAATATTTGGCTCAAAGATATTATTTAGGACTTGTATGTAATTCGTCCCCCTTATTTCTTGTGTTAGGAAATCATGATGGGGAGTCTGGGCAAAGGTTAAATGGTAGTGAAGATAATATGTCCATATGGTCAAATATTACACGAAAAAAGTTTTTCCCTAATCCATTTCCAGATGAGTTTTATTCTGGAGATAATAACAAAGATGCTTTTGCGGGTTTATTACAGGATTATTATTCATGGGAATGGGGTAATTCTTTGTATATTGTTTTAGATCCTTTTTGGTATACTCCACGAGCTGGTTCTGATGATCCATGGGAAAGAACGCTTGGTAAAGAACAATATGATTGGTTGAAAAAGACACTTGAAAAGAGTAAAGCAAAATTTAAATTTGTGTTTACTCATAATCTTGTTGGGGGCAGAGATATTAAAGGCAAAGCTCGTGGTGGATCAGAAGTTGTAGGGTTTTACGAGTGGGGAGGAATGAATGCTGATAGCACCAATGGTTTTAAAGATCATCGTAAAGGTTGGGAAATGCCTATACATAATTTGCTTGTAAAATATAAAGTTTCTGCCGTATTTCATGGTCATGATCATCTTTTTGCAAAACAGGAAAAAGATGGGATAATTTATCAATGTATTCCTCAGCCCGGAGCTAAAGGTGTTGGAAATGTCAGGAATGGTGAAGAATGTGGTTATGTAAATGGAATAATTCTTAATGGTCCAGGATATATAAGAGTTTCTGTTTCTGAAAAAGATGCGAAAATTGAATACGTTGGAACAAGCATTAATTCTGAAAATAAAAAGAATATGTACAGTTATGAAATAAAAGAGAATTAATATGAAATCAGATAATTTAAAAGTCATCTTCCTTATTTTTGTATTCTTTCTTTTAAATTCAACGTTACAATTAAATGCTCAGGAAGATAGAAAGCCCAGAAATGATAAGCCTCCTCGTGACAAACAGTATACAATTGAACAAGCAACATCAGAAAGAGCGCAATTACACACAGTAGCATTTAATGGATTAGCTTTTATTACTGGAACATTTGGTGCAGATTGTTTTTTCCCCCCAGGTAAAGTTGCCGATTTTAATGGCTTTCAGTATATGCGAGATAATGATAAAAATGAGATGGGCCATAATACAGATTTTCTAACAAAAATTGCGAATAATGTTATAAGCATAATAACGTCAGAACAACTTCAGCAATTAAAAGAACTGGCAAATAAACAAGCATCAATTTATGATGAATTTGCCAAAAAACGTATGGTATTAATAAAAGCATTTCGGAATCAATTAGAAGGAAAAATTCCTACAGGTAAAAAAGAGTTATCCAAAGAAGAAGTGATTAAGTTTTGCTCAATGCTTTATGAGTTAGATGCTGAATTGAGTTATGATAGAGCAATTGTTGTGGGAAATGTTATTTATTCATTTAATGAATCTCAAAAGGCAGCACTTGCTAAACTGGATTTTAGTAATTCGGCTACATGGCCTGATTTACCTGAGAATTTAGATAAAAAGTCTTTGTCACATCGTGCACATGTAGGTGTAATGACATATGCAAGCGAACTTTTTAGTTGGTATGCAGGCTCTGTTAAAGCTGATATTTATTTTTGCCCAGAACGTCATGGAACTTATTTTGGTGGTTTTTATATGAAAGATTATCCTGCAATGGGTAATCATGATTATAAAATAAGTACATCTTTAACAGGTGATAAAGGTCGCGATTTTGTTGAGACTTTAACTCCAGAACAACAAGAAGGACTTAATAAAATTATTAAAGATCAGGAACCATTGCTCAAAGAAATTATTCAGATACGAACAGATGTTTCTACCGAATTAAGAAAAGCTATGAAAAATGAAACACCTGATAAAGAAAAAGTCTATTCTTTGATTAAAAGATATGGTGAACTTGATGGAGAGATGTCATATATATATGCAATTTGTTTTTCTAAAATATATAAATCGTTAAATACTGATCAAAGAGAAAAACTAAAAACAATTAGAGATTCCGATGTTTTCCCTAAAGGCACGTATTTATTTTCAGATCCCATTGAAATACCTGTTTTAGAAAATTCCGATTATTTGTTTAAGTAGCAATTATTCAGGCTTATACATTTGATTTCTGTTGGTTCAAATTCTGGCTGAATAAAAATCACATTCTACTGAGTAAAATTACCTGTTCGTTGATTTCTTTTTAATCGTGAAGTTTTACGTTATAATTTTAACCAGAAAATTAAATTGGCGAAAGTTTAATAAAAATAATTCAACTAAATAAATGAGATCAGCCCTACTATTAATTACCTTAAATATTTTTTGTTTATTAAACTCTTTTGGACAAAATATAATTTTCAAAGAGATACTTGGAAGGCCTACAAATTCTTCCATTTTGGTTAGAGCGATTTTTGATGATACAGTTGAAGTAAAAATTTCTTACGGCACTACAAGTGGTGTTTATACAGATCAAACAAGTTGGCAATTATTTAATCCAGATACAACAGGTGAAGCGGTAGCTACATTTAATATTACTAATCTTATAGCTAGTACGAAGTATTTCTATCAAATGAATTATCGACATCTAGGTAATACTTTAATTACAAACAGACCAGAATATACTTTTCATACAGCCAGACCAGCTGGAGAGTCTTTTACATTTACTGTTCAAGCAGATCCTCATTTAGATTCTGGATCAGATACAGCATTATATAGAGTTTGTTTGCAAAATCAACTTGATGATCAACCTGATTTCATGCTTGATCTGGGTGATTACTTTATGTCAGAAAAATTAAAAAATGTAAGTGGTGTAGTTCCAAAAGATACTATACCTTATCGTTGTAAATTGTTGCGGTCATTTTATGAAATAACCAGTCATAGTGTTCCATTATTTAATCTTCTTGGAAATCATGAAGGTGAAGTAGGGTGGTTTCTAAATGGTACTTCAGAAAATATTGCTGTTTGGAGTACAAATTTTCGTAAAAAATATTATACTAATCCTATTCCTGATAATTTTTATACAGGTGATACAACAAATTACACTTATGTTGGAAAAAGAGAAGCTTATTATGCTTGGACATGGGGAGATGCACTTTTTGTAGTACTCGATCCATATTGGTATACTAATCCAAAACCTGATAGTTTACATGGCTGGCGATGGACATTAGGTAAACAACAATATGATTGGTTAAGAACAACTCTTGAAACATCTAATGCGAAATTTAAGTTTGTTTTTGCTCATCAATTAATTGGTGGTGATAAATTGGGTCGTGGTGGAATTGAATACGCAGATAAATATGAATGGGGTGGTGCCAATATTGATGGCACTGATGGTTGGGTTGCAAATAGGCCTGGTTGGTATAAACCAATAAAAGATTTATTTGAAGAAAATAGAGTTACAATATTCTTTCATGGTCATGACCATTTATATGCAAAGCAAGATTTAAATTGTTTGGTTTATCAAGAGTTACCGCAGCCCAGTATGCCTAATTTTCAGAATGTGCCAAATACAACTGCTTTTGGATATGTAAATGGCACCATTATTCCTAATGCAGGTCATGCGCGAGTAACTGTTTCCTCAACCGGAGTTCATGTTGAATATGTTCGAGCTGCACGTCCAACACAGGAAACAGGAACATTACACAATAAAGATATTGCCGACTCTTATTTTATTGGTGATGTAAATTGTTACGATAGTCTACAAACAAGCTCTGAGCAGACAATAACTGAGAAATATGAAAGTATTAAGGCTTTTCCCAATCCTTTTAATAGTTCTGTTTCAAT
>CAIQJL010000371.1 GCA_903872185.1 uncultured Bacteroidota bacterium | reverse complement strand
GCAAAAAAGAAAATTTGGGAAACTACTGCTATAGGTTTACCTCAAGTAAGTGCAAAACTTAATGCAACCTATATGCTTACAGTTCCAGCTTCTATTAAATCATTTTCTGGTTTAAGCGGAATAGGAACATTTATGTATGGTGTTGATCAAACATTAGGTCATTTAACAACTAACCAAGGCTGGGGAAATATGGAAAACCCGGGAGTTCCTGAAACTGTGAAAGAAAGCGACATGAAATGGGGTTCAACACTGGATATTACAGCAACTCAACTTATTTTCAGTGGTTCATATATTGTTGGATTACAAACTGCAAAAACATTTAAAAGTTTATCTGAACTAGCTTTAACAAAATCTGAAAAAGACTTAAAACAATCTGTCTCCAGTGCATATTACTTAGTTTTAGTTGCAGAAGAAAACAGAAATGTACTAGATTCAACATACTTTAACACAGAAAAATTAAAATATAAAATGGAGCAAATGTATGCTCAGGGATTTATTGAAGAAACAGATGTTGACCAGATGAAATTAACATTGAGCAACCTAAACGATTCACGCATGATGATTGCTCGTCAGGTAGAAATTGCTTATAATCTATTAAAGTTTCAAATGGGCTTAGATCTTTCAAGCAAAATAGAATTAACTGATAAAATAGAAAATTTTGTTAACGAAAACAATTTACAGGAAATAACAATTAAACCTTTTGAAGGTTCAAGTACTCCTGAGATACAACTTTTAGAAAGTCAGGAAAAATTGTCATTATTAAATGTTAAATATAACCAATCAACTTATTTGCCAGACATTGCTGCATTTTATGCGCATAATGAAAATTTTAATTCACATTCTCTTTCTTTTACTGCTCCTGATATGATTGGATTATCAGTAAATATTCCAATTTTCAGTAGTGGAATGAAACATGCAAAAGTACAACAGGCAAGAATAGCTTTAGATAAAACAAGGTTTACTAAAGAACAAGCTTCTCAGGGATTAATACTTGATCACGAAAAGTCGAAAAGTGAATTAATGACTGCGCTTGATAAATTTAAAACCAGCAAAGAAAATATGCGACTTTCTGATAAAATTCAGAAACGTACAATTATAAAATATAAAGAAGGATTATCATCTAGTACTGAAATAACACAGGCTTCAAACCAATATCTTCAATCTATGTCCAATTATTTCACATCAATGATGGAGCTTTTAAATGCAAAAGCAAAAATGGAGAAACTCCTTAATTTAAATTAATAGTAAACAATTTTAAGAAAAAAAAATCAAAAACAAATTATACAAATGAACACAAAATTATTAGTTCTAATAGCAGCAGTTATAATGTTTACTGCATGTAACGGAGATAAGAAAGTTAAGCTTGATAAAATGAAAGCCGAATACGAAAAACTTGGCAATGATATTAAAGTTTTAGAAAATGAAATTAAAAGTAATGGTGATACCACACTTTTAGCTAGTAATACAAAAATTTCTTTTATAGAAATTAAAAAATCAATTTTCAGCCATTATATTGAAGTACCAGGCAAAGTTGATGGAGAAGAAAATGTAATTGCAACATCTCAGGCAATGGGTGTTGTTACAAAGGTTTATGTAAAAGAGGGCGAAAAAGTTTCAAAAGGACAAATATTAGCTGAACTTGATGCAGGAATGGTTACACAAACATTAAATCAACTTAACACTCAATTGGTATTTCTAACTGATTTATATAATCGTCAAAAATCTTTATGGGATCAGAAAATTGGAAGTGAAGTGCAATATCTTTCAGCAAAAAATAACAAAGAGAACATAGAAAATCAAATTAAAACTATAAAGGAACAAAACGACATGTATAAAGTCACTTCTCCTATTTCAGGTACTATAGAAGAAGCACCTGTTAAAATTGGACAAAGTTTGGCTCCTGGTATGGTAGCATTCAGAGTTATTAATTTTAACAGAGTTAAAATTGTGGCTGATGTTTCTGAAGTAAATTCGATAAAAATTAAACAAGGAAATGAAGTAAAAATAACTTTTCCAGAAGACAATAAAACCTTTGATGCAAAAATTGATTTTACAAGTAAATATATAAATCCAATAAACAGAACCTTCCAGATTGAATCATACGTAAAACCAGGCGAAATTGAATACAGAGCAAATATGATTGCTATAATGAATATTCTTGATTATAGAAACAATGAGGCTTTTGTTATACCTGCAAACCTTATACAAACAGATTCAAAATCACAATTTATTTGGATTGCATTAAAAAGCGATAAAGGTTATACAGTGTCTAAGAAAACAATAACTATAGGACTTAGCTATAACGGTTTAACAGAAATCAATACAGGATTAAGTGAAGGCGATATTCTACTTACATCAAATTTATTTGACATACAAGAAAACCAGAAAATTGAATTATAAATTTTCAATAGGTTAAACAGTGCAGATTTATAATAAAGAATAAAATGAAACTACATAAAACAAAAGAATTTAAACCGACCAGCTGGGCTATAGACAATAAAACAAGCGTTTACGTGCTGGTATTTATAATATGTATTTTTGGAATCTGGAATTATTCAACTATTCCGAAAGAACAATTTCCAGAAATTGTAATACCCAAAATAATAGTAAATACTATTTACCCTGGCACATCGCCAAATGATATGGAAAACCTTATATCAAGGCCAATTGAAAAAAACCTAAAATCTATAAGCGGAGTTAAAAAAATAAATAGTAACAGCATACAGGATTTTTCTACTATTGTTGTAGAATTTAATACAGGTATTGATGTAGCTCAAGCAAAACAAAAGGTAAAAGATGCAGTTGACAAAACAAAATCATCGCTACCAAATGACTTACCAGCAGATCCATCAGTAATGGAAATCGATATTTCTGAAATTCCAATAATGTATCTTAATATTTCAGGAAATTATCCATTAGATAGATTAAAAAAATACGCAGAAATTCTTCAGGACAAAATTGAATCTTTAAAAGAAATTACACGTGTTGATATTGTAGGTGCGCTTTCTAGAGAAATTCAGATTAATGTTAATATGTATAAAATGCAAATGTCAGGTTGTACATTTTCAGATATTGAAAGAGCTATTTCTGTAGAAAACATGACAATCTCAGGCGGGACAATAGATTTGCAAGGAATGACACGTTCTATAAGAGTTACAGGTGAATTTAAAGATGTTGAAACTATTAAAAACATTAATTTTAAAAGTAGCGCTGGTGCTTTGTTAAAATTATCTGACATTGCAGAAGTTAAAGACTCATTTAAAAAACAGGAAAGCTTTGCACGTTTAAACAATAATAATGTAATTACTTTAAACGTTGTTAAAAAAGGCGGACAAAATTTATTAGACGCCAGTGATAACATTAAAGTAATTATAGCAGATCTTCAAAAAGAAAAACTTCCAAAAGATTTAAATATTACAGTTTCTGGGGAACAATCAAGATTAACAAGGAATACACTTGCCGATTTAAACAATACCATAATTATTGGTTTTATTTTGGTTACCATTATCCTAATGTTTTTCATGGGGCTTACCAATGCTGTTTTTGTAGGTTTGGCAGTTCCACTTTCAATGGCTATTGCATATATTGTTATGCCTGGTTTTGACTTCACAATGAATATGCTTGTAATGTTCTCATTTATTTTTGCGCTGGGAATTGTTGTTGATGATGCCATTGTTGTTATTGAAAACACGCATAGAATATTTAATCAGCATAAGGGAAAAATGAGTATAAACACAGCGGCAAAGACTGCTGCTGGAGAAGTATTCGTTCCAATACTTTCAGGTACACTTACAACTATAGCACCATTTTTTCCATTGTTATTCTGGCCAGGAACTGTTGGTAGCTTCATGTATTTTATTCCTGCAACTTTAATTATTACACTTACAGCATCTCTTTTTGTAGCGTACATAATTAATCCTGTTTTTGCAGTTAATTTCATGACACATGATAATGAAGAAGATAAATTAAGTAAAAAAAGGATTTTTAGAAATGCTCTAATTATAACATGCATATCATTACCATTCTATATTTTTCAGGTTTGGGGAATAGGAAATTTTATTGTGTTTATGGCATTATTATATTTGTTCCATATGTTTATTGGACAATTTATGATTCTAAAATTCCAGAAGAACACCTTACCCAAAATTCTAACAAAATATGAAAACATATTGCGTTGGTCGTTATCAAAAAGAAGACCTACATATTTAATGCTTGGATTAATAGGGTTATTCATTTTAACCATTGTTATAACAGGCATTAAAAAACCTAAAGTAGTTTTCTTCCCAGACAATCAACCAAGCAACATTTTTGTTTTAGTTAAAATGCCAGTAGGCACAAGTGTTAATGTTACAGATTCAGTTACAAGGATAGTTGAGAAAAAAGTTTTTGAAATTATTGGTAAAGACAATAAAATAGTTGAATCAGTTATAAGTAATGTTGCACTAGGTGCATCAAGTAATCCATTTGATTTTGGTACAATAACACCCAATCAAGGAAAAGTTACTGTAAACTTTGTTGAATTTTCAAAACGTAATGGTGAAAACACTTCAGATTATCTTAATTTATTGTCTAAATCTGTAAAAAACATACCTGGCGCCCAAATTTCAGTAGAAAAAAGCAAGATGGGACCACCAACTGGTAAGCCTGTAAATATTGAAATTAGTGGAGAAAATCTTGACGAACTAATTAATACTTCGGTAATGTTTAAACACTATCTTGATTCTTTAGATATCAAAGGAATTGAATTGCTTAAATCTGATTTTGAACAAGGTAAACCTGAAATAATTATTGATATTGACCGAGAAAGAGCGAACCGTGAAGGAATTATGACCGGACAGGTTGGTGGCGAACTTAGAACTGCTGTTTTCGGAAAAGAAATAACAAAATTCCGTGAAGGTGAAGATCAATATCCTGTTCAATTACGCTATTCTGAAGAAGTACGAGATAATATAGACAAACTATTAAATCACCGTATTACATACCGCGACATGAACTCTGGTGTGTTAAGAAGTATTCCGCTTTCGTCTGTTGCAAAAATAAGATACCAAAACACTTTTGGTGGAATTAAAAGATACAATTTAAAACGAGTTATTACACTTTCTTCTGATATAACAACTGGTTATACTGCTAATGAAATTGTAGCAAAAATAAATAAGGCCGTACCTGGTTTCAATAAAACTGAAGACATTGAAATAAAACTTACAGGTGAGCAGGAAGATCAAAAAGAATCAATGGGCTTTTTATCTAAAGCAATGGTATTAGCATTATTACTTATTTTCTTTATTTTAATTACACAATTTAATTCTTTCGGAAAAACAGTAATAATTCTGTCAGAAGTAATATTTAGTATTATAGGTGTATTGTTAGGATTTATAATATTTGACATGACTATTTCAATTATTATGACAGGACTTGGCGTTGTTGCTCTTGGAGGTATAGTTGTAAGAAATGGAATATTGTTAGTAGAATTCACAGATGTACTTAAAGAACGTGGTTTAAAAACACGCGAGGCAATTATTCTGGCTGGTAAAACTCGTATAACTCCTGTATTGCTTACTGCAAGTGCAACTATTATTGGACTTGTACCTTTGGGTATAGGACTTAATATTGATTTTGTAAGTTTATTCAGCCATTTTGATCCAAAAATTCATCTTGGTGGTGATAATGTAGGGTTCTTTGGGCCACTAGCATGGACAATTATTTTCGGATTAACATT
>CAIQJL010000370.1 GCA_903872185.1 uncultured Bacteroidota bacterium | reverse complement strand
TTCTTGATTCGTTCAAGTGAACTGAACGTTTCCGAACAGTCAGAATTCATGAAAGAACAATTCGATAAGTGGAAAGGAAACCTTGAACAAGTTGATGACGTAACTATGCTTAATATTAATATATAATTATTTTAGATGAGGAAATATTATACAATTGTTTTTCTGTTGTTTACCATATTTTATTTCACACTAAAAATTAACGCAAGTGTAATTGATAGTCTTCAACAATTATGCAATAAAGCGAAATCAGATACTACTAAAGTTAATTTATTAAATAATTTAGCTGAAAAATTTTATAATATTAATATTGATTCATCTTATACTTATGCTAAAAACGCATTAACACTTTCACAAAAAATAAAATACAAAAGAGGATCGGCAGATGCTTTTTCAAAAATAAGTAGCGCTCTTTTTTATAAAGGAGAATATAAAAATTCTATTAAAAATATTCAGGAAGCCATTAATCTTTACGAAACTGAAAACTATGTTAAAGGATTAATTGAGTCATACTTAGGACTTGGTCAAACTTGGAAAGAACTTGGAGATTATCCAAAATCAATGGATAATTATTTATTAGCATTAAAAGCTTCTGAGAAAGTAAAAGATGAAAATAATACTGGTAGAACAAAGATTGCAATTGGAGTTCTTCTTTTAGATCAAGGTAAATTTAAAGAAGCATTAAAATATTCAAAAAACGCCCTAGTTCATTTAAAAAAAGCAAATATTAAAGCTCAAATTGCAAATGCATATGCAAGAATTGGGAACGTATTTGGAGATAAAGAAAACCCAGAACACAATAGCGACTCTACTCTCTATTATTATAAAATATCTTTAGAACTATTTACCGAAGCCAATATACCCCGAGGTATAGGCATAATATATAACAATATAGCAAGCATTTATCTTGACCAAAAAGAACCAGATAAAGCAATTGAGTGTTATAAAAAAGCTTATGAAATTAGAAATAAGTTAGGCGATCAGAATGGAATGGCTATTATCCTAAATAATTTAGGATCTACATATAGTCAACTTAAGCAATACAAAATTGCATTAAAATACCTTTATCAAAGTTTAGAAATTTCTAAAAAAATATCTAAGCCAGAACAAATAATTGATAATTATAGTCATATAGCTATTTGTTATGCTTCAACAGGAGAATACGAAAAAGCTTATTTCTACAAAACACTTTACATTGAATTTAAAGATAGTCTATTCAATGATAATAATAGCAGGGTAATTACTGAAATGCAAACAAAATACGAAACAGAAAAAAAAGAAAAAGAAATTGAACTATTAAATAAGAATAAAATAGTAAGTGAATTAAAAAATAAAGAGCAACTCGCAAAAATGCGATTACAAAAATACATTATTTATGGATCTATTTGCGTGATTATACTGGTGTTATCTTTATCATTCTTTCTATTAAGATTATTTTTTCAAAAGAAATCTGCTAACAAATTACTAAAAGAACAAAATGTAGAAATCACTCAACAAAAAGAAGAAATCATAACTCAACGTGATGAAATTGAAGCACAAAGAGATTTAGTAACAAAACAAAAAGATCGCATTGAGGAGATTCACGAAGAAGTAACATCTAGCATAAGATACGCTCAAAGAATACAAGAAGCGGTTCTCCCATCTAACGAACAACTAAACGAAATTTTAAAACAATATTTTATTATTTACAAACCTTGTGATATTGTTTCTGGTGATTTTTATTGGGTTACTCAAATTAATAATTGGATATTATTTGGTGTTGCAGATTGTACAGGGCATGGCGTTCCTGGAGGTTTCATGAGTATGCTTGGAATATCATTTTTAAATGAAATCGTATTAAAAGACGAAGTAACAAATGCTGCAGAAATATTGGATCTGTTAAGAACTTACATGATTTCATCTCTTAAACAAAAGGGGTTTATTGACGAACAGAAAGACGGTTTAGATATAGCCCTGTGCGCTATAAACACAGATAATCTAATGTTTGAATATGCAGGTGCATACAATCATTGTTACATTGTTAGGAAATATCATTCAGAATCAATTAACAACATTAAAATAGAACTTCATGAATTTAAAGGCGACAAAATGCCAATAGCTATTCATCAACATATGGAACCTTTTTCTTTAAAAGAGTTTCAATTATTAAAAGATGACTGTATTTACCTATTTAGTGATGGTTTTGCAGATCAATTTGGAGGACCTTCTCGTAAAAAATTTCTAACTCAAAATTTAAAAAATACATTAATCAAAATAAACGATTTAGATTTTACACTTCATAAGAACGAACTAGAAAAAACTTTTCAAGATTGGAAAGGCGAATATAGTCAAGTAGATGACGTTACAGTTTTAGCAATCAAAATATAATGTAGTATAATGAAAAAGAGAAATAACACTGGTATTGTATATAGCACAAATCCTGGTTTTAATTTTGGCATTGAAGAAGAAATTATAAATACTCTCTCACCTCAACAACAAAATTTGATTGTTTTACTTGACAAGAAAAGCAGAGCAGGAAAAGCCGTAACTATAATTAAAGGTTTTATTGGCATTGAAGCTGATTTACAAAATCTAGGAAAATATTTAAAAACTAAGTGCGGAGTTGGCGGGAGTGTAAAAGAAAATGAAATATTAATCCAAGGAGATTTTAGAATAAAAATGTCGCAATTACTTACCGAGAAAGGTTATAAAGTAAAAATTTCAGGCATCTAATTTTTTTATTTTTTAACTGAAACCAAAGAATAATAATACCGTAAAACATTATTGTCTATACAGGAATTTGACTTAGATTTAACCTAAAATATTATTCAATTAATCCTATTTACTATGAAAAAAGTATACGTAATTTCGATACTTATAATTGCTTTATCTGGAATTATAAAAGCACAAACTGGAACTGAGTTTTGGTTTGCAGCACCAGAAGTTACAGCGGGACATAATGATACCTGTCCGATGTTTAGATTTACAAACACCTCAGCAATAGCAGGAACGGTAACAATAACTCAACCTGCAAACCCTGCCTTTATAACCGTGCCTAATCCAATTCTTGTTCCAGCTAATGGCACAGTTAGTATTAGACTAGATAAAGCGCCAAATAACTATAAAGCTTTAATTGAGAATTTAACACCAAATATAGTTTACAACAAAGGTCTATTAATCACTTCAACTGTACCTATAACAGCCTATTATGAAGTAAACAACAGTAACAATAATGAAATATTTGCTTTAAAAGGAGCTAATGCTTTAGGAACGGAATTCTACATTCCTATTACACAAAACAGTATGCTAGCTGGAACTTTATATAATCAAACAGGATTGGCCCCACTTGCATTATCAACATTCGATATTGTTGCCACTCAAAACGCTACTAGTGTAATTATTTATTCACGTGTTCCAGTTGATGGACATCTTGTCCCAAATACTCCCTTTACAATTACCTTAAACCGTGGGCAAACCTATTCTTGTGGTTTTTCAGGAGCAAATTATCAAAATCCTGTAAATCAACCTTCAGGTGCAGTTGTTATTTCTGATAAACCAATAGCAATAACAGTAAAAGAAGATTCTAAAAGACATAACCCTTCTGGAGGCTGTTATGATTTAATTGGTGATCAGATTGTACCAGTAGACATAATAGGTACTGATTACATAGTAATTAAAGGTCAAGTAAATGCAGGTGAAGGTGAAAGTTTTTTTATTTTAGCTACTCAAAATAACACAAAAGTATATCTTGATGGTAATCCTGTTGCTGTTAAAACCTTATTTGCTGGCGAAACTTATTTTCAAGATAATATTCCAAATAACAGATACTATATTCATACAGATAAACCTGTTTATTGCACTCAAGTAACTGGTTTCGGTTGCGAACTTGGTTCAGCTTTATTACCTCCTTTAAATTGTGCAGGATCTAAATCAGTAAGCTTTGTAAGATCAACTACTGAAGCATTCTATTTAAACATAATGGTAAAAGCTGGAAATCAAGGTAACTTTACATTAACTGGCGGAAGCAATCCGCTTTGTATTACTGCGGCTGATTTTGCCGTTGTACCTGGCACCGGAGGGATGTGGCTTTCTACATTTGGCAAACAATTTTCATTATTAGAAGTGCCACAGGGAGTGGCTATGAAATTAACAAATTCTACTGATGTATTTGGAATGGGATTAATTAATGGAGCTGGAACAACTGGTTGTCGTTATGGATTCTTTTCAGAGTTTGCTGCTAAAATTATTGTTAATGCCGGAGCTGATTTTTCTATTTGCGGAAATACAACAGCTTCTCTTAATGGAAGTGTAACTGGTGGTGCAATTACTGGCATTTGGACATCAAGTGGAACTGGAACTTTTTCTCCAGATGCAACTACTTTAAATGCAACTTATAATCCTAGTACTTTAGACACTATAGCTGGTTCAGTAATTCTTACATTAACTTCAACTAGTTCATGTTTTCCAGTTAGCGATCAAGTAATACTAACAATTACCGATGCACCATGGATTACTGCTGGACCTGATGCGTCTGTTTGTATAAATAATCCTAATTATACTTTAAGCGGTCATGTTTCTATTGCCGGAGGTGCCCAATGGTCTGGTGGCGGTGGCACTTTCACACCAAATAATTTAACTTTAGCAGCAACATATAATCCAACAGCTGCTGAACTAGCTACTGGCAATGTAACTCTGACTTTAACTTCTATTATAAACGGTACATGTAACGCAGTAAGTGACAATATTATTATTACATATACAAATGCACCTACAGCAAATGCAGGCCCAGACGTGTCTGTTTGCGCAAACAATCAGGTTGTTTCATTAAATGGAGCGGTAACAATTTCTACAGGTGGGATATGGTCAGGAGGAACAGGAAGTTTTGTTCCTGGAAACACTGCTCTTAACAATTCATACACTCCTTCTCCTGGTGAGATTGGTGCTGGTAATGTAACATTAACTCTAACTACAACAGGTAATGGTAATTGTTCATCTGTTAGTGATAATATTACAATAAGTATCACCACTGCTCCAACAGTTAATGCTGGAGTTGATCAAACAAAATGTAAAAACAATAATATTGCAACTTTAGCTGGAAATACAACAGTCGCTACCGGTGGTGTTTGGTCAGGTGGTACTGGATTATTTACTCCTAATAATACTACTTTAAACGCAACTTATACCCCTACAGCAGGAGAATTAGCATCTGGATTTGTAAATTTAACTCTCACAACTACAGGAAATGCGAATTGCTCAGCAGTTAGTGATCAAATGGTAATTACATATACCAGCGCACCAACTGTTAGTGCTGGAGTTGATCAAACAAAGTGCGCAAATAATTCAATTACAACATTAGCAGGAACTATTACAGGAGCAACTGGTGCAATATGGTCTGGAGGTTTAGGTGCTTTCTTACCAAATAATACTACTTTAAATGCATCTTATACTCCAACAGCAGCAGATATCTTAGCTGGAACTAAAACTTTAACCCTAACAACTACAGGTAATGGCCTTTGTGTTGCAGAAGTTGATCAAATGATAATCACATTTACTTCTGCCCCTACAGCCAATGCTGGATTAGATAGAACTATCTGCGGAAATAACCCTACAATTACATTAAATGGAGCTATTACAATTGCTACTGGTGCTACTTGGTCTGGTGGTGGAGGAACATTTAACCCTAATCCTAATACTTTAAATGCTACTTATACTCCCACAGCAGGTGAAGTTGCCACTGGATTCATTGATCTTACTCTTACAACAACAGGAAATGGAACTTGCGTTGCAGCTTCAGATATAATGAGAATTACTTATACAGCCTCTCCAACTTCAAATGCAGGAATAGACCAAACAAAATGTAAAAACAATAACATTACAACACTTACCGGAGCAGTAACAATTGCCACTGGAGGGATATGGTCAGGTGGAACTGGGGTATTTGCACCAAATAACACAACGCTTGGAGCTACATATACACCAACTGCTGGAGAACTTGCTGCTGGTTTTGTAAATTTAACTCTTACTACTTCAGGAAATGGAACTTGTAATTCTGTTTCAGATAT
>CAIQJL010000369.1 GCA_903872185.1 uncultured Bacteroidota bacterium | reverse complement strand
GGACACGTCCATTTTTGACTTAACCGAAAATGAATTAATTCCTTTTAGAAAATTAGCATGTATAAGTAACATTAAAAATCAGAATTATGAGATAACTATATGTAAAAAAACTCTAGAAACTGAAGATTTATATTTTGGAGTAATAAGTTCTCTTGCTATTGTTTTTATAGCATTATTAATAGGTTTTATTTTAATAAATTGGTGGATATCTAAACAATTATGGAAACCATTTAACAAAACAATTAACAAATTAGAAAATTATAAGATTTCAAATTCAGAAAACATAAAATTTGATAAAGAAAATATCAAGGAATTTAATTCACTAAATAATGCACTAAACAATATGACGGAAATAGTGTATAATGATTATGTTCAACAAAAGGAATTTACCGAAAATGCATCGCATGAAATTCAGACTCCCTTATCAGTTATTCAATCAAAAATAGACTTATTAATCCAATCAAAACAACTTGGAGATCATGAAATGACAATTATAGCTTCAATTCAACAATCTGTAAAAAGACTATCACAACTAAATAAAACATTACTACTACTTGTAAAAATTGAAAACAATCTATTTAATAACATTCAGCCTATAGTATTAAATAAAATAATTGAAACATCACTTTTAAATTTATCTGATTTTACAAATAATAAAAACATAAACATTACTAAAAACATTTCAAATGAAGTAACCATTATTATAAATAATTCCCTTTGCGAAATTCTTATAAATAACCTTTTGCAAAATGCAATAAGGTATAATTTTGAAAATGGAAAATTAGAGATTATTTTAAATCCTTATTCATTAACTATAAAAAATACAGGACCTAAACTAAAATTCCCTATAGAAAGTTTATTTTATAGATTTAACAAAGATCAACAAAATACTGATTCATTTGGCTTAGGACTATCTATAGTTAAAAGCATTATAGATCTTTATAAATTCAAAATTGAATATAATTTCATTAACGAGAAACATGAATTTAAACTAACATTCTAAAATGAAAATATTATTTTCAATATTATTTGTTATTGTTTCAACATTACAAATCTTTTCGCAGAACACATTCTCTTGCGAAGTAAAAGACAGTACAACAAACGAACTTTTACCTGGTGTAAATATTATAATTGAAGGCACTAAACTAGGGGCTTCTAGTGACATTAATGGAAATGTTAAAATAAATAATATACCTAATGGAAAACAAATTATAGTCTTTAGATTTATTGGATATAAACAAGAAAATAAAATAGTTGATTTTCCTTTGACAAATCAGAAATCAATTACAATACTTCTTTCACCAGAAAAAGAAGAATTAGAAGAAATTACAGTTTCAACAACTCGCACAAATTCCAGAATTGAAGATTTACCAATGAAAGTAGAAGTACTTGGCAAAGATGAAATGGAAGAAGAAGCGTCAATTGTACCAGGTGGTATAGGAAGTATTTTAGGAGATTTATCAATAATAACAATTCAAAAAACAAATCCAGTAAATGGTAACGATGCTGTTAGAATGCAAGGATTAGATTATAAATACACACAACTTTTAAGAGACGGATTACCTTTATATGAAGGCTTTTCTGGAAGTATTGGTGTTCTTTCAATTCCTCCACTAGATTTAAAACAAGTAGAAATAATTAAAGGGTCAGCTTCAACTTTATATGGTGGTGGTGCAATTGGAGGATTAATAAATTTTATTTCAAAAACTCCTTCTGATTCTGCAAATATAACACTAATATTAAATCAAACTTCATTAAAAGAGAGCGATATCAGTACTTTTTTAAGTATGAAAAATAAATCTTTTGGTTTAACTTTATTTGCAAGTGGAGCTTTAAAAAATGCTATGGATATTAATAAAGATGGCTTTGCCGAAATTCCTGAACAAAATAACATTATAATTCATCCGCGGTTGTTTTTTTACATTAGCAAAAAAATAAATTCAGATATTGGCCTTACTCTTACTTCAGACAATCGCAGAGGTGGCGATATGTATGCCATTAAAAATTCTGAAGATACCATTCATCCCTTCTTGTTTTTCGAAAAGGTATTAAGAGGCACAATTGACGGTCATATATCATATGATTTAAATAATAAAAACTCATTGAATTTAAAATCAACAGGAAGTATTTTTGACCGCTCATTTTATTATAAAGGCTTTAACTTTTCAGGAAAACAAATTTCATCGTACTCAGAAATCAATCACTTGCTTAAAACCGAAAAACACACTTTAGTTTCAGGTATTAATCTAATTACAGAACAGTTTAACAAAGAGCATGGAGATTCAACTTATTTCAATAATTACAATTATCAAACAATTGGAATATTTTCCCAAGAAGAATGGCAGATATTAAAAAAAATATCTTTAGAAGCAGGCATCAGAGCAGATTACCATAATCGCTATAGCTGGTTTATTTTACCAAGAATTGGAGTATTTTATAAACCGGGAGAAAAACTTTCTGTAAGATTACATTATGGAACAGGATACAAAATTCCAAATCTTTTTACTACAAGTCAGCCAGAAGATTTTGCAAGATTAATTTCTATAAGTAATTCAGTAAAACCAGAACTTTCAAACGGTATAAACATGGACATTAATTACCACTTTGTAATGTTCGAAAATATTTCTGTTCAAATTAATCAAGCTCTTTATTATACCGATATAACAAATTCTACAATACTTGATATTGATTCTTTAGGCAACAAATTTATAACAAATGCTAATTACAAAGTTAATAGCTTTGGTTCCGACACATACATTAGATTTGGCTGGAAATCTTGGGAATTTTATGTAGGTTATAATCATACTGAAGCTAAACAGGAAGGAACTTTAATAGATTTCAATATGACTTTTAATCCTAAAGATAAATTAGCCCTTACTTTAGCATATGAAATTGAAGATAAATGGAGAATAGGAATTGAAGCTGC
>CAIQJL010000368.1 GCA_903872185.1 uncultured Bacteroidota bacterium | reverse complement strand
TATTACCATAAAGGTAGTATAGTTTTATTATAAAAGAAAAAGCCGCTTCGAAAATAGAAGCGGCTTTTTAAATATTAAAAAGATTTTTTAGAAATGTAACATCATATATACTTTTCCACCAAAGTTACCTGTATCAAAACCGAAAGCACCAGCTTTATCTCCTTCAATAGTTTGTGTTCCTACTGTAGTTCCACCAATAGATTCTTTTGTGGTTGAAGTTTTGCCATTCTTTACAAAATCAAGTCCCCAACCAAATTCGCCACCTACAGAAATTTTAGGTAAAAAGAAATATTCAGCACCAACAAATGCACCTAAATTTAATTCAATAACAGAACCATTTTTTCTTTCTGTAATACGAGCAGAATTGCCATAGGTGTCATTAACTGTTGCACCAACGTTACCTGCACCAGTAAAAGCATCTGCTGCATTAACTGTTACAACAGTACCTGTAGGTGATAAAGCATTACCATAAGTAAATTTATCTGTTGTGCTATTGAAATAAATTCCAACACCAGCACCATAATAACCAGATAATCTACCTTTTCCTCTGTGTTTCTCAAGACCAACTCCTAAACCAATATTAGTATTGCCTTGTTTCCATTTGTTTTCTTTTTGAGGATCTAAAGCAGGATAAACAGATGGTGTAGTAACTGTTCTGTCTGTTACCATGTTTTTTACTGTATTTGAACCAAAACCTAATCTGATTTCAGCACGGTAAGCTGTTTCAGCATCTACATAATATTTTCCTTTTATTGTCTGTGTAGCGTCTGTAAAATTCCATGTTGGAGCTACAGCACCACCATTAGAAAGAAAACCTCCAAAATAATTCAAAAATGGAGTAGCGTCAATTCCAATAGCATAATCACCTGCTTCTGGAAGTACAGGAACACCTTCTTTTGATTTTAAATCCTGAGCATTTGTTACAGTAAAAACTGTACATGCTACTAATAAAGTTAAAGCAAATTTTTTCATAATTTTTAAATTTAGATTTACGGCACAAAATTAACCATATTTTCTAATATAGAACACTAATTTTTAAAAAGATAAGGATTTCCTCTTGGCTAAAAATACTAAATTACTGTAATTTAATAAAATATGTTAATAAAATGTTAATAACCTTGTTGATAACATTGTATCTATCTAATAACTAATAGGGCAATGTTTTCAACATGATGTGTATGAGGAAACATATCAATAGGCTGTATTTTAATCACTTTATAATCCAAGTTTAAAAGCTCAAGATCTCTTGCCTGTGTTGCAGGATTACAACTTACATAAACTATTTTAGTAGGTTTAACATTAAGTATTGTTTCAACAACTTCTTTACTTATTCCATTTCGAGGTGGATCAATAACAATAACGTCAGGTTTTCCATTTGCTAAAACGAACTCTTTATTAAGAACTGTTTTTGTATCGCCGGCATAAAATGTAGCATTTGTTATATTATTCAATATTGCATTTTCACGGGCATCAATTACTGCATCTTCTATAAATTCAATGCCAACAATCTTTTTTGCATTATTAGCTAAATATAACCCTATGGTTCCAGTGCCAGAATATAGATCATATACAATTTCGGTTCCGGTTAATTGTGCAAATTCCTTAACATTTTGATACAAAATTGCAGCTTGTGTGGAATTTGTTTGGAAAAAAGATTTAGGACTTATTTTAAATTTTAAGCCATTTAGATTTTCAGTGAGATAACTTTTACCACTATACAAAACAGGGGTTATTCCATCTAAACTATCATTAAGTTTAGGGTTAATTGCAACATAAATAGAAGTGATTTCAGGAAATTTACTTGTAATATGTGATAACAACATATTTTGCCAATGTTCATTTTCACTAAACAAACAAAGTATCAACATTATTTGCCCATCTAATGTATTCCTAATTATAAGATTACGCATGTAACCTATATGCAATCTTAAATCAAAAAAAGGAATTTCATTTGCTATACAGAAAGAATAAACTTCCAATCTAATTGCATTAGAAGGATCTTCCTGCAAATAACATTTATCAATCTGCAAAACTTTATCGTATCGTCCGGGAATATGGAACCCTGCACCCCAATAATCAGTTGGTTTAGGCAATTCTTCTTCCCCGTCATATAACCAACGTTTATTAGAAAAAGTAAATTCCAGTTTATTTCTGTAATTTGTTGTTTTTTCGGAAGGTATTATTGGAAGTATTTCTTCTATCTCTATTTTCCCAATTCGTTGGAGTTGATCTATAACTTGCTTATTCTTAAAATACAACTGTTTTTCATATGGCAAATTCTGCCATTTACAACCGCCGCATACTCCAAAATGCGAGCAAAAAGGATCAACTCTTAATTCAGAAAGTTTTACAATTTTAACAACTTTACCTTCTAGATAATTTTTATTCTTCTTTGTTATTAAAATATCAACAATATCACCAGGAACAACAAATGGCACAAATAAAACTTTATTTTCAATTTTAGCTATTGCCTTGCCTTCAGCAGCTACGTCTAATATTTCAACATTCTCTATTACTTGTCGTGTTGTGTGTTTTCTTGACATTATTTTATATTCTTATAAACCGATAAAAACTCATTCCAAATCATTGCGGTTGCTCCCCATATTTTATAACCTTCTATAATAAAACAGGGAGATGTATATGTTTTTTCTTTGTATTCAAAAGTGAAAGAAGAATGATTTTTTGTGTCAAAAAAAACCTCTATAGGTGTTTCTAAAATTTCTTCAACTTCATCTTTACTTCCAACTAAAATTGGTTTTCCTTTCATGCTAACAATATATGGATGAACCATTATATTACTTACCGGAATATGCAAAGGACTTAATTCTCCAACAAACTCTACCTGATCTTTTTTTATTCCAACTTCCTCCTCAGCCTCACGAACAGCAGTTGCATATAAATCTTCGTCTTCTTCTTCAACCATTCCTCCAGGAAATGCCATTTGTCCGCTATGTGGACCATGTCCAACTGTTCGTTTAATAAAAACTACCGACCATTTAGCATCGTGCAAATAAAGACAAATTAAAACGCTTCCGTGACGATGTGGTTCTGTTTGCTCAAATTCTTTATAAAAGATACGATTACCAGAAGCCATTTCAAATTGAGAATTCTCACCAGGTAATGGTTTTTTAAGTTCCGAGCGAAGCTTTTCAATAAAATTCACCAAAAACTATTTATGAAATGTCTTTAAAAAATCTTCTACTTCTGGCACTCCGCCTTGATAAACTAAGTATCCATTATATGGCTCAC
>CAIQJL010000367.1 GCA_903872185.1 uncultured Bacteroidota bacterium | reverse complement strand
TTTTATTGAAATCAAACTTTATCTCTGACCCTAAACCTAAAACTTTATTAAGAAAACCCATATATTCTAACCCACTTCTCTTCCTTATATCATTAGAATATCTATAGTCATAAAAACTATTTATCCCTTCATCCATCCAAGGATGATCGCGTTCATTATTTCCTAATATTCCATAAAACCAATTATGTCCTACTTCGTGAACAATAACATTTTCCAAAGCAGCAGCATTTCCACCCCAACCAATATTTGTAATCATTGGATATTCCATTCCACCGCCAGCACCCAATGCAGATTCTACTGCACTACAATTAGAATAAGGATAATCGCCAACCCATTTCGAATAATAATAAATTGCACTATCAACATAGTTTATTGCATTCTTCCATAAATTTCCTTCAATATTGGTAAAATATACCCACGTTGTTACAATTTTATGGCTATTTGGAAGAACTACATTACTTTTTAAAATATGAAAGCGCTTATCGGCAAACCATGCAAAATCATGAATACTATCCTGAATAAATTGTATCGTTTTATATTGTTTAGAAGAAACAGGAAAACTATTTTCATTTTTATTAAACGTTGTTATGCTTTTAGCATTTTGAGCTATTTCATTAATTCGCAGAATTTCATCTGGATTTTGCAATACCCCTGTTGCTGCAACAGTATAGTTTTCAGGCAATGTAATATTAACTTCAAATTTACCAAATTCAGAATAAAACTCTCCCTGATTTAAGTATGAAAAATAATGCCAGCCATATTTGTCATATACAGCAGGCTTAGGATACCATTGTGTTATTTGATATGATTGACCATAATGTCCTAATCTTGAAAAATCATCTCCGGGAACTTTTACATAAAAAGGTGTAGCAATATTTATCGATTTTCCGGGCAATAATTTTTCATTTAAATACAATATACAAATATCATTTGTGTCTTTTAAATATGACCATTTTGCTAATTTGTTATCAATTTTAAAATCAATGCTGTCAATATAACCACGTATAGAATCGGGTGCATTAAAAAATTTTAAATTATTACTTCTTTCCATTTGTAAAGCCATCGGGGTTGAAGTATTACTATAACCATTTGGCCACAAATGAAAATAAATAAATGAAAGTGTATCAGTTGAATTATTTTTGTAAATAATTTCTTCAAAAGCACTTAAAGCGTTTTTTTTGTCATCAAGCTTTACAGATATTTTATATTCCACACGTTGTTGAAAATAATTCTGACCTGCCAACGAAAAAGGCAGAAGAATTATAAATATCAAAAAGTATTTAAAGGTTTTCAGATTTTTTTGAATAAACTTAGTTTATTTCTTCTTATAAATTTCAGTTAAAGCATCAATTAATTGTTGTCCTCTTAAATTCTTTGCTACAATTTTCCCTTTTGGGTCAATTAAAAAGTTAGCAGGAATACTTTGTACTCCATATAGTTTTGCCGGTGCACAATTCCAGTATTGTAAATCGCTTCCATGTTTCCATTGCCATAAATTATCTTTTTGTATTGCTTTAGTCCATTCATTTTTATCTTTATCTAAAGAAACTTGAAATACTCTGAATCCTTTTTTCTGAAATTGATTAAAAGCTTGAAGAACTGCAGGATTTTCTTGTCGGCATGGTGAACACCACGAAGCCCAAAAATCTAATAAAACATAATCGCCAAGGAAAGAAGAAAGTTTTATCATATTACCTTCAGGTGACGGAACTTCAAAATCAGGTGCAGCCATTCCATTTGGAATTTTATTTTCCTGAATTTTCTGCTGTGCAAATTGTTGCTTAAATTCAACTATCTGGCTATGATACTCTTTTGTGTGTTTTGATTTAGGACTTTTTACCATCAAAGCCGAATCTATTAAATGATAATAAGGTGCATCCATTTCATAAGTAAAAACAGGATTTCTGCTATCAAATGACTGATAAATTGCAGGCAAGCATGCAAATGAAGATGGATTATTTTTTATAAAATTGAAAACTTCTTGTCTGTGATTTTGAATAATAGCATTACTTTCATTAGTAAAAATTGTTCTCATTGAATCTATACTTAAACTATCCGCTTTTAAAACTTTTTCATCATATAGATTTTGAATTTTAAAAAAAGACGCATTCAATTTTTCCTGAAGATCTCTTATTTGTTCAGAAGTTTTAGATCCTGTAACTGTATACTTACTTGCAAAATTCGCAGTATCAGTTTCAATTAAAATCTCATCAACAGAATCAATAAATAATAAAATTGGATTTAATTTATCAAAATACAAGTTAAAAAAATCCGACTCAGCTATTTTACCTTCAAATTTAAAAGTATTGTCAGATTCAATTTTTGCTGAATCTGTTTTATTTGATGAAGAAAGATAAATAACTTTACCTTTTGCACCATCTACTTTTCCGGATAATGAATATCCGTTATTTCCATTATTACATGAGTATAGTAAAACTATAATTCCAAGAAAAATTAATATTGATTTCATATTTAAATTATTTAACGAACAAAATTAAAAGATTATTCAATAAAAAGTGGTTGCTTTCTTCAGTAATTTTAAGTTATATCTTTGCATTTTAAATTTTTTAACGTGATAGTAATAGAAAACGGTGAAATATTAAAGTTGAAACATCCTGTAATTACTACAGGAACTTTTGATGGATTGCATCTTGGTCATCAAAAAGTTATAGCGAAAACTATTTCAATTGCAAAACAAAAAAATGGAACTCCAGTTATTTTTACTTTTTGGCCGCATCCTCGTCACGTATTAGGTAAAGGGAGCTTTAATTTATTAAATACCCTCGAAGAAAAAAGATTGCTAATGAGTCGATTAGGTGTTGAGTATGTATACTGCCAAACATTTACTAAAGATTTCGCAAACTTAAGTTCAGAGGAGTATATTAAAAATATATTAGTAGATAAGATAGGCGTTAAAACTTTAGTTGTTGGCTACGATCATCAATTTGGTAAAGAACGTACTGGAAAATTTGATACACTTGGAGAATTTGCAAAACAATTTGATTTTGAACTACACAAAGTTGAAGCATTGGATTTTAATGGTTTAAATGTTAGCTCTACAAAAATTCGTAATGCTCTCGAAATTGGAGATATTAACCAAGCAAACAAAATGTTAGGTTACGATTATTTTATTTCAGGAACTGTAGTTGAAGGTTTAAAAATTGGAAGAACAATAGGATTTCCTACAGCTAATATCAAATTAAACGATGATTTAAAATTACTTCCTTCAAATGGAGTATACGCAGCATACACAGAACTTGATGGCATTATTTATTCGGGGATGCTAAATATTGGATTTAGGCCAACTATTGATAATAAATCACAAATAAAGACGATTGAAATAAATCTCTTTAACTTTTCAAAAGACATATATAATATGCCAATAAGAATTTACTTTATTAAGAAATTAAGAGATGAAATAAAATTTAATGGGCTCGAAGAATTAACTAATCAGTTAAAACATGATAAAGAAGATTCTCAAAAACTACTTCTCTCAATTCCTAAAATGCCAGATTCTTTAATATAACTTACTTCTTTTGAGAATAAAAGGCTGTAAAACTTCGCTAAAATTCTCGTTTATATCAGCTTCAACCAAATCAATATTATATTGCCCGCACCTAAGTTTTAACTGACTTAAAAACTTATTCATTGCTAAAATATATTCTTCTCGAATATTATTTGGGTTTAATTTTAATTCAGCACCAGTTTCCATATCAATAAAACGGAATGGCCTATTTCCGAAAGTAAAATCTTGTTCTAACTTTTTATCAGTTACATGGAATAATATTACATCATGTTTTTTATGCCTTAAATGCTGAAGTGCTGCAAATATTTCCTCAGGATCTTCAGAAGAAATCATATCACTAAAAAGTATTATCAGCGAACGTTTATGTGTGTTTTCGGCTATTAAGTGTAATGATTTTGCTGCAGAAGTAGTTCGTTTTAAAGCGGTAAAATCAGGACTGATAAGCTTTTGAAGTTCATTAAAAAGATGCCGAGCATGAACTGAAGATAAACGTGACGGAGTTTGCAAATCAATTTCATTACTGAAAAGTGTAAGTCCAACAGCATCACGCTGACGACGTAACAAATGAATAAGCGCCGCTGCAGAAACTACAGAAAAAGTAAGTTTAGAAACTTTTTTATTATCTCGATACGGAAAAAGCATTGAAGATGAAGTATCTACAACAATATAACAACGAAGATTTGTTTCTTCTTCAAACTTTTTTACAAATAATTTATCGGTTCTTCCAAAAAGTTTCCAATCAACATGCCTTGTGCTCTCACCTGTATTATATATTCTGTGTTCGGCAAATTCTACCGAAAAACCATGAAAAGGGCTTTTATGTAAACCAGTAATAAAACCTTCAACTACACTACCAGCAACTAATTCCAAATTATCTAATTCGTGAATCTGATCAAGCTTTAATGGATACGAAGCATTTTGCATAGTGCAAAGTTAATTTTAAAACATATAGATGAAATAATAAGACTTAATATTATTTGTAACTTCACAAACAAAATACGGATAATTTCGTTTACTAGTTTAATTACTCTGTAAAGCATGACCACAAATAAATTCACATATCAGGAATTCTCGAAGCTTTTGATTGAAGCAAGGCATCAATTTATTCTAAAAACAAAGGAATTTATTTACTTTATTCCGATAAATGATTATAAGTCTTTTAACGATCACGGATTTGTAGCTCACAACGAATTCAATGGCTGCATTGAAATTTTGTCATATTCTGATATAATTGAAGTTACTGTTGACAGTAAAAAATATCAGTATTAAAACTTTTTTTATTAAATATTTACTAACAATCGTTTTTTAATTAAAAATAGCTTATTTTTGACAAAATTTTTATTCATTTAAATTAACAAGGTAATTATGAACATTTTTGTTGGAAGTCTTCCCTTTAGCGTAAAGGAAACTGAATTAAAAGAATTTTTTGAAGAATACGGTGAAGTAACATCTGTAAAGATCATTACTGACAAATTCTCAGGAAGAAGCAAAGGTTTTGGGTTTATTGAAATGTCTGATGACGAATCAGCTCAAAAAGCTATTAACGAATTGAACGGTGCCGAAATCGGTGGTCGTAAAATTGTTGTAAATAAAGCTGAAGAGAAAAAAGAAGGCAGCCGTCCACCAAGAGGTGACTACAGAGGCGGTAATGGCGGCGGCGGTGGCCCAAGAGGCGGCAACGGCGGCGGCGGTGGCTACAATAGAGAAGGTGGCAATCGTAGATTTTAATCTTTAACAAGTTTAAATTCAATATAAATTAACCTCACCGGAAACGGTGGGGTTTTATTGTTTTATCTTTTAGTTAATATCAGTGCAAACTTATCTAAATCGGTGGTTTTGCCCTCACTAATAAGTTTTTATAACTAAATAACGTGAGTTCGATATAAAATAATAGAATATAAAGTTTTGTTACATTGAGTGAATTTTCGAAGAAAATTTGTATCGAAATGAACAAAACGACTTGTTTTCGATACGAAATTCTTTCAGAATTTCACTCTTCGCCGCGGCGAACTAGCATCGTTTTCTTTTATCGTGCTCACGTTAAATAATAAATATTATTTCACAAAATAATTCGTACTTTTTTAAAAAAGTAGAAATTATTATTCGGTAGGTTTATCAGAGGAATAAACTCTTTTTACCCATCTTGGCAAAACAAAAACTCCCATAAATAAATAGGGATAATAACTAACAAGTCGCCACATTAAAGCCATAATAGCAACAAATCCAACAGGTATAAACTGTCCCAGATAATCCGAAAAAACAACTTCAGCAAAACCACTTCCTCCTGGGCTTGGCATAACAAGTAGCATAATTGATATAACTAACTGCCGTGCAAAAATCAATATATGCTCACCAAAAGTTAATATTGAACCAGCATCTATATTTGGTAGGCCAAAAATTAAAGCAAGTAATAAAAAATTCACAATCCAATATCTGGCTGTCCAGGATAAAAATGTTGCTGTAAAAGCTTTAAGCCAAAACTTAAAACTTTTTTTCTTTAATTCTAACGACGAAGTTATTAAATCATTTCCAGTACTTTCTGCCTTGCTCTTCCATCTTCTTAAAATTGGCAATCGAAAAATAAAAACAAGTAAATTTTTTATCCCTTTTGGACTAACAAATAAAGCATAAGCGATTAACAAAGTAAATAAGAACTTTAAAGTATATCCAATTACAGCAAAATAGAAATATTTATTATCAAAAAGTGAAGCAGTATCTGTATATATATTACCGCCAACAGCAAATAAAGCAACACTTCCAACAGCAACATATAAGATAGGAAACATTAATAAAAAATATATTTCATCAAGAAATGCAGTAGCCATAACTATGGAGGTGCTTTTACCTAAATTAATTCCTTCTTTATAAATAAAATAAGCAGCAACCGTTGTACCACCCACTGCAGAAGGCAAAACACTCGATGCAAATTCCCATAACATAATTATATTAAAACATTTTCGCCATGAAAGTTCTTTTTCAGCCAATATTCTTAGTCTAAGCATATAACCAACATCTCTTAAAATCATCATTATAAAAGAGATTAGTATAAAAACAAGCATAAACCAACTAAATGACAGCAAATTAACAATATCACCATTCCATTCGTTATATAACTTATAACTAATTATCCCGACTCCAATAATTATTGGAAAAATTACTTTTGATGGCTTAACGCTTCTTAATAATTTTTCTGGCTTATCTGTCATTTTGGTTTTAATAGAATAGTAAAAGTAAAGATTTAAGTCATATTATTTTCAAAGAATTTTTAATTATCAAAAAGAATTAAAAAACTTTGATCATATCAACTGTTATTACTTAAATTTGTATTGAATAATAACTTTTATAAAATGAAAAGAAGAACAAAATTATTTTTCTCAATTTTTATATTTCTGATAATATACAAAACTGGTTTTTCTCAAAAATCATATCACCCCGACTCAATAAACGTACTGAATTACAATATTCATTTGGACATTACTGATATTACTAATAAATTTATTAAGGGCTATACTGAATTAAAAATTGTACCTAAAATAAATAACCTACATATTGTTCAATTAGATTTATTAGCTTTTTTTATTGATTCTGTAATGATTAACGGAAATAAACAACTCACTTGGAATTATGACGACACATTACTTTCTCTCCCACTTTCTCAAGTTGCTCACTTAAATGACACTTTAAATGTTTCTGTATATTATTACGGAAATCCTCAGGAAGATCCCGGAGCAAGTCATTGGGGAGGGTTTAAATTCACGTCACATTCTGCATATAACCTTGGAGTAGGCTTTGAAGCTATTCCCCATAATTTTGGAAGGTGCTGGTTTCCATGTAATGATAATTTTACCGACAGAGCAACTTATGATTTTAGAATTAATGTACAAGCGACTTCCGGTCATGTTGCTGTTTGCAATGGCACATTGTTAGGTAAAGATACAAATTTTGTATGTTCCGGAAAAAGCGAATTCCATTGGGCAATTACAAATGAAATTCCAACTTATTTAGCTTCAGTTGCAGTTGATGATTATGTGTTAGTTCCTGATACTTTTATTGGATTACAAGGAACAATCCCCATTCAACTCTGGGTAAGACAACAGGATTCGTTAAGAGCTGTGCTGTCTTTTGTTAATTTAAAAAACATTTTAACACTATTCGAAAGTAAATTTGGTCCATACAGGTGGGAGCGGGTTGGTTATGTAGGTGTTGATTTTGATGCAGGCGCGATGGAACATGCTACAACTGTTGCATATCCTAATTTTTGCATTAATGGCAATACTTCTTATGAAGGACTATACACACACGAACTTGCACATTCATGGTTTGGAAATTTAATAACGTGCAGCAGCGCGCAAGACATGTGGATAAATGAAGGATGGGCAACATTTTCTGAAATGGTATATGAAGAAGCATTCTTTGGAAAAAATACCTTTTTAACAAATAAGCGCACTAAATTAAATAAAGTACTTAGATATAATCAAATTGAAGAAGGTGGATATGTAACATTAAACCAAGTGCCTGATAGCATTACCTACGGATCATCTTCATATGACAAAGGAAGTTTAGTTGTTCAAACTCTCAGATCTCATTTAGGTGACAGTCTTTTTTATGCATGTGTAAAAGACCTGCTTGAAACTTTTAAATTTAAAGATATAAATTCAGCACAAATGCGTGATTATTTAAGTACAAGATCTGGTATGGATTTAAGTGGCTTTTTCAACAGTTGGGTTTTTACTTCAGGGTTTCCGCATTTCGCAGTTGATTCATTTAATGTAATTCCTAATTCATCAAACTACGATGTTACGGTATACATCCGCGAAAAAATGCGTGGCCGATCAACATACTCAAATGGAAATAGATTAGAAATTACTTTTATGGATAGCTTATGGAATAAAACTTCCAAAACAATTGATATCTCGGGTGGATTAGCTTCTGCAACTTATACCATACCTTTTATTCCTGTTTGCACATTTATGGATTTATATGAAAAAACTGACGATGCAACAAGTGACACATATAAAACAATTAAAACTGTAGGAACATATAGTTTTGATCAAACATATTTTACTGGAGTTGTATCTAATGTTACAGATTCTGCTTTTGTTCGCGCTGAACATAACTGGGTAGCCCCAGATGGTTTTAAAACACAAATCCCCGGCGTTATAATTTCTCATGAGAGATATTGGAAAATTGATGGCCTTTTTCCTAGTAATTTTGTTATGAAAGGAAAATTTTATTTCAGCAAATTAAGTAGTATAAACAACGGATACCTTGATCAGCAACTGATAACAAATGTTGCAGACTCTATTGTTTTATTATACCGTTCAAGAACTTCATCTGATTGGACTATTATTCCTAGCTCAAAAACAGGAACAAATTCATTAGGTTATATTATTTCAGACAGTATAAAAATTGGCGAATATGCATTAGGAATAAGAAACTGGCAACTATATCATAGCACAGGAAGTATTTATATGGATTCTAATAACGAAATTAGAATTATTCCAAATCCAGCAAGCCAAACATGCACTATAAAATATGATTTTAAAATTGGTGACGAATTAAAAGTAATTGACATGCAGGGAAAAACAATTAAATCAATAAATTATAATACTACTGATAAAGAAATTAATCTTGCGATTTCTAATTATAACCCAGGTCTTTATTTTATTCAGATTAATCACAAAAAGGGGAAAAGCGTAACTGGGAGAATGATAGTTGAATAATCTTTTTTAAAATCTTAAATAAGAATACTAAAATTAGTATTGCTTACCAACTAATATTATAAAATTCATTTTATATAGATAAATTGGCTTTATAGTATCTATTTGAGAAGTAAAAATCATTCTTTTAAACTCTGCAATCAGATAATTTTGTAATTTATTATGAAAATAAATTACATATCAAGATATGAGTGATGTATATTTAAAAACATTAATAATGTTTGGCTTTTCGTTTATAATTGCAATGATAGTTGCAGTTATAATTTTTTTAATTCGTAAAATGCTTACCTCTGTTATTCTTAACAGCTTGTTCGACGAAAAAGCAAAAACAATTGTTAAAAGAGCGAGGCGAATTCATAATATTCATAATCACAATATTTTTTCATTAGCTAAAACTAGCGAGGAAGAAGTAGATAGTGATTTGATTGATTTTTATAAAGGCATTAACGATCATTATAATCCGGTTAATGAATCTCACTAAATATGGGAATAACGCAATTTTAACAAAATATAAAAATGGAAAGCATTGATTTTTTTAAATTGTTTCAAGGATTTGGTACTATTGCCAGTTCTGAACCAATGTTAGCTATAGTTAGGATAATTCTTATTTTATTAGGAGCACTATTGGTTTATCTTGGTAAAAAAGGCATTCTTGAACCATTATTAATGATACCCATGGGAATAGGTATGTCGGCAATAAATGCAAGTGTAATGTTTTTACCAGATGGTACAATGGGCAACTTATTTCTAGATCCACTAATTAGCGAACCAGATCAGTTAATGAATATTATGCAAATTGACTTTTTGCAACCAATTTATGTTTTTATGTTTAGTAATGGTCTTATTGCATGTTTTGTATTCATGGGAATTGGCGCTTTGCTCGATGTTAGCTATTTATTAGATCGTCCGTTTGAAAGTATGTTCTTAGCAATGTTCGGCGAATTAGGCACTTTCCTGACAATTCCTATTGCTGTTTTATTTGGTCTTACACTAAAAGAATCGGCATCAATTGCTATGGTTGGTGGTGCCGATGGACCAATGGTTTTATTTACGTCATTAAGTCTGGCAAAACACCTTTTTGTGCCAATTACAGTTGTTGCTTATTTATATCTTGGATTAACTTATGGCGGTTACCCCTACCTTATAAGATTAATGATTCCTAAACATATCAGAGGAATAAAACCCGAAGCACCAAAAAGAAGAAAGAAAAAACAAATTAATTCTAGCATGAAACTGACTTTTGCAGTTTCTATGTGCATAATTCTTTGCTTTTTGTTTCCAGTAGCATCACCTTTATTTTTATCACTTTTTGTTGGAGTAGCAATAAGAGAATCTGGCTTAACCCATATATATAATTTTATAACAGGCCCATTGCTTTATGGATCAACATTCTTATTAGGATTGTTACTAGGAGTTTTATGTGATGCTCATTTGCTATTAGATCCTAAAATTCTTATTCTACTAGTTCTGGGAATAATTGCTCTGTTGTTATCGGGCATTGGAGGCATATTTGGTGGTTACATTTTATATTGGACTTCTGGAAAAAAATTCAATCCTACTATAGGAATTGCTGCTGTTAGTTGTGTTCCAACTACCGCCAAAGTTGCACAAAAGGAAGTTTCAAAAGTTAATCCTAAAGCATTTATTTTACCGAATGCCATTGGAGCCAATATTAGTGGTGTAATTACAACAGCTATTATTACCGGTATTTATATAACTTTTTTAAGCAACTAAGATTAATCAACAGTTTGAATATGCTTTATTAATGCATCAATCTGAAAACTAATTCTTTTAAAAGTTCAGCTGGTTCTGTTCGTCCTGATTCAACACCTTTAGATTTTAAATCAAATTGTCTTATAATGCTTATATTTTGCACTACTTTTTGTAGAGAATAATTTCTTGCAGACTTTGCATACTCTTCAATAAAAAAAGGATTTATCCCCATTGCCGGAGCCAATACTTCTCTTGATTTATTTTGAGAACTATGATAAATTAAAATCTTAACAAAATAGTCAAATAATACTTTTATAGTAAATTGTATCGGATTATCATTTATGTTTTTTCCAAAATGATTAACTATTCTGTTTGCCCTTAAAACTTCTTTAAATCCTATTGCTCTCTGTAATTCAAAATTATTATACTCTTTACTAATTCCAATATATTTTTCTACATAATCAGAAGTAATCGTCTTTATTTCTTTTGGTAATACTATAAAAAGCTTATCTATTTCGTTTGCGATTTTACACAAATCACTTCCCAAACTTTCAGCTATTAAATTTGCAGCTGTAGGATCAATCTTTAATTGTTTTTGAGCAACATATCCCGAAACCCAATCTGGCAATTTGTTATCATAAAGTTTTTTGCTATCTAATATTACACCTGTTTTTTCTAAAACTTTATATAGTTTACGATTTTTTTCAAGCGATTTATATTTTAAATTTATAACAAGAATAGTAGATTTTGGTGGATTTTCGGCATATAAAAGAAATGAATTTGGTTTTTTACTTTTCCCTGGACCATCACTCCCATCAATTCCTTTTATATTCTGTGCTTCTTTAATAATTACAACCTGATAGTTTGCCATCATTGGGAAACGGCGTGAAGTAGTAATTACTGCCCCTAAATCAATGTCTTTACCATATAACACTGTTTGATTAAAGGAGCGCTCTGCTTCTGTAAGCACATTGTTAGCAATATAATCTGTAACCTTATCAATATAATAAGCTTCATCTCCCATTAAATAATAAATGGGTTTATAAATCTTATTGTTAAGTTCTTTAATTATTTGCTCGTATGTCATAATCAGATTCCATCATCAAAACGAAGATGCTTTACAGAACGACCATCATTTCTAATTTCCTTTAAAGCATCGATACCAATTTTAATATGATCTTCTACAAATTTTTCTGTTACTTTCTGATCACTCTCTGCCGTTTTAATTCCAGTAGAAATCATAGGCTGGTCAGATACTAAGAGTAATGCGCCTGTTGAAATTCCATTTGCAAAACCTACAACAAAAATTGTTGCAGTTTCCATATCAATAGCCATTGCTCGAGTTTTTTCAAGATATCTTTTAAACCTATCATCATGTTCCCATACTCGCTTATTGGTAGTAAAAACAGTGCCTGTCCAATAATCACGTTGGTGATCACGTATAGCAGAAGATACTGCACGTTGCAACGAGAAAGCAGGTAAAGCTGGAATTTCGGGAGGTAAATAGTCATTTGATGTTCCTTCGCTTCTTATTGCAGCAATGGGTAATATTAGATCCCCTAACTTATTTTTCTTTTTAATTCCACCGCATTTACCAAGAAATAAAACTCCTTTAGGATGAATAGCTCCCAATAAATCCATAACTGTTGCAGCATTCGGACTACCCATTCCAAAGTTAATAATTGTTATACCATCTGCACTAGCATTAGGCATTGGTTTAGTTAAGCCAACTATTGGCACATCATGCCATTTAGCAAATAATTCAACATAAAGTTGAAAATTAGTAAGAAGAATAAGTTCTCCAAATTCATTTAATGGCCTACCGGTATAACGAGGCAACCAATTTGCTATTATTTCTTCTTTTGTTTTCATTTTAAATCTTTTCACAAAAGTAAGGAATTATTATAAAAGCAAACTAATAGTTCCAACTAATGATTATAGAAAAAATTAATCAGTATTTTTGTTGATAGAATAGAAAAAATGAAACTGCATTTGCCTTTTTATATTTAATGAAAATATTAAATTTTCCTACATACCCTCTAAACATTAAGAAAACGCAAAACAAATTGCATATTTTTGATCGTTTACGAAAAAAATTTGTTGTACTTACACCAGAAGAATGGGTTCGTCAGCATTTAGTTTGGTACCTTATCGAAGATTTAAAATACCCCGAGGGATTAATAAAACTCGAACATTCATTTATAGTTAACGGGAACCCTGTAAGAAGTGATTTAGTAGTTTTTTCTAGTGATGGAATTCCTCTTTTACTTGCAGAATGTAAGGCTCCATCAGTAAAAATAGGAAATGACACTTTGCTTCAAGCTGGAAGATATAATATTGTAACCCGGACAAATATTCTTTTAATTACTAATGGGTTATTGCACCTTTGTTGTAAAGTTAATTTTGAAAACGAAGAAATTACTTTCATTAAGGAAATTCCTGATTTTAAGTCGATTTAAAGAGTTTTTTAAATTGCGTTTTTTTTATCTATTGAACTTTACTATCTTAGCACGTTTTCAAATCTGAAATGTCAGGCAAACAAAGAAAATACGGAATACTTCTTTACCCGCTATCATTACTTTATGGGTTTATAGTTAGTTTTCGTAATTTACTCTTTGATATAAACATACTTAAGACACACGAATTTGCCATTCCAATTATTAGTATTGGAAATATTACGGTTGGCGGAACAGGAAAAACTCCACATGTAGAATACATCGCCGGTTTATTAAAATACGACTTTCGTATCGCAACTCTAAGCAGGGGATATAAGAGAAAGACAAAAGGTTTTCGTGAAGTAAATTTAAATTCTACAACAAAAGAAGCAGGCGACGAGCCACTACAAATAAAAAATAATCATCCTGAAATTTCTGTTATTGTAGACGAAAGTAGAGTTCACGGAATTAATAAATTAGTCTCAGATAAAGACAAAAAAATTCAGGTTGTTTTGTTAGATGATGCATTTCAACATAGATACGTAAAACCAGGAATCTCTATTTTATTAATTGATTTTAACAGACCACTTCACACCGATCATCTCTTGCCTTATGGTAATTTACGTGAAGGTGAGCATCATAAAATACGTGCAAATATTGTTATTGTAACTAAAATGCCTTGCGAAATTAAACCTATTGAAAGACGTATTTTAGAAAAAGATTTGCAACTATTTCCTTATCAGACTCTCTATTTTACAACAATTAAATATAAAAACCCAGTAACACTTTTCCCTGGCAAAATTTCTGCTATTAACTATAATTTCACAAAAAATAAATATAGTATTCTTTTAGTAACAGGTATTGCTAGTCCAAACGATTTAGTTAATCACATTAAACGTTTTTCATCTAACATAACTCATTTAAAATTTAAGGATCACCATATCTTTAATAATAAAGACATTATTAAAATCTCAACAGCATTTAAAGGCATTTTGGATGAAAATAAAATTATTATTACCACCGAAAAAGATTCGCTAAGATTAAGAGAGACGCAAAACAGTATTTTATTAGAAGAATTACCAATATTTTATATTCCCATAGAAATTGATTTTCTTTATGGTGATAAAAACAGATTTAATAAACAAATTACAGAATATGTTAGAAAAAATAAACCAATCAGCTCAATTTATTCAGGAAAAAACAGATAGCACTCCAGAAGTTGGAATTATATTAGGTACCGGATTAGGAGGTTTAGTTCGCGAAATTGAAATAACTCACGTTTTAGAATACCAGAATATTCCGAATTTTCCAATTTCAACAGTTGAAGGACATCAAGGAAAACTTATTTTTGGAAATCTTTCTGGAAAAAAAGTTGTAGCAATGCAAGGTCGTTTTCATTATTACGAAGGATATAACATGCAGGAAGTTACTTTTCCGGTTCGAGTAATGAAAAAATTAGGAATAAAAACCTTAATTGTTTCAAATGCAAGCGGTGGAGTAAATCCAGAATTTGAAATTGGTGATTTAATGATAATAAATGATCATATAAATTTAATCCCAAATCCTTTAATTGGAAAACATAACGCTGAGTTTGGTGCTCGCTTCCCTGATATGAGTGAAACTTATGATAAAACTCTAATTGAAAAAGCTGAGAAAATTGCCAAAAGGAATAATATTAAAGTTCAAAAAGGTGTTTATACAGGAGTTACTGGACCAACATTAGAAACTCCAGCAGAATATAAATATTTCAGAATAATTGGAAGCGATACTGTTGGAATGTCAACTGTGCCAGAAATCATTGTTGCTCATCAAATGGGAATTCCTTGTTTTGCAATTTCAATTATTACAGATTTAGGAGTGCCTGGCAGAATAGTAAAAGTAACTCATGCCGATGTGCAAGGTGTTGCCGAAAAAGCCGAACCTTTAATGACATTAATAATTAAAGAGTTAGTCTCTGAATTATAAAAACTGTTTTTTTTAATGCCCTGATTTTAATTAGAATCAGGGCATTTTTTGTTTAATAATTTTAACATTCACTTTTTTAAAATTACTGTTATAAAGCATACCTTTGTTAAAATTTTTAATAGTTGAAAGATTTAACGGTTGGGAAAGAAAGTTCCCTTATTTTACAATTTGCCTGGCCAATGCTTCTTGGAAATGCTTTCCAGCAGCTTTACAATATAGTAGATAGTGTAATTGTTGGTAATTATTTAGGAAAAGAGGCTCTTGCTGCAGTGGGTGCATCGGCTCCAATTGTGTTTACTTTAATATCACTTATAATCGGCTTCTCAATGGGATTTACCATTATTATTTCTCAGTTTTTTGGAGCAAAAGATTTTAATATGGTAAAACGCTCATTGGACACAATGAACATTTTTCTATTCTTTTCATCAATTTTAATTACATGCGTAGGGATATATTTAACAGAGCCTATACTTAGACTGATAAATACACCTGCAGATATTTTACCACAAGCTGCACTTTATTTAAAAATTTATATTGGCGGAATAATATTTATTTTTGGTTATAACGGAGTTGCAGCTACTTTAAGAGGCTTAGGTGATTCAAAAACACCACTCTATTTTTTAATTATTTCATCCGTTTTAAATATTATTCTTGTTTTACTATTTGTTATTGTTTTTAAATGGGGTATTGCTGGCGCAGCAATTGCGACTGTTATTGCTCAGGGTTTTGCATTTATTTCAGCAGTTTTTTATCTAAATAAGACTCACAAACTCATTAGATTTTCTTTCTTTAATTTAACTTTTGACAAATTTGTTTTCAAAAAAAGTATCTTAATTGGATTACCATCTGGCTTACAAATAACATTTGTTTCATTAGGCATGATTGCTTTATTGAGCATTGTTAACACTTTTGGTACAAATGTTATTGCGGCTTATTCTGTAGCAATTAGAATTGATTCCTTTGCAAGTCTTCCAGCAATGAATTTAGCTGCCGCACTTTCATCTTTTGTTGGACAAAATATGGGTGCAGGTAAATCAGAAAGAGTTAAGAAAGGTTATGCCGCTACCTTAAAAATGAATTTAGTTATTACGATGGTTCTTACAGCAGTCATTGTTATTTTTCCTGGTTGGTTAATGAAAGCATTTACTCCCGATTTAGATGTTATTGCTATTGGGAAAGAATATTTATATATCGTTAGTGCATTTTATATTGTTTATTCAACAATGTTTGTCAATATGGGCGTTATGCGTGGAGCAGGCGATACAATAATTCCAATGTTTATTACTCTTTTTTCATTATGGCTAATAAGAATTCCACTAGCGTGGGTAATGTCAAAATATTTTGGCTATCATGGAATCTGGTGGGCTATTCCTTTGGCCTGGATTTCTGGAATGACACTATCATATATATACTATCGAACTGGAAAATGGAAAAATAAATCTATAGTAAAAATTAAACCTGTAATTACATCCGAATTATAAGTTGATTATATTTGTTTAATAATTTCTATTAGAAGTATGCTTAAAAAATATTTTATATTATTTCTTCTTTCACTTTTTTCAACATTTAGTTATTGTCAAAATGCTATTGACATAACAAATAAAATGTTTGAAAAATCAAAAACAGTTAAAACACTTTCGTTAAAAATAATTTCAAAGGAAAGGTTTGGAAAAGAATATAAAACTGTTGAGGCATATATAAAAAAACAGGTCTCGCCTGTTAAAATATATTTTAAACAATTAAATCCACCAACAAATGCAGAAGTATTAATTAACGAAAAATACACCAAAAAAGCACTTGTAAACCCAAAAGCATTTCCTTGGATAAATATTGAGCTTGATCCTATGGGAACAATCCTAAGAGAAGCACAACATCATAGTATTTACGAGGCTGGATTTGATTATTTTATACAAATATTAAGTTATTTATTTGATAAAAATAATGACAAAATTAAACAACTTGCACAATATAAAGGGGAAATAACTATGGACGATATTTCTTATTATAAAATTGAGCTTAGTAATCCTTCATTCAAAATAATACCTTATACAGTTAAAGAAAATTGTACTGTTACTTCACTTGCAAGAAAATTGCATATTAGTGAATATCATATTCTTGAAAGGAATTTAAAATTCAAAGAGTATATTAATGAAATACCTATTGGTACTGTTTTAAATATACCATCTGATTACGCAATGAAATTAACTATGTTAATCGATAAATCAACGTATTTGCCAATTTTTATGGAAGTTTATGACGACAAAGGGCTATATGAGCAATATAAATTCTTGGAAGTAAAAATAAATCCGCCCTTTACAGAAGCGGATTTTAATGAGAACAATAAAAATTACGGCTTTAAATAACTTTAGGCACTTTAAGTACTTTTTATTTTATAATCTATTTTCTACAACTTTCCAATCAACTATTTTCCAGAATGCCTCAACATAATCTGGACGACGATTCTGATAATCTAAATAATAAGCATGTTCCCAAACATCACATGTTAACAAAGGTTTTAAATTATCTTTTATTGGGCAACCCGCATTTGAGGTTTGAATAATATCAAGTTTTCCATCAGCTTTTACAACTAACCAGGCCCAGCCAGATCCAAATTGGGTAACTGCAGCTTTTGCAAATTTTTCTTTGAATTCTGCAAAAGAACCAAAATTTTCCACTATTAACGCAGCTATTTTTCCTGATGGTTCCCCACCTCCATTTTTAGAAAAAGCTTCAAAATAAAATGTGTGATTCCAGATTTGAGCAGCATTATTAAAAATTCCACCTTCGGCTTCCTTAACAATAGTTTCTAAAGTTGAATTCTCAAATTTAGTTTCTTTAATCAGGTTATTTAAATTATTAACATAAGCCTGATGATGTTTTCCATAATGAAATTCTAAAGTTTGTTTGCTAATTACTGGCACTAAAGCATCTAGATCGAATTTTAAAGCAGGAAGTTGATGTATCATAGTATAAATTTTAAAATGTTATATACTGTAAAATTAATAAAATATTTCTGTTTAAATATCTTTAAAAATCTTGTTGATTTCTTTTGGTGTAAAAATTGTATTTTTACGGTTGAATAATAAAATTCAACTCTTTGCTTAAGCTTTTCAAACGTACGGCTGAAACTGATGAAGAACTCATCGAGCAATACCGACAAACTAAAAACTCGGAAATTGTTGGGCGATTGTTTGAACGTTATGCCTCTTTTGTTTTTTCTGTTTGCTTAAAATATTTAAGAGATAAAGAAAAAGCCAGAGATATAACAATGCTTGTCTTTGAAAAACTGATAGAAGCTTTACTAAAATTTGAAGTAAAAAGTTTTAAGGCATGGTTGCATATGATTACTAGAAATCAATGCTTAATGTATTTGCGTTCAGAAAAAACAAAGTTTAAAAACTCGAACAGATTTATTAATGACGAAAAATCATTTATGGAAAATGGAACTGTTCCACATCATGACGAAAAAGACGAGACAGAAATTAATATTTCAAAATTACCCGAAGCAATGAATACTCTTTCTGACAAACAACGAATATGCATCGAACTTTTTTATATTCAGGATAAAAGTTATGTTGAAGTTTCAGAAATAACTGGCTTTACATTAAATGATGTGAAAAGCTTTATTCAAAACGGAAAACGAAATTTAAAAATTTACTTAACAAAAACCCATGCTCAGTAAATCAAACATATCGTTTAATACTACTGATTGTCCCGAAGAACAAACGTTATGGGATTATCAGAAAGGAATTCTTTCTCGAGATCAAGTTCGAGTTGTTGAACATCATCTTGCCGATTGCGAAATGTGCTCTGATTATATTGAAGGCATTTCTATAATCTCAAACGAAAAGGAACTTGAAAATGAAACTGAAAAAGTTGTTTCTAAAATTTTTAATAAAATATCAAAAAAAAATAAAATCTGGATGTATGCAACAGCGGCATCATTATTTATAGCAGTTGCATTAACCTCATTAATACTATTACTTCCTTCAAAAATCAATTATGTTGCGGATGAGGTTATTAAAGATCTTCCCAAAGAAACTGAAACTGGTGCAAAACAACCAGTTAATTTAGGTTTTACAAAAGAGATATCTGAAGTTACTGGAAAAAATGCTTTATTAAAACAAAAAGCTAAAGAGAGCGACAATAAAGCTATAGATTTTATTGCACCAATAGTTTCCGATGATCAAGATGAAGCTATTACTTTACAAGAACAACAAGAAATTTTAGAATCTGATTATTCTAAAATAATTAACACTGTTAATGTTGATATAGCAGATAAAGAAACTGTTGCGAACAATAGAGAAAAAGAAAACAGTCCCGGAAAATCCTCAGTCGCTGGAGATATATTAACTGATGGAAAAAAGCTTGAACTTGATGAAAAACTAACATCAAAAGACTCAGAATCAAATAAAAAAAATAAAGTAGATCGTGGATTTTATAAATCCGAGAATTCAAAAGGCGAAATATCAGGAGGTGCTTCAACAGGCCAGGCAACTGCACCAAGTATTTCAAGCGAAGAAACAATAGCAACTTCAACTAGTTTTTCTTCTGTTATTCAGAATAACGAACCATTAATTTCTGATTTAGATAAAGCCAATGATTTTTTAAATAAAGAACAAACAGATTCAGCAATAGTTTATGCTTTAAAAGGTGCTAGCTCAAATAACGACAACAATAAATGGAAATCAAAACTTTGTCTTGCAAAAGCATACATTGCAAAAGGTGAGAAAGAAAAAGCAATACCAATTCTTAAAGAAATAAAAGCAAAAGCAAGTTATAAAACCTCTAAAGAGGCCGATGCTGAGCTAGAGAAACTTGGAAACTAACTTAAGTTTCTTATACTTTTCCAATTTTTATTAACCATTCAAAATACTCAAACCTATTTCATTACTTTTACAGCCATATTAAATAAATTATGGCCGATATTTTAACTTTAAAATCAGTAGCAGCACAAGTTCGCCGCGATATAATAAGAATGGTTCATGGAGTGCAATCTGGTCACCCCGGAGGTTCGTTGGGATGTGCAGATTTTATTACAGCACTTTATTTTGAAATAATGCAAGTTAATCCTGAAAATTTTAAAATAAATGAATCGAGCGAAGATTTATTTTTCCTATCAAACGGACATATTTCACCTGTTTGGTACAGTGTTTTAGCACATCGCGGATATTTTCCGGTAAACGAACTTGCAACATTTCGCAAATTAAATACAAGACTTCAGGGACATCCAACTCCTGCCGAACATTTACCTGGAATTCGTATGGCAAGTGGATCACTCGGACAAGGTTTATCTGTAGCCTGCGGTGCAGCATTAGCAAAAAAAATGATAAACGATAAACATTTGGTTTATAGTCTTCATGGCGATGGAGAATTGCAGGAAGGTCAGATTTGGGAAGCAGCAATGTTTGCTGCAGCCAAAGGTATTGACAACTTAATTTCAACCATTGATTTTAACGGCAAGCAAATTGATGGACCAACAGAAAAAGTTCTTTCACTTGGAAACTTACACGCAAAATGGGAAAGTTTTGGGTGGATTGTTTTAGAAATGAATGGTAACGATATGCAAAATGTAGTTGACACTTTGAATTTGGCCAAATCAAATACTGGAAAAGGTAAACCAGTCGTTATTATAATGAAAACAGAAATGGGAATGGGAGTTGATTTTATGATGGGCACACATAAATGGCATGGCAATGCTCCTAACAACGAACAATGTGAAAAGGCCCTAGCTCAGCTTCCTGTTACATTAGGAGATTATTAAATGAAATTTGTTAAAATATATATTGCCTTTCTTATTCTTACGTTTGTTGTTAAAACATCATATGCACAACAAACAAATCAGGTAGTTACATTAACCAGAATACTTTTTGTTTTTGATGCTTCTCAAAGTATGCTCGCAAAATGGGAAACCGACAGCAAAATTAATGTTGCCAAAAAGATGATGAGTACTTTGCTTGATAGTTTGTCAACTGTTGAAAATTTAGAATTAGCATTGCGCGTATACGGACACCAATATTCTGTTCCACCTCAAAGATGTGACGATACTCGACTAGAAGTTCCATTTGCAAAAAACAATTTCACTAAGATAAAAGGAGTTATCAATACTCTTCAACCACAAGGTACTACCCCAATTGCACGTTCTCTTGAAAGTGCTGCACTTGATTTTCCTAAAAGCACTAAAAGCAGAAACATTATTATTTTAATTACCGATGGTATTGAAGCCTGCGATGGTGATCCTTGCGCTGTTTCATTAGCACTTCAAAAACAAGGTGTAATGTTAAAACCATTTGTTATTGGAGTTGGATTAGACATAGAATTTAAAAAAACTTTTGAATGTGTTGGGCAATATTTCGATGCTGCAAACGAAACTCAATTCAAAGAAGTTTTGGGTATTGTTATATCACAAGCACTAAACAACACAAGCCTGCAAGTTAATCTTTTGGATAAGAGTGGGAACCCTACAGAAACTGATGTAAATATGACATTTTACGACAAACAAAATGGTAAAATGAAATATAATTTTATTCATACCCTAAACAATCGTGGCGT
>CAIQJL010000366.1 GCA_903872185.1 uncultured Bacteroidota bacterium | reverse complement strand
TGTTGGCAATGCATTTACAGTTACTACTGCATTTGTTGTTGCTGTACATGTTGCTGCATTCGTTACTGTCACTGTATAAGTTGTTGTCGCAGCTGGGGTAACAGTTATTGCAGCTGTTGTTGCTGCATTACTCCATAAGTAACTTGTACCGCCTGAGGCTGTCAAAGTTGAACTTGCACCTGCACAAATTGATGCACTTGCTGGTGTTATTGCAGCGGTTGGAGCTGCATTTACAGTAATAGCTTTAGTTATTAAATTACTGCCACCTGCATTAGCTGCAGTTAAACCAACAGTATATGTTCCTGCTGTAGCATAAGTTACAGTTGGATTTTGAGCAGTGGATGTCGTGGGTGTACCTCCAGCAAATGTCCAAGCCCATGAATTTGGGGAATTTGTTGATGCGTCTGTAAAAGTTACTGTTTGTCCAACACAAATAGAAGTAGGGGTTGCAGAAAAATCTGCAACTGGTGGCGTAAGGGTAAGTGGAATACCAGTAACAAAAATATCATCAATATAGACAGCCCTAGCAGTTGTGATAGCACCACCTGCTATAGAAATATTAGAAGTCATTATCCAGCGTAAAAATATTTGCGCTTGATTTTCACAGGCAACAGGTAATGAAACATTCGATAAATTAGCCGTAGCGGTTGTCCAGTTATTGGCAGCTAAAGAAATCGCTCCACCTGTAACATCTGTCCATACCCCAGCAACTCCAACTCTATATTGTAATTTAAAATCACGTGGAGCAGCGGTAGTGTTACCAGTCATTTTCGATGAAACTTTCAGTGACTGATATCCTGTTGTAACATAATCAACTTGCCAATATTTGGTTCCGCTTCCAGTACCCCAAGTAATAGCACTAGCACATCTAGTAGTAGCACCTGCAGTAGCAAAAGTAGGAGCAGCTACACCACCAACTGTGGAAATTGTTTTAGCTAAATTTGCGGCAATTCCTCCATCTGCAATCGCATCATCAGTTACATTTGGGAAATGCCATGTTACTATAACTGGCACAACAACAATATAACCTGTTTTTGTTATAGAATTAGTTCCTGCAACATTTGTTACGATTAAAGTAACATCATATGTGCCGGCAGTATTATAGATTACTGCAGGATTTTGAACAGTTGAAGAAGTTGGAGTACCACCATTAAATGTCCAAGACCAAGAAGAAGGTGTTCCAGTAGAAAGATCTGTAAAATTAACTGTTCCTCCAACAGGGACTAATGTTACATCCGCAATAAAATCGGCAACAGGTACAACAGGAACAGAATACTTGTAAATTCCACCTACAGTTGCACTTGTTGTATAACCTCCAGCCCAACCGGTATTGGTATTCAAGAATTCCACTTTGCCCATTTGAACATTTGCACCATTTACTTGTGGAGCATTCAAATTTGCATAAGTTGTTCCTCCGTCAATACTGTAAGAGACTCCCATTCCGTTAGTAATAGACCAGTCAGAACCAGTATTAACATAAGAATCACAAGTTCCAGGCACATAAGCAATATCACCATCATATGTTAACCCAGATCTTGCAAGTGGAGTCCAAGTTACTCCTCCATCTGAAGTTCTATAATAAACAGTACCTGCAGAATTAGAACTTGCATCACTCAAATTAACCTGAACAATACCAATATTTGCATTGCTCATTTCGATTACAATATTTGTAGTAAGAACTGTATTAATAATTTGATGTTTAGTCCAATTTAGACCTTTATTAATTGTTTTATATAAATAACCATTATTCGTTGTAAACCATGCAGTATTTCCAATAGCATCATATAATCCTACAATACCAAATTCACCTGTTACGGCATCAGGAATATTGGCTGCTGGCACTCTTGTCCAAGCACCACCAGCATTGGTTGTAGTGTATATTTCCATATCTAAAGTCGTAGTTTGAGCAGGATCTCCCATGCAAAAACCATTATTTGCATCAAAAAAGTGAACTACATTTGGAAAACTAGTAGTATTGTTAGCAAAAGTACATGAAGCGGTCCAATTAGCACCACCATCGGTTGTTTTACCAACAACAGGAATTGTTAAAGGTGCAACTCCATCATAAAAAGTCGCATATGCAGTACTTGCATCAATTCCAAATATCATTGTTGCATCAGTCATTCCTGCAACTATTCCATTAAATGTTCCTCCATAAGTCCAAGTAGCGCCACCATTAACTGTCTTAGTAAATTCCCTAACACTAGCTCCACCGCCAGATCCATCACCACCAGTTGCCCAAACAACATTAGCATCAACTATAGAAATATATGTTGGGTATCTAGAAGCAGTTGGAAAGGCAGTGGCTTGCTCTGTCCAGACTCCAGTTGTTTGAATATCTCCTAAAGAACAAATATTAATATATGCTATTTTTGTTACTGGATTTGAGCCAAAACTATTTGTTGCCGTTAACGTTACATTATAAGCACCAACTGCATTAAATTGCACATGAGGATTCTGAGAACTAGCAGTAGTTGCATCAACATAAGTTACGGTAGCCGGACTAAAAGACCAGGCCCATGAAGTAGGTGCATTAGAAGACAAATCCGTAAATGCAACTGTTTCACCAACAGATGGTGTTAATGAACTAGCGGTAAAATTTGAAACAGGTGGAGTTGAGACAGGAGTTATAGTTACCTGAACATCATCGATACAAATACCTTTACCACCATATTCGGTACCATCAAAAGCAACATAATAATCATTGCTTAAATTTGGTAAAACTACTGTTTGTTGTGTCCATGCAGCAACCGCAGCCGAATAAGTAGCTAAATACATCCACGGACCTGTAGCTGAAGTTTTATAATATATATTTAAAATATCCTGAGCTGCAGTATTAACTGCTTGATAATGCCAAAAAGTAAGAGTTGCTGTAGAGTATGAACCCAAAACCATTGAAGGTGTTATTAACTTGGTTTCATAAGTTGTTCCGGCAGTTGCACTTTCCCATAAATTTGCGTTATAAGAACCACCATGAGCTGTAGTAGGAGTTGCAGAAGCACTTCCTGCCCTAAATGACCAGTTCCAAGCATCAGCAACATATGCTTGCGACCAACAATTAGGAATATTACCACCATTTTCAAATCCCTCATTCCAGGGGAAGGTTGTGATTTGTCCGCATAATGTTGTAGCATTATTAGTAACACCTGTAGAATATGTATTTGTTGGAACAACAGACCAAGCTTTATAATAATAAGTAGTTCCTGGATTTAAACCAGTATGATTATACGTTGTTAAGGCTCCATTATAGATTACTGTACCTCCACCAGGAATAGTATTCCCAGCAATATATGCTGTAGCATTAACAGGTGTACCAAAAGTAGGAGTTAAACTAAATGCAACCAGAACTGGATTTGCACTTACATTTTTTGTCCAAGATAAATTTATCTGGGATGTACTTATAGCAGACGCCGAAAAAACAGTTGGGTCATTTGCTGCAGGACAAGTTATAAAACAGAATGTTATATTACCACCAGCTTCTGCAATCGAGATAATTGGTTTACCTGTATTTGCACCAGCCCATGATTTTGCATATGGAGTAGTAGCATCCATAAAAGTTGTCTTAGCTCCTGTACCAGGAAAAGGACATGTTGCCCCATCAATAGTTCCATAAACAGTAGGTGGATTTCCAGTTGCACCAGCACAAACAGGATAACAACCCTGATGGCTTCCAGCATTTAAATTGGAGCGATGTGCCGCAATATAATTTACATCAACATGATATATTAACATTCCATGATATGGCACATTAGTATTAAAACCTGTTTGCTGTCTGTTTTCAATCAAAAAATACTCATTATCTGTTGTTGTATTATATCTGTAAAAAACATTATTAGTAGTAGAATTTGGAAGCGAAACTGAAGTTTGAGTACTTAAAACTATAGGTGATGTCCAATTATAGATGTATGCTTTTGTATAAGGATTTGAATGAGCTGGTCTTGCACCATCTCCAGCAGGTCCGTTATATGAACCACCAGCCTGCAAGTCCCAATTGCCTGTACCTGTATAAGATCCACCAGTTGCATAATCGGTATCATAAAAATCAGGAGCACCAAGAACATGACCAAATTCGTGACAAATAACACCTATTCTTGTAATATTAGCACCACCCGATCTTTGTTCATTTGAACATGAATATCTACTTACAGTTTTACCATCAAGTATCACAGGAACAATATTCCATGCATGAGGCCAAATGGTATTTGCAGCTCCGCCATCAGCTTCACCATTACCAGCATAAATAACATAAACCCCATCAACAGTTCCGTCACCATCATTATCATAGTCAGCATAATTTGCTAATGGATTTGCAGCATTTACCGCTTCTGTAATTAATGCTCTTGCATTTACATCTTTACCATTTGCATCATTTGCTCCATAATATGCCATATTATTAGCAGCAGTATAAGGACCAAATACATCAACTGTCAAACTAAGCTGATTATAAGAATTCTCAAGAAAGAAATCCTTTATACTACCTAATGCACCGAGATTAGCATATCCAACCTGATTAAATAAATTTGTAAATTCCGCTTTACTAAAAGTAAAAGTTTTATCTGTAAAATTCATTAAAATACAAATCAATTTACGATTCCCGGTTGTTGGGAAAGACTTTGGCCCATTATATTTAGTTTCAGCATCATAAATTTCCCAAATTTGCTTTAAATAACCTATTTGCGATTTTGAATAAAAAATCCCTTGTGTGGTTTGTGAAAGAAAATTAAGTTCTGTTGCATTTCTATTTGCAACATCATTTGCTTTAATTCCTGATGGCACCATTTCAGAATTACTATTAAGAGTCGCATATTCATATATCCCCTGACTATTAAACATAATTGTATAACCATCAGTTGTAAGAGCCCATTTAATTTTCTCATCCCCTTTAAGAAAAATTGTAATGGAACTTCCATCTGGTTGAGAAAACACAATTTGATTTGGATAAGCTGTTACTGCTTTAACTTCCTGTTTCAAAAAAGACAAACTTGAAATTAAAAAAAGGCTTAAAATGTAAACTCGTAATTTGTTTTGCATAATGTTGATTTTCTGCGAACTGTTATGAAATTATCTCAGATTTTTAAATAGACAATATTTTTATACGAAAAGGTTGCTCGACTTCTTGTAAATATTTATGACTTACAAAAATTGTTTTTAAATAAATAATTAAACATTTGAATATCTATAAAAAATAAAAAAATAACTAAGTCTATAACCTTAAGCCAATAACACAAATATCATCATTTTGTGATTGATTACTTTCTAATTTCCAATCTTCTATTCTTTGATCTAATTTGTGTTGCTGCGTAATCAATGGTAATTCGTGAATAGAAATTAAATACTCTTTAAAATGCTTTGACATGAATTTTTTACCTCTAGGCCCACCAAATTGATCCGAATATCCGTCTGAAAAAAGATACACAACATCACCTTTTTGATAAGGGATTTCATGATTCAAGAAACCATCCATTTTTAAATAAATTGCAATAGGCATTTTATCTGCCTTTATCTCGGTAAGTTTATTTTCACGAATAACGAATAACGAATTGTTGGCTCCAGCATATTGAATTATTTTTCTTTTTTCATCTATTGAAACTAAAGCTATATCCATTCCATCTTTACTGCCACCCATAGTTTCTTTTTGCTGAAGTGCATTAATAATATTTCCCCTTAAAGCATTTAAAATTTCATCAGGATTCACAATTCCTTTTTCATTTACAATTTCATTAAGAAACGAAACACCCAACATGCTCATAAAAGCTCCAGGAACCCCATGTCCAGTACAATCAGCTACAGTAAGGAAAACTTTATCATCTTTAGAAGTTGCCCAGAAAAAATCACCACTAACTATATCGCGTGGTTTATATAATATAAAATAATCTTTAAGTATTGAGTTTATCAGGCTTTCTGTAGGTAAAATAGCACGTTGAATACGACTTGCATATTGTATACTATCTGTTATTTCCTGTTTTTGAACTTCAAGAATTTCTTTTTGTTTTACTACTTGAGCAGTTCGTTCTTTAACTGTTTGTTCAAGTACTGCTTTATCGCGTTTTAGTTTTGCTTCGCGCCATTTAATATATAAAATAATTACAGAAACAATTAAAATCACACAAAGCGTATAAAACCACCATGTCTTATAGAAAGGGGGTTTTATAACAAAGTAAAATATTTGGGGTTCGCTATTCCATGTCCCATATTCATTTGCAGCTTTCACTTTAAAAGTGTATTCGCTTGGCTGAAGACCAGAAAACTTTGCTTCGTTAATTTGCGTTGAAGGTGACCATTTTGCCTGGTTTTCGTCGCCTCCTTCTAACATATACTGATAACTGATTTTTTCTGGACTTCTTAATGAGAGTCCTTCGAATTTAAAAGTCAATTGATTTTCTTTATAAGAAAGAATCAAGTTTGTAGGAAGTTTTGACCACCTAGTAAGATCTGATCTTTTCTTTAAATAGGATGTGTCATTTAATAAAATAAGTTCAACAATATGTGTTTTTGGTGCAATGTCTTTAGCTCGATATAGAGAAGGTGAGAAACGAGTGACACCTTTTGCCGTTCCAAACCATATATTTCCATGGTTGTCTTTTAAAATAGCATTCAAATTATTCTCTATGCCAATAAATCCATTGGTTAGTTCAAATGACAGAATTGGCTTAAAATTATAGTCCCGATCCATTGTAACCATCTTAAAACCATTATTAGTTCCAATAATAAGCGTGGAATCGTTTGAAAATATTAGGGAAAAAATATTTCCTGTACCAAGAAAATTTTCATCAGCTTTTAAGGTGATTTTTTTTGTTCCTGTTTTTTTTGCATCATATAAATATACACCAACACCAAATGAACCAATCCATACATTCCCTATAGGATCGCAAACAATACATGTTATTTTTTTATCAAGCAAGCCTTCTTTTTCATCAAAATCAGTCATCACATTGTTCTTAAAACGGGCAATACCACCTAAAGTACCTATCCAAACAGTTCCTTCTTTGTCTTCTGTTATGGTTTGGACTTCATTATTAATAAGTCCATAATGGTCTTCATCTATTCTAAAATATTTATTTTCGGTAATAATCGTCAGTCCTCCCATGGTTCCACACCATAAACGATTTCGTGAATCAATAAACACACAGTTCACACGATCATCAACCAAACCATCGACAGTTGAAAAATTTGTAAAAACCTTTTGATCATAACTAAAAAGTCCACTGGGAGTGCCTAGCCATAAAACCCCGTTTTTATCAATAGCGATTGAGTTAACAACAGGGTCGAATAGTCCATCTTTTTCATTAAAGATTTTAATTATAGGATTGTTATTTTTATCAAAATTTAGTCTAACTAGTCCTTTTCCTCCTGTTCCTATCCAATAGGTTCCGTTTTTTGATTGTGCGACAGCATAAATTTTTTCAGTTGAAAGTTCTTTGGCTGTATAATGTGCAAAGTAATCGCCATAATATTTACAAAGACCACTACCCATTGTTCCAAACCAGAAATTATTATCTGAGTCTTCGTAAAGAGTGAGGGTTTGATTATTGGGATAACCTTGTTTATCTGAAAAATAAGTAAAAGTACCATCTTCGTTTAGTCTGATAATACCTGCTTTATCTGTAGCAAACCAGATACGATTTTTTTCATCAGCATAAATTTTATATATTCTGTTTTTTATCGTTCCGGAAAAAAGATCTAGTTTTTTTGATATTGAAAATGTAGCGGTATCAGAAAAAGTTATTAAAAAAGCGCCAATATTAACTGAACCTGCCCAAATATTTCCTTCTTGATTTTTTCCGAGAGATAATAAATTAATAGATGGTAATCCAGGTACTTTTTTGATGCTAATTTTTTTATTTTTTGTTATTGTAACAATACTTATTCCTCCATCATAGGTAGCCAGCCACATTCTGCCAAAACGATCTTCAACGCAATCGAATACATAATCTCCCGAAAGACCATTTTCTATTTTTAATTGGATTATTTCTAGCGAATCGTTCGATTTGATATTAATAATATTTACTCCGCCTTCCCAAGTACCAGCCCAAATATTTCCTTTTGAATCTTGAGTAATTTTATATATACTATTGCTCGAAAGACCATTTTTTGTTGAATAGTTTATGGTTTTAAATCCATCATAAACCGAAATACCTTCGTTTGTTCCAAACCATAATCGCCCCTTATTGTCCTCCATCATACTATACACAGTATTCCCACAGAGACCTGATTTTTTATCTTTCACAGTAAAATGAATACCATCAAAACGAGCAGCTCCTCCAGAATTAGTGCCAACCCAGAGATAACCACGAGAATCTTCAAGAATAGAACGAACCTCAGATTGAGGAAGACCGTTCTCTATAGAATACATTTTAAAATTATTCTGCTGAGCTGAAATTGAAAGACAGCTCAATAAAAAATAAACTAATATTGCCAGGAATGGCAGACGCATCAGCTATTTAAGTATAAATAAAAATTGTCCGCCTTCATCGCCGCTATCTTTTATTGGTTGAAAATTTGGCGTTTGCTCTGAATTATTAACAATAGGTATTTTAATGTTATCAAAAAGCTGACTTGCATCGTAATACTTGCTTACATTAGTGTTGAGAGTTTTTAATAAGTAGTATGCAAAAACAGAATGCCCATCTTTTCCTCCATCCATTACTGGCTCTAATCCACCAGATGAAATTGCTTTTCTTGATGGCAGATTATATACTTTTTCATAATATTTATCTGAATTCTCATATGGAATTGAAACTGTTTTGCCTCTAAAAATATCACCACTAAAGCAAGCATCGGCAATTAATAAAGTATGTTTTGATTTAATTCCACTTAAAAAAGTTTGTATATCATTATTAGAAATAAAATTTGAGATGGACATTGTTGCAGCATCAACAGGAACCCAATAGCCTTTATTAAGTTCTTGTTTAAACTCTCCGTGTCCGGAATAATATATTAACAGATTATCAGTTGCTTTTACATTCTTAACAAACCACTCAAATTCTTTTATAACATTATCTCTAGTTGCTTGCTCATTATATAAAGTTCTGAAACTATTAAATTTATATTTTGTTTTTAATAAATTTTCTATTGCTTTTGCATCAGCAACAGCATTTTTTAATTTTGGCCATTCTCCTGTATAATTATCAATACCAATTATTAAAGCATAATAATTTCCTATTTGTATTGGTTGTTTAGGACTTGTATTTTTTACATTTAATCCAGCAAGTGGATCTCCGCCTCCCCTATATAATGGTTCATCATTATTCGCATTTTGATTGGCAGTATTCTGGGCAAGTGATCCTTCTTCATTACTATAAAAAATCATTGCTTCTTTTCGTAGTTCTGTGATTTTATTATCCTTATTTGCTTGAGAGGTTCTGGCAGCAAGGTCTTGATCTGATTCGCCAGCAACTTTCTTCTCCCAGTCTGATAATTTTTTCTCTACATAACTTTTAATTACGGGCTCGGTATTATCAGTTAATCTTAATGCCCACATATCCGATTCTCCACCTGCAAGTGATTCAGACCAACCAACAGCCATGTATCCATTATCCGGAAGAAGAATAATAGATTCGACAACATCCCATTGTTTTTTTCCAAAACTTCTCTCCCAACAAATTTCACCTTTATTATCAAGTTTAATTATATAAGCATTTTCTTTACCATTTCCCTTTGACTTAATGGAACCCGCAACAACGCACCCTTTATCTGGAGTACAAACTACCGAATAAGCTATATCTGACGCAGAACCGCCAAAAGTTTTTTCCCATTCCAAATTACCCGCATTATCAATTTTAACAACGTACATATCTTCCTCGCCAAAACCTTTTGATCGTGTAGAACCACAAATTATAAAACGACCGTCAGAAGTAGCTGAAATACTACGACCAATATCTGAACCAGCACCACCAAAGGTTTTTTCCCATTTAAGGGTTCCGTACTTATCGATTTTAACAACATATAAATCTTCCTCACCAGCACCTTTACACTTAGTATACCCAGTTAATATAAATCCATCATCAGGTGTAAGTACAGCTCCATAAGCCATGTCATCATAATATCTGCCACCATATGTCGCATGCCATTCTTTGTTGCCTTTACTATCAAACTTTAATGCCAACATATCACGATCATGATCACCTTTTGCTTCCAATGCACCAACTACAAGAAAACCACCTTCTTTTGTTTGAATAATATCAGTTGCGCAATCAAGAGTTGCTCCTCCTTGTATTCGATCCCATTTCTTATCTCCATTTTTATCTAAAAACAAAAACCAAATATGAGTATAGCCAGATTCTTTTACAGTAGTAACTCCTGCTAACAAAAATCCATCCTTTCCATTAGACACAACAACATTTGCCGAGTCATCCTCAGTTGAACCATATGTTTTTTCCCAAATTTTATTTCCTTCTTTATCAATATTTATTACAAGCAAATCCCGACCACCATTGCCTGACGACTTGGTCCATCCGGCAAGTAAAAAGCCTGTTTCTGTTGAAATAACAGATTTCGCTTTATCATCGTAGCTTCCACCAAAATATTTTTCCCATTTTGTTTCAATATATGATTGACTGAACAAAAAAATTGGAATCGATAGAACTAAAGAAAGGATGATTAACCGTTTCATATAATTTTATATTATGTTAAAAATCTGTAGACTGTAATGTTTGTTCTACAACACTAGTTGGGCTGAAATTTATCCAACAAAGAACATTATTTTCAATATTTTTAATATCAAATTCAAAAGAAGCTAAGGTTCGCTCATTACCAAGAACAAAAAGAGCTCTATAAACAATACTTAGAGTTAAGCCATATTGTTCAAGTTCTATAGCGGTTTGCTGATCAGCAAATGTACAAGCTGTTTTTCGAGATTGCTGTTTAAAGCTACCATTATCGTATGTCCAACAATATACAGGTTTCATTCCCTTTACTTGAACAAGTTTATTGAAAATTCCTTGGATTTTGTTAATTTTTGAATAAAGCGTTGTAAAAACAGAGTCTTTTTTTTGCTGAATAATAAAGCTGATGGCAACCAGTTTATCATTTCTAAAATAATAGTCAATTTGTGCAAGTTGTTTTTCTACTACAACATTTTTAAAACTAACAATTTTATTCGCTTGTTTTTGTGAAATAAAATTACTGTCTTTTTCAAAAGAAGGAATTAATGGAAGTTCAACTTTTTTAACTTCAGCAGAAGACGCTCCCCAAACAGATCTTCTAACGTCTATGGATTGAGAATAGCATATAAGATTAATAAACGAAGCAATTAAAATGAAGATGAATTTCATCTTTGCTGTCTTTTAAGGTTAAAAATATATCTATCAAATTGTGTTGAATCATCATCAATTATTAAAACAACTTTTATTGCAAAATAGCCTGTATCAATTAACGGATTTCCTATTTTGGTAAGAATAATATCGCCATTAGAAATATTCTCAATAAAAGTATTTTTAATACCTGCATTATAAGAATTTCTAAGCGTATTAAAAGTCGTATTAGCATAATCAAAATCATTAAATCTTACAAATTTATTTCCTGCAGGTGATCCCCATTTTCGCAATAAAATATTTTGATTTAAAGTATCACTTGTTAAATCTAGAATATTCATCTCAGATGAATCGGAAGATTCTGAATGCAATGGCTGCCCGGTTGAAAAATTATATGCATCAAATCCTGTAGATGCATGTGAGAACATTTCATGGCCTGCAGTTTCAATAAGTAATAAGTCTGTGGGATAAACAAAAACAGAAACTCCAATTGAAGTTTTATTACCAGAATCATCA
>CAIQJL010000365.1 GCA_903872185.1 uncultured Bacteroidota bacterium | reverse complement strand
TTGTGAAGAGTTCGGTAGCACTCTTTCCAAACTAAATTCAGGTTGTTGATATAATTTTCATAGCTGTCATGAAATCCAATTTGATTGTCTGTTCCGTAGTCTTTAAGCTGCCAATATGGAGGTGAAGTAATGGCCAAATGCACTGAATTATCAGACAATTCAGTCATTTGTCTACTGTCGCCATTTATTATTTTATGATGTGTTTTCATTCAAATATCTATTTTGCGCTAAGTTATTCTATTTATACGACCACTTATCAAATTCTCAATGTTGTTGGACTCTCCTGCCATTACTGCCAACGGCTGACACTATAACAAGTGTGAGTTTAAAGTTTTGCGAATTGTCAACCAGCACAAATGTATGTAAACATTTTAAATTTTTCAACGGATACGCATATATGCATTTGTTTAGTGCTTGTTATGCCTCGTTATTTTTTAGTCCTGTTTTGTATGTTTTGTCGAGTTTGTTTTGAATTATCGTCGCAACAACTATCACTTCTGTCATCTCTGTCAATTGAGTATCCTCTAAAATTTTAGGGTCATGTGCTTTGGGATTTCTGTACATGCTGAAAAAACCTTTTATGAAGTTTCCAAATCCTTTGTGTTCGCTTTCTTCACTGTCAGACCGAAGAGTATTAAAAGCCAGCATTGGTTTTTTATCTTTTCCCAATCCAAAACATTCGTCAACCAATTCTGCACCATCCGAAGTGTATCCACTTTTTTGTCTGAGTCTTTCAGCTACACTTTTTGTTATTTCAAGAATTGCATGAAAATAATTTTCATTTAGCAATTCAGATTCGCAATATGGTAAAATATCAACATGAATTCCAATTCCATGAACTCTTTCCTTAATTTTCAATGACCGTTTCTTAGCCTCAGATATAGTTTTAGCTTTATCAACAGGCTTTGCTAACCCTGTTTTATCAATTTCAATTCCTTCATAAAGCAGTTTCTCATTTATGGATGTCCGATGCTTTTCGAATTCTGCCTCGCTATCGTATCGTTTTGGATTTATTAATCTTAAAATAAAACTTAAGACATTATTGGCACAGCCATCTTGTTTTTGTCGTGCTTTTAAAGTGTAATAAATTTTGTCCGGTTTATTTGACCCTTCACCAGTATCTACAAGTCCAGAATTTTGAAATTGCTCATTTATTTGTTTATGAGTTAAAATGTCTTCGCCAATTATTTTTGAAATACTTCTTAAAATACTTAAATCAAAACTGTTAGTCATTTTCGTATCGTATTATTTACAATGAGGCGTAGCTTGTATATATCCCTGACAAAATCATCTTTACAGAGCCAATCCAGTCGTATAGGCCTGACTTCAGATCTATTTTTGAAATGAATTGCTGTGATTAGCTGATATACACCTAATATTATTTAGACCGATCTGCCCGATTCTGAAAAAAACACACAGCCCCCCTCTATATAAGAACGTAAACAGCTGATGATTGCAGCTCTGGTTCAACCTCCAACAAGTCGGGCAAGTAGCTCCAGTTTGCATTCTTATCAAGATATTGCTGAAACAGGAGAATAAGAAAGGATTAGTAAAAGAAAATTACCGGTTTTTGTGCTCATAATGGCGGATTGTGTACGTCGAGGAGGTAGTCGGCGAGGTCGAGGCCCTGGGTTCGGTCGGGCAGGGTAGCTCGTTGTTCGAGGATGGTGGATACGGTGACGTTAGGTCGGCTGGCGGCTATGGTTTGCCATTTTTCGCAGGCTCCGAGGTCGGGGTAGAGTTTTACGTGGCGGTGGTGGAGTGGTGGTTTGAGTTTTTGTTGGTTGAGGTTACCCTTCCCTGCTTTGGCATATCAAATTTTGTCGCCGACGTTGCAGCGTGAGATTGACCGGCAGTTGGCTCGGGTGGTGCTGGAGCGGGATGATGTGCTGGAGGTGGTTGAGGGGGAATTGGCGAGTGGGGTTCTATAGGTGGAGGGTGAAGGGGGGCGGTTGATGAAGGTTGCTTTTTGGGGGGGCGGGGAGATAAGAAGGGGTGGCGGGAACGGCCGATGCTATGGCAAGTGCGGGAATAGATTGTTGCTCAAATGTATGCCAGCACAAATGCATGTAAAGATTTCAATTGTTTCAACGAACACGCATACCCGCATTTGCTATAGCGTCTTTTATGCATCGTGCTGTTCTTATTTGATCGAGTATTTTCTTTCTCTTTGTTTAAATGCCTCATTACCTCCTTCAAGAATGTCACAAACGTGTTCTTTAATTCCTTGGCATCTTAAGATATTATCGATTTCACTGTTTTTAGTCATTGTATTCTCTAAAGCACCATTAATATATTCAAATTTATACCTATCTATCTTTAATTCCACTCCTTGACCTTCTTGATTAGCAACAATTATATTTTCTGAATCTGTGGCAACTACTAAATTCGCATTATGAGAAACAATTATTATCTGCCTGTCTTTTTTATTATCCTTTATCATCATGCACAAAAGCTCATATATAGTCCTATTGTCTAGATTATCTTCAGGCTGATCTATTAAAATAGGATGGTCTGAAGAACTTATTTCTAAAAATAGGATAAGAAGAACTGTGCCTTTTTTACCAGGTGACATGCTTAATAAATCGTCGCCTTTGTAAGTTACAGAATAGTCAAAATCAAATGCATCTCTGACTAAACCGCGTAAAACATCTTCTATGTATACTTTTAATTTAAGCGGGATAAATTCCTCAGAAGAAATTTTCAATTTATCTTCTTGGACTCTCAATTGGTTTTTATATAATTCAATTACAGCATCATATTTAACTAAATCGTTAGCAAAAAGTGTATTGAATCTATTTTCGCTGCTTAACTGGTTCTTATTGGTTTGATCAAACAGAGGAAAGTCTTCCTTCTTATAATTTAAAGAACAATCAAGAATAATATCAGAGCCGATTTCCTTTTTTGTTCTATTTACTTCGGCGGCTATTTCTTGATATAATTCAAACCGAATCTTGAGCAATAAAGCCGTCTGAAGTCTAATTTCCTCATACTCATTGTTAAGACTCACAAATTGTTTCTCTAAACTTAAAGACTGTTCCAGTTTTCCTTTTTCAATATTTATCTGAGTATTTAGCTTTAGAAGTTCTTTCTGTCCTTCAATTTTGTTTAAATATGGCTTTAGCTTTTCATTAATATCTAATAATGTCTTTGCCGAATTTTCTTTACCTGCTTTTATGTCAAGCTTTGTAACACCTGCTTTTAAATTTTGTAATAGAATATCAAAGTCTGTTTTTAGTTGACTTCGTATAGAATCAATAGCAAGATTTTCCTCATTAAGTTCTTCTAGTATCCTATCAATCTGCCCTTTAGTTGGGAAATCGCTCTCATCAAGTTCGGTTCCGAGTAAATCGATTTTTGATGCAGCAACTTCCTTTATGACTTTTTGTAAAATAGCTTCAGTTAATTCGAGTTGTTTTATTCTGTTTTCATTATCATTTTTTAATGTTTGCAAATTTTTATATTCGGTAAATTCTTCAGGTAATAAGTTTGATGCTATTTGTCCTTTTGCGACTTCTTTTTCTATATTTTCAATGCTTTTACTAATAGCATCCGACTTTCCAACATTTTTGTATTTTTCGAAATTAGCTAGTAGGTTGGCACGAATAGTCAAATATTGAGTTAATAAGCTTTCTATTTTTGTTGTTTTTTCTAAAATCAGACCTTTTTTAAGATCGTAAAAATCAGTAAATGCTTTGTCTTGTAATAGAATATTTTTGATTAATGAGTTTAGTTCTTGTTTATTATTTTTTTCGACTAAGTGATTAATATAAAGCTGAGGGATATATGTTATTTTGTGTTGCTTGCTGTCTTTATTTTCATCGCTATAAAAGTCAACATCTCCATTTTTCCAAGTAACTTTAAAATCAAAGCCAGGCTGGAATTTATATCCATCAAAGCCTAATCTTTTGGATGTTCGTAATACTTGATCCGGGTCAATACTGTTGGCAATTGCATACATTAAAAGTGATTTTCCAGATGACTTCCCACCAATAATTGCATTTAGGTTTTCATTGACAAACAATTTTTGATTTCCGAATATGTCTCCATTGTCGATGAATTGCAATTCTGAAATTATATGCCTTGCATTTTTTACATCCGGTTTAAAGGCTTGAATTTTGACTCTTTCAATTGGCTCATGAATAATTTGCCGTAAACCTTCAAATGTTGTGTCTGCTTTTACCCAAGTGAAGCAATGCCCTAATTCCTTAGGATTTGTTTTTGAATCATCTAAAGGAAACATATGAGCATCACTACAATGCAATAGCCTACTATTAACACGCTGATTTTCCAAGGAATTTCTTCCTTGATTTGCTTTTTCAGCAGTTGGTGAAGAACTAAAAACAAAGTGCGCCTTGTTTATAACTGTCTTCTTGTCTGCGATACTACCATCCCATCTAAAATCTTCCCATTCAGCTTTTCCAATGGCTTTAAAATATTTATCCTTTAAATATATATTTGGCTCAGCTCCCTCACCTAATAAGTTTTCGATTTTTGCTGTATCAAAATTTATATTGTTAAAACCAATCTCTAAATAGTTAGAATTACCTCTTTTTTTTGACGGAATTGATTCATAAATATGCTTACCAAAATCAATCAAGGATTCTCGAGTAATTACTCCGCCCCATGTATAGTTTTCAGTTGAATTAACATCAAGGTTTGCTTTTCCAATAAGTCCAGCAAGAAAATGTGTTTTTATTTGTTCAATTTTTAGTAAACTATCGTCTGCAAAAATTACGTGATAATTGATTCTTTTTAATTCTGCATGACCAACAAATTCTTTAAGTCTGAATTCAATCACAGGTAGAATTAAATCAATCTTTTTTAGCCCACCATTTTTCTTGTATTCTAAAACTTTTTCATAACCTTCTAAAAAAAGGTAGTCATTTATACCAATTACCTTTATCTCGCTAGACAGTTCTTCAAGTTTGGCAAAAAACTTTGTCCAAATTTCTTCTGTCTGACCACCATATTCTGAGCATAATGATACAGGAGTATGAATATGTAAATCCCATTTTCTCCATTCTGAACCTCTAATTTCAGTTTGTGTTAAGATATTGCTTTCAGTCATTCTGGTTATATGAAATTTAGGTGTTAATATTGAAAATGTCGGTTATAGCATGATCCATAACTTGTATATACCCCTGACAAAATCATCTTTACAGAGCCAATCCAGTCGTATAGGCCTGACTGTCGTAAGATATATTTTTGGCAAAAAATTGCTGTGCTTGGCTGATATACGCCGAAGGCATGACGGCTTGACCGAAATATTAGGCCTCGCTTGCGTCATTAGGGCGAACCACCTTGAATGCCTTGCTGAGACGAAAGATATGTGGAGGAACGTCCGTTGCGTCGATCTCTGGCGTGAATGGGTTGAACCGTGCATCCAGAACCTGATCGATCACAAGCGGTACGAATGACTCGTGTTCGACTTTGATCTCTGCTCCGAGATGGGTGTCGAGATCGACTTCAATTGCTAGCAGTCTGTCGGACTTTAAATACGCCATAACGTTTTTAGATTACATCATAAAGTATTATATTAAAAGCAATTACTCGCTTTTTTATTTACAGCTTTTCAGTTGCTAATGTTCGATTTTGGCTTATGAGTACCGATTTT
>CAIQJL010000364.1 GCA_903872185.1 uncultured Bacteroidota bacterium | reverse complement strand
GCTATAATTTACCTTCGTTATCAAAAAATGCAACATCCAATCAACATCCATTTCCAGCAAACATTTTCACAACACTTTCTCAAAACGATTATATAAAAGAAAAAATAGATACTGTTTGGAAACAAGTAAAAGTTGATACAAGCTGGGTTCGCGTTCCTACACAAAAAAAGACAATAGAAGCTGCAACATTCGAAGATCAGGCAAAAGAAGCAGCGCATCATATAATGCGATTAAGAAAAAGATTATTTAAACTAATGTCTGGCGCTTATAACAAACTACCAGAAGTCAAATCAATTGATGTAATAATAACAGAGCTTCGCAAAGAAGAAGAAGAATATTTATCACTATTTATTGGAAAAACTTACACAAGAAAATACTCTTACCGCTTTTTATATTATCCAACAATTGAGAACTGTGGAAAAAGAGAAGTTCTTGCATTTTTAAATCCTGAAAAAGGATTATTCGCTGAGAAAAGTGCAAAATCATTCCCATTAGTTATTGAATTAAACAGAAATGGAAATCTTTCTCAATTAGATACTGCAATTAGCAAATACAAAAAGGCAAGTTCAAAACAAGGTATTGTTTATAGAATTCCAGAAATGGCAACTGTTAATATTTCAATTGGCAATAATGCACTTTTAGAAAAACAGTTTCCAATAGCTCAGTTTGGTATATTAAACAATTTACCTGCAAATGCTTTAAAAGGTAAATGTAGTTCTTTAGAGTTTAATCCACTCAGTGGGAACATTGTTAAAACTGGGAAATAACAAACACGAATGTCAGTCTGAGAGCTTGTCCTGAGCCTGTCGAAGGGCTCTCGAAGACTAAGGAGATAGAATTAAGTCACCCTTCGAGTACATCAAGGTGACTTTCAATATAAAATTAGTTTAACATTATTTATTCATTTTATATTTTGAACTTAAAATTTAAATTAAGTTTTTTGCATAATAGGATTAACTTTGCTGCAATTAATTAAGAAATGAACTTTTTATACCCTACATTTTTATTTTCACTTGGACTTATTGCCATTCCAATAATTATTCACTTTTTTCATTTCAGAAGATACAAAACTGTTTATTTTAGCAGTTTACAATTCCTTTTTAACGTAGCAAAAGAAACCCGCTCACGTAATAAATTAAAACATCTGCTTGTTCTTTTAGCCAGAATACTTACAATTATTTGTCTGGTTTTTGCATTCTCGCAACCATTTATTCCTGCAAAAAACCATATATCAAAAGAAAAGTCAGAAACAATTGCAATATATATCGATAATTCATTTTCGATGAATGCTGACGGTACAAATGGTAATCTTTTAGAGGAAGCAAAAAACAAAGCACTTGAAATTATTTCCACTTTTCCTGCTTCAACAAATTTTGCATTAATTACTAACGATCTTGAGCCAAAACATCAACATATTTTAAACTCTGATCAACTAACCGATTATATTTCGGCAGTACGCTCCTCGCCTCGCAGTTTAAAATTATCGGATATAATGTTGAGGGTTAAAGAAATCTCTAAAACCAATAATGAATACAACCCTGTAAACCTTTGTCTTATTAGTGATTTTCAAAAACATTTTATTGATATAGGAAATGTTTCCACAGATTCGAGCATATCTGTAATGCTTTTTCCTTCAATTTCACTTCCTGCAAAAAATCTATCTATTGACTCCTGCTGTTTTGAATATCCAGAACATAATATAAACCAACAGGAAAAACTTCAGGTTAAAATTGTAAATCACTCAGCTGAATCATATCAAAATATCCCGGTAAAGCTTTATGTTAATGATTCAGTAAAAACAATGAGCAGTTTTTCTATTGAAGCAAATACTACACAAAATATAGCCTTAGCATATTCTAATATTAATAAAGGAACTATTCGTGGTAAAATTGAACTTACAGATTACCCTATTACCTACGATAATACATATTATTTTAATTATGATGTTACCGATAAAATTAAAATATTATCAATAAATGGTAACATTATAACAAAATATTTTAACAATTTATTTGAAGACGATTCGCTTTTTGCTTTTACCGAAATGTCTGATAAAAACATAAATTTTCAAGCATTTACATCTTATCAGGTTATTATTCTTAATGGATTAACAAATATCAGCTCGGGCTTACAACAGGAATTAAGTACTTTCTCTGAGAAAGGTGGAAGTATAGTTTTTATTCCTCAAAACACTAATAAAGATAATTACAAAGCATTTTTGAATTCATTTGGAATTAATGTCGGAATTTCGGATTCAACAAAAAGTCAGATTGCTTCAATAAATGACAAATCGCCATTTTTTAAGAATGTTTTTCAAAAAATCGAAGACAATCCACAATTACCTTCAATAAACAAAAATTTAGTAATTAAAGCTTCTGGCAAAAATAGATTTGATGAATTATTGCTTTCGCGTAATGGAAATCCTTTGCTTTTATCAACTGAACAAAACAAAGGAAAAATTTACGCATTTGCGTTTCCATTTGATGATAAATCAACGAATTTTACTGTCCACCCTTTATTTGTTCCGATATTTTATAGAATTTGTACCCTAAGCAAAATAACCCCTGAAATTTGTTATGTGATTTCACCTGAAGTTTCTATAAGTATTCAAAATTCGACCACAGAAACTGAAGATATTATTGAACTTAAAAATCATAAAACCGGAGAATCATTTATTCCATCACAAGTAAAAGGTAACTCAGAAATAAATCTACTTCCGGGAAACCAGTTAATTAATGATGGACTTTACGATATTTTACTAAAAGGTATTTCAGCAAACTCACTTTCTTTTAATTTTAACAGAAAAGAATCATTAGCAGAATATTTTGCTCCCGATGAAATAAAAAAACTTTTCGAAGGAAAAGGAATAAAAACCGAATTATTTGTTGGTAGTAATAATGAAACTTTATCGGCTCAATTAAAACAAAACGAACAAGGAAAACCACTCTGGAAATATTTTATATTATTGGCTCTATTGTTTATTGCAACTGAAATTGCCTTAATAAGACTATTAAAAAACTAGAACTTTTCACTTTACAACTTTTAACTTTTTACTTATATTTTATTAAACATATATTTATTTTTTAGACGATTAAGAAAAATCAAAAAGTTATTTCCAAATTTGCAAAAATAAAAACACATTAAAATTTTACATTATGGTTGAAACATCAGCAAAAATGACATCACATGATTTCATGGAATTAGAAGAACATTTTGGAGCACATAATTATCATCCACTTCCAGTAGTATTAGCAAAAGGTGAAGGTGTTTTTATGTGGGACGTAGAAGGTAAACGCTACTATGATTTCTTATCAGCATATTCTGCAGTAAACCAAGGACATTGTCACCCAAAGATTTTAAAAGCAATGGTTGATCAGGCATCAAAGCTTACTTTAACTTCTCGTGCTTTTTTTAATGACAAACTTGGCGTTTACGAAAAATTTGTAACCAATTTCTTCGGCTACGATAAAGTTCTTCCAATGAACTCTGGCGCCGAAGCTGATGAAACAGCACTTAAATTATGTCGTCGTTGGGGATATGATGTGAAAGGCATTGCTAAAGATCAGGCAAAAATTATAGTTTGCGAAGGTAACTTCCACGGTAGAACCACAACTATTATTTCTTTCTCGACAGACCCAGATTCATATAGTGGTTTTGGCCCATTTACACCTGGTTTTGTAACAATTCCTTATAATGATTTAAAAGCATTAGAAAATGCATTACAAGATACAAACGTAGCAGGATTTTTAGTAGAACCTATTCAAGGCGAAGCTGGGGTTTTTGTTCCAGATAGTGGATATTTATCAGAAGCATTCAAACTTTGTAAAGCTAAAAATGTATTATTTATTGCTGACGAAGTACAGACAGGTATTGCAAGAACCGGAAAACTTTTAGCTTGCGATCACGAGAATGTGCATCCAGATATTTTAATTTTAGGAAAAGCACTTTCAGGTGGTTTTATGCCTGTATCTGCTGTTCTTGCAAACAATGAAATAATGTTAACTATTAAGCCAGGTGAACATGGATCAACATTTGGTGGAAATCCACTTGCATGCGCTGTAGCAGTAGCTTCTTTAGAAGTTGTAAGAGACGAAAAACTTGCAGAAAATGCAGAAAATATGGGCAAACTTTTCCGTGATGAATTAGGAAAAATTAAAAGTGATATGATTGAACTAATCCGTGGAAAAGGATTATTAAATGCAATTATTATCAGACCTAAAAACGGAAAAGAAGCATGGGATGTTTGTGTTGCAATGAAAGACAATGGATTATTAGCAAAACCAACTCACCAGCACATTATTCGTTTTGCTCCTCCTCTTGTAATTAATGAAGCTCAAATTTTAGAAGCTGTTGAAATAATTAAAAAATCTATTTTACAATTTGAATAATAAATTTAATCGTTTATCTATAAAAAACCGTTATTCACATAACGGTTTTTTTATTTATCTACTTTAAAAACACCTTAATCAAATACAGGTACTTATACCTGCCAATTGAACAATTTTTGACGTAATTTTACCGAAAATATTAAAGTAAAATTACTCAATTATGAAATCAATATTATTTACAGTTTTTATTCTGATAAGTTTAACTATTAAAGCATCCATAACACTAGATGCAACAAGTTATTCAAGTGGTTCTGGCAATAATTTAACATGGTCTCACACAAACACAACTGGAGACATTTTAATAGTTTCCGTTTCAACAAAAGACCAAAGTATTTCTTCGGTAAAATATAATGGAACAAGCTTAACAAATATTTCAACTATTACGAATAATTCTATGAGAGTTGCTCTATACTATTTAATAGCACCTCCAACAGGAACATATAATATTATTGTAACAACATCTAGTAGTACAAATATTTTTGCCGGTGCATCTACTTATTCAGGAGTTGACCAAAGTTCTCCAATTGGGACACCTGCTTCTGCAAAAGCACAATCAAACAAAGCTTCTATAACCGTTTCAAGCTCAGCAGGAGATATTGTGATTGATGCAGCTGGTTCTATTCAAACAACAATTACAGTTGAGGCAGGTCAGAATCAAAATACTAATATTGGAGGAGCAATTATTAGTAACGGAAGTTCATATAAAGATGGAACTCCTTCGGTTACTATGTCATGGAATTTATCTCAATCAAAAGACTGGGGAATAGTTGCTGTTTCATTAAGATCTAATTCTGTTTTACCAATTGAACTAATTTCATTTAATGCAAAAAACATTGATAATAATATTGAATTAAACTGGTCAACTTTAGCCGAAATAAACAATAATTATTTTTCAGTTGAAAGATCAAATAACAGTTTAGAATTTGAAGTAATAAGCCAAATAAAAGGATTAGGAAATAGCAATTCACTAAATAATTATTCTTTTATTGATTCAAAACCATTAATTGGCTATAATTATTACAGACTTAGGCAAACCGATTTTGATGGGAAAAATACAGTTAGCAAAATCATTACAATAAATTATTCTAAACCAAATTCGTCACAATTAAATTTTGAAATTTACCCGAACCCAATTTCTGCAGGTGAAAACACAAATATTAAAATTTCAAATTTTGAAGTAAATACTGAAGTACAAATTATTATTAGAAATCTACTAGGACAAGAAGTATATTCAAAAGTTATTTATACAGATGATTTAGGTAACTCTTTAAATTCAATTAATATTGACAACAAAATAACTGCTGGAACATATATTTTAATTGGATCTTCGCTGAATCAAACTATTAATAAATATTTAGTAATAAAATAAGATATTCATTAATATACCTTTGTTACTAACAAATTACAAATTATTTAACTTGTTTCAATTATTTAAAAATTTATTTTTAATGTTGAATAACTTATCAACATTTTGACGAATTTTTAATGATTTTTTCATTAAAAACATATCCGCTTACAATACAGTATTTCAACATCTTACACGCTAAAAAAAAATAACTGCATTTACTGGCAGTTATTTTCATGTATTAAATCATATTATTCATCAAAAAAACGTAAAAATCAATTAATTTTTAGTTGTAACTTTTGCGTAATTTTACGTAAAAGACACAAGTATAATTACTCGTTTTTTAAAAGTAAACTTCTTGCTTATGAATACAAAAATTACCTTCTATTTAATTATCATCATTTTAGGTGTTTCATTAAATAGTTTGTCACAAAGTACCACAAACTATACTTTTTCTACCGCAGTTGATGCTTCTTTAACGGATATGAGTAGTGGAACTACTCAGTTAGTTGCTCAAAACATTGATGGTTTAGGTCAAGGTATTTTTTCAAATGTGAACGACATTGGTTTTACATTTTATTTTATGTCTCTTCCTTATACAACATTTGTGGTAACTGAGGATGGAGTAATAAGATTAGGAAATTCTTTAAGTGCTATAGTTCGTGTTCCCGGAACAGATAGAGAATATGACGATGTAACTTGGAAAACCCTTAATGAGCCCAGAATAGTACCTTTCTCATGTGATATGAGAACAGGAAGCAATGGCAAAGTTCATTATAAAATTACAGGAACAGCTCCAAATAGAGTACTAGTTATTGAATGGTTAAATCTTCAAATTCCTTATCCTAATCCAATAATAAATTTAGGAAATTCTACATTCCAAGTAAGGCTATATGAAACAACTGGAAAAATCGAATTTGTTTATGGGTATATGTATGTTGCAACTCATCGTTCCCCACAAGAAGACTTTGGAGCTATTGGAATTGGGCATGGTAATACTATTGATAAAATTCTCACAAAAAGCGGAACATTCGCAAATTCAAATGTTTTAAATACTGTCACATCTTATTGTATTTTACCTGCTTTAATTACTGCAGCAGGAGAAGTAAATGGTCTTTCATCTTCAACTGATGGTGCTCGAAGAATTTATACGTTTACCCCACAAGTTGCTCCAGATGCACCTACTAACCTAACTTTTTCTGGAATTACACAAACTACAATGACTCTTAACTGGATTGATAATTCTTCTAATGAATCACAATTTATTATTTACAGATCTGATGATGGAGGTTTATCTTATGATATAGCAGGGACAGCACCTGCAAATGCTACTTCTTTTGGCCCTATAAATGGCTTACCCGACAGAACATATTTATGGAGAATTTTTGCAGTTAATGAAGGTGCTTGCAGTATTCCATTAGAAGGAACTTGCTCTACGTTACCTGCAGGTTTAATAAATTCAACAGCAACTGGAGGCCCATGGAGTGCCGCAGCTACATGGCAAGGCGGAGTTTTACCAACTTTAAATGATAATGTAATAATAAAAGATGGAGCTACAGTAATAATTGATATTAATGGAGCAGTTTGTAATAATTTACAAGTTGGCGAAGGTTTAAGTGGAATACTAAGATTTATTGGAGGTATTACAAATGCACAATTAACATTAGATGGAGATATTACTGTAAGTACTAATGGAACATTTGATGTTGCTGTAGGCGCAACAGCTGGAACTCGCAAAATCATATTAGGAAACAGAGCTTATGCAAATGGAAATTTAAAAGTAAATGGAATTTTTGACATGGATTGTACAGGTGGTGCAGGTACAAATAGTTTTGCAGAAGTTGAATTCAGAGGAATTGTTGATGGGCAAATTAGTGGAACTGGTGCTACTTGCGACTTCTATACTATAAATATTAATAAAGGAGCTTCAATCGAAAGTATTTTAGAAACAACACGAATTATTACTTTAAATGCTCCAACTGCTGCTGTTGCACCTTATGGCAACAGATTAAATGTAACAAATGGTACAATTAAACTTTCTTCTTCTTCATCATTAACTCCTTATTTTGGTAATCAAACAATTTGCAGTATAACTGGCAGACTTTGGTTAAATGATAATTCTGCTTCTGTGCAATGTGTTGGAACAGGAACAAATTCAGGAGCTGGGAATCCAACATTAAATGGTAGTCTAAAAGTTTCGGCAGGAGTTTTCGGATATGGCTCAGGAAATAATACACTAACCGTTAATGGCACACTGGAACTAGATGGCTCAAACGCAACTGTAAACATGTTTGGAAATGTACTTTTCAGTAATGCAGCTGCACCAACTTCATTTTTCTTAATGTCAGCTGGAGCGTTAAATATTGATCCACAAGCAGCGAACAATCTTGCCGCTGCAAACTCTTGTTTATTTGAAAGTAATACTTTTGTTAATTTTACCGGAGGAATATTAACTTTAGTAGATCCAAACGCAAATAACATTACTGAATTCAGAATAGCTAGTTCAACCTCAAAAACTTTTAGTGGTTCAACAATTAGATTTGGCAATGGAGCTTCATCAACAGCTGGAAATGCAACATCTACAGGATTCTCAATGGATATTCCAAATAACTCATTTAGAATTGGAGACGTTGTTGTTAACAATCCTGCAGGTGCAAATAGAAATGTTTCAATTGTTAGTGCAGATTGTTATTTAGAAAATTTAAATATTACAGCAGGTACATTTAGAATTAATGGTAAAAATTTAAGACCATGGGGTAATCTTACAAATAACGGAGTTATAAATGCTAATGCTGCAAATAGTGCAATACGTTTTGAAGGAACTGTCCCTCAGAATTATTTAGGAACAGGTACTGTTACAACTGCAACAAATTTATTATTTGAAATTAATAATATAACAGGTGTAACATTAAACAATCCTATAACTAGTCAAACATTAAATATGACATCTGGTATTTTAAATACTACGAACACTAATATTTTAACAGTTTTAGGAAATACTGCAGCCAGTGTTACAGTTACTGCGGGCTCTACTTCCACATATATTAATGGTCCATTAATTAGAACTGTTGCAACCGGCGCAGGCCCTTTCCTTTTTCCAGTAGGAAAATCTGTATATAATCTTTTTGAACTTATAACTTTAACTGCAGCAGCTCCTATTACCTTAAAAGTTGAGGCTTTTGATGGTGATTGCGGAGGTACAATTGCTGTTCCATATGAATTAGTAACAAATAGATACTGGAATGCAAATATTACTGCTGGAACTTTAACAACTACTGGAGTAAGAGTTACAGAAAGCGCTCCAACTACAAATTTGCATATTGGAAATTGTGCTACAATTAATGGTTTATATTCAGATGTGTGGGCATCACAAGCTGGAAATACAGTTTCTACCCCTACAACATTAAACTCATTAAATTATTTTTGCGTATCTGCTCCTGCTTTTCTATCAGGCATTTATGAATTAGGTACTGGAAAAACCTTTACTTCACTTACTCAAAATAATGCAACAGGTTTCTTTAATGCAGTAAATAAAGCTGGATTAAAAGGAAATGTTGTGTTAAAAGTAACTTCTGACATTACAGAAGATGGAGCAATTTCGTTAAATCAATGGGCTGAAATAAACGGAAGTGGATATACTATAAATGTAATACCAGATGCAACCACATTAAGAATTATTTCCGGCACAGTTGGAGGAGGAGGCGCTACACCACCAATGATTAATATCAATGGAGCAGATCGCTTTAAAATTGATGGAGTAAATTATTATTTACTTTTTAGAAATACTCGCGGTGCAGCTAACCAAACTGGTGCAGTTATTCAATTTACTAATTCATCTAGCGATTGTAAAATTGCAAACTCAATTTTAGAATCAAATTTTTCTACCACTACATCTGGGGTTATTGTAATAGGTTCTAGTGGAACGAACAATAATGATAGTATTGTTGGCAATCAAATTAAAAATGCCATTTCAGGTACAGTAGGATCTCCTGCAAATGGAATTTATTCAAACTTTGCAAGTAATACTAATCTAAATGTCATAAATAATCAAATTTACAATTGGACAAATAATGGTATTTTATTTACTTTAGTTGGCGATAATAGCATAGTAACTGGAAATCATTTTTACAGTTCACAAACACCAAATTCAAATTTAACTTCAATAAATATAGGTAGTGGAGTTGGTCATTTAATTTCAGAT
>CAIQJL010000363.1 GCA_903872185.1 uncultured Bacteroidota bacterium | reverse complement strand
CCAGATATTTCTCTTTTGCATTGCGAAAATAACCCATCGTTTTGTGGTATTGCTCCTGAGCCTTTACATAAAAATCTTTTGGAATTCAGTAATTTTATTGCGAAAAGTGGAAACATTGATTGCGGACTTGCAGTTGATGGCGATGCCGATCGTATTGCACTTTATGACGGTAAAGGGAATTATATTAATTCACATCTTATTATTTTAATTCTAACATACTACCTTGCAGAATATAAAAAATTATCAGGGAAAGTTGTTACTGGATTTTCAAGTACAGTAAAAGTTGAAAAACTATGTGCAAAATATAATATTCCAGTTCAACGTGTTCGTATTGGCTTTAAAGATATTTGTAAAGTAATGTTGCAGGAAGATGTTTTAGTTGGTGGAGAAGAGTCAGGAGGTATTACATGTAAAGGCCATATTCCAGAACGTGATGGTATTTGGATGGGATTAACTATCTGGCAATTCATGAATGAAACAGGAAAAAATATTGATCAAATAATTCAGGAAATTTATAAAATTACAGGAACTTTCTTCTATAGTCGAAATGATTTAAAAATAGACGAAAAATTAAAAAGTAAGGTTATTCAAGCATGTAAAAATGATATATTCAAACAATTTGGCGGATTTAAAGTTGAAAGGGTTGAAACACTTGATGGTTATAAATATTTTATAAATGAAAATGAATGGATAATGATTCGTCCGTCTGGAACAGAGCCATTGTTGCGTTTATATGCAGAGACTTCATCTCCCGAGAGGTTAATTGAATTTCAGGAGGAAGCTTTAAAAGCAGTAAATAGTTTAACAGTATAATGAAGTCATATTAAAAAAAAGATACTTGATTAAAAAAGTTGCGTATTATTCCACATTGTTAATTATTATTCTAATTTCATTTAGAATATATTCTTCTATTTATTACCCTGGTTTGAATTCTGATAATGCTGTTACTATTTTAATGGTTCATTATTTTCAATTACCAGATGATTTATATTTTTGGGGACAAGATAGAATGGGGTCGATAATACCTTTAGTTGCTCAAATTCCTAATAAGTTATTTAGTATTTCAGCACTCTATTCTGAAGCGATAGCTCATTATTTGATTTTAATAATTGGATTCTTTGCAATAGCTTCATTTTTTAAAACTCATTTTGTTAAGTTATTATTTGCACTTATGCTGTTTTTGCCACCATCAAAAGAAATAGAGGTTACTCAGCTTACTTTAAGCATACAATATATGTTTTTGTTTATAGGAATGTATCTAGTTCTTTTAGTTAAAGCAGAAAATAAAATCATTCATCTTAAACAACATTTAATTCTTTTCTTATTTGTTTTGTCGATGATAATTGCAGTTTGGGATTCTGATTTGGCTATAGTCTCTGTATCTATTTTTATTTCTCTTTATCTTTTATACTTAATTAAAGATACATCAATTAGATTTTTGTTTAAGAATATAGTTTCCTATTATATAATATTTGGATTATTGTTAGGATTTTTATTTATAACATATGCAAAAAGTACATCGCCAATTAAAAACAATTATGCTTTGTTATGTAATCCAAATGAAATATTAAAAACTTTAAGTATATTATTTAGTACCTTAAAAGATATTTTTCTTTTTAATATAAAAGAAACATTAACAAGTGTCTATTCATATCTAGCATTGTTTACTGTTATTTTAATGATGGTGTTTGTAAGAAAAGTTAAATTTACTAATACGATAACTAAACGATTATTAGTTTTTTTTATTTTAGACTTATTTGTCGTATTTATAGTAATAATCGTTAGTAAATGGACTTTATTGAATGGTGTTCCAATGAGGTATTTTAATTGTACATATATCTCTGCAATAATAGTTTTTTTATTATTATTTGAAAATCTTGACTTAATTAACATAAAGCTAAATATTGTAAAATATTCATTGTTGATAACAGTACTTGTTGGAAGTTTTGGTGCAATTTATACTCAGGTTTTTGTTTGGTATAAACCTTATAAACCATATTCTGAATATGTTTCTGAACTTAATAAACTTGGTAAAATTGGCATTGTTGGAGAATATTGGAATTCATACATTTGTTCAATTAATGATCCGGAAAACATTAAATCAACTCCACACGATAAATCTTGTGTTAGAAATTTAAAATTAGTAGATGAAGTTTTTAAGCAGAAAAAAATTTATTTAATAAAAGATATGTGGCTAGATTCATATCCAGATACTATTCTACAATTTGGAAGAACTTTGATAAAACAAGAAGAACCTTTTTCTTTGGCAAATGCAACATTGTGCAGATATAGCTTGGTAGGAAATACTAATCCTTAATTTTATTTTTTAGTATTATGTGTTCCATCGCAAAAGGGACTATTATTAGTTTGCTTGCACATACACAAATGTTGGGGTCCACTCTTCTCAGCTTTAAAAACTTTTGGTTTTATTCCGGTTCCCATATGTTCACCATCGCAAAAAGGCTGTTTAAATGATAGCCCACAGGAACACCAAGAATAAATTCTCCCTTTTATTAAATCAACTTCTAAAGGTTTGCTACCAGCTGTTTTTCGTGATGTCATATTACACTAATAAATTACATTAATTTTACAATATTTTCTAATGCTAAACTTGTTCGTTTTACAAGACTTCAGTGGCTTTGCGAATGTAATAATTGTGTAATATATTTTCATTTTGTTTTAAATATTTAACCATTTTTTAATTGTTTTGTTATCCCGAAGTTTTGTCATTGGAATTTCAAAATATTTATACATAAGTATTGAAAGTATAATTACTAATGCCCAAAACACAAAATAATTAATCATACAAATTATATCTCCGGTTTCGTTATTCAGATTCCATGGCAATTTAGTAATTATCCACCATTGTATTACCGATGAATTTAAAAGATACATAGAATAAGATATTATACTTATATATGTTATAGGCTTAACTAAGATTCCCTTTCCGGATTTAAGCACACTTAGAAAGGGTAAAAGCAATATGGTTGAAAAAGAAATGAAAGTGAATGAAAATACGTTCGAGTATAGGCTATTTATTTCCACAAAATCAGTAATTACAAATTTGTTTAATAAAATTAGCGAAATCCCAATAATCAATAATTTAACTTTATGATTAATCCAAATTTTAAAATGATAAAAATGAATGTATGCGGCAATTACACCAAACATAAGACTGTCAAGCCGGGTTATTACCTGTTTACGTAAAATCGCATCCCAGTCTTCGAAATTATTTATTTCTAGGTAAATGTGTCTATATAGTCTGAACAATGTTACAAATAGTATTATAATGATTGCAATTAATAATATGGCATTTTTAGGCTTCAATTTAAATGCCCATATGGAAGTAAAAAGCATTATTGGGACTAATAAATAAAACCATTCTTCTATACTTAAACTCCATGCTTCAGGAAAAAATAATGGATGTGATTGAATTATATTTTGTGAGAAAATAAAATATGGAAAAATGCTTTTGAAATTGAAATCAACTGTAAAAAAGTAGTTAAGTATACCCAATAGTAAAAGAATCAGAAAATAATTAGGAAGAGTTCTGAACCATCTTCTTGTCCAGAATTGCATTAATAATTTTAAACTGAGTTTATTTTTTTCCAGGCTTTTAATAAGGATGCCACCAATTAGAAATCCGCTTAAAACAAAGAAAATTGATACTCCATCAAAAACAAAATATCTCGATATTATTCTTGGTGTATGGGGAAGTAGAAAAGTCCCATGTTCTATTATAACAAAAAGAATTGCTAATGCTCTTAATATATCTAGTCCAAATATTCTTTCTGAATCATACTTAATATTAAGGATGTTTTTCATTTATGGGATATTTCTTCCTTGGTATGGGTTCTCCAACCAATTTTTATTGAGATGATAACATCAATTTCACGATTTCTTCTAATGCAATACTATCAAGTTTTACAGTCATACCAGAAGCATTGTTTTTAATAAGTAAATCTGTTATTTCCTTCTTCATCGAATCTGAAATGCCAATTTGTGAAAGTCTTATAGGCGAATTTAATTCTGTAAATAGTTTTTCAAATGAAATAATGGTTTCTTCAACAGTTTTGACATTGAAAATTTCTTGTCCGAGCCATAATAATTTTGCATTTAATTTTTCAGAATTATATTTCATCCATGCAGGAAAAACAATAGACAATGAAGCTCCGTGTGGTGTATCGTAAAGCAAGGAAAGTGTGTGCCCTATATCATGAACACCCCAATCACCTGATTTTCGTCCATAGAAAGTTAAACCATTTAATGCACAAGTTGATGCCCATAAAATTCTTGCCCTTAGTAAATAATTATTTAAGTTGTTAAGTAATTTGGGACCAGCATCTGCCATTTCGCGGATAATGCTAACAACGAACCTGTCTGAAAGTACAGCATCTCCATCGCCAAAATATGCTTCTAAGGAATGTGCAATAATATCTATAATGCCAAAACTAGTGTAATCTTTTGAAACGCTAAGTGTAAATGAAGGATCACAATATGAAATTGCTGGGTAAATTAAAGGAGAACCAAAACCAATTTTTTCTTTTGTTAAAGTGTTTTGAAGTACCGAGAATTGATTCATCTCTGTTCCTGTTGCTGCTAATGTTAAAACTGTAACTAATGGTAATGCTTTAGTAGGTTTTACTTTAAATTTCATTACCTGCCATGGGTTGTGGTTTTCGGGAATACATAGTGCAATTATCTTTGCAGAATCAATTACACTGCCTCCACCTACTGCAAAAACAAAATTCACATTGTTTTTAATTCCTAGAGCAATAGCTTCTTCAACATCACTTACTAGTGGGTTAGGTTTTATTCCTTCAAATTCAAAAATAGTCTTTCCGGCTTTTTCTAATTGTTGCTTTACTTCGTTATATATGCCATTGTTTTTTATAGATCCTTTTCCATAAACCAATAATACTTTTTCGCCATAATTCTTTATATGACCAGGAATTTGATCGCAAACTCCTTTTCCAAACACTAAACGTGTTGGGTTATTTACTGTAAAGTTTTCCAATTTGTTAAATTTTAAAATAATTTCTTAATAGGCGAATGTTCTGAACTAATTTTGTGAATTACACCACCAATTGAATCTGTTTTAGCCCCAGTAGCTGAAGCTAATGTGTTAATTTCATCGCGATATCTCAATACTCCTAGAAATGCAAATATTATAGCTTCTTTAAATTCTATAACTTCTCTAATAGGAACAACAAATTGATGAATAGAGTTTTGTTCTATAATTTGCACTAAATATTTATTTAATGCTCCCCCGCCTGTTGTTAATACTGAGTGTTGTTTTTCACCTGGAAGAATTTTTCCTATTTGAATTGAAACATGCTCACAAACTGTCCTAATTCTATCCTCTATACTAATTTTCTCGTTTTTAATTAAAGGTAAGAATTCAGTTTCAAACCATTCTCTGCCCAACGATTTAGGGGTAGGTAAATTATAGAAATTTAGTGCATTAAGCGAGACTAGTAATTCAATATTTACTTTTCCTTTCATGGCAATAAATCCATCTTTATCAAATTCTTTTCCTGCTTTGTTTGCTAAATAGTTTATTGCCATATTAACAGGACAGATGTCAAAAGCAATTCTTTTTCCATTGTTTTTAAATGAAACATTTGCTATACCCCCAAGGTTAAGGCAGAAATCATAGTTTGCAAAAAGCAATTCATCTCCAATTGGCACTAGCGGAGCACCTTGTCCGCCCATTGCAACATCCATAGTTCTGAAATCACTAATCGATGTTATTCCTGTAGCTGAAGCAATAAAATGTCCATCTCCAATTTGAAATGTAATATTTTCAGAAGGATTATGAAAAATAGTATGACCGTGTGAAGCAATTAAATTTATTTTTATAGGTAATCCTTTTAAAAATCTATTAACTAATAAGCCAAGATATTCACCATATTCTTTATGAAGTTTTACGAATTCATAGGAGCTTAAACTTGGGGCATTGGTTAATTTATCTTTCCATTCTTTTGCATAAGAGAAAGTAGCCGATTTTAAAAGTTTATAATGCCATACGTTTAATTTATAATCAAAAAGACATAATGCAATATCAACTCCATCAAGCGAGGTGCCCGACATTATGCCAATTGAATAATATGAATTTTGAATTTTCATTAAATCGCCATAAAATTAGAAATAAAATAGATTTATTTTAAAAAAAGAATTAGATTTTAAAATAACATATAAGTGTCAATATATAAGTAGAATAAGATTTATAAGAATAATTCCTTTTTTTTTAGCTTATGGTACATTATCTTTGTGTTAAAATGGAATAAATGAATACTGACTATGATGATTTGATTATTTCGCTAAAAGACAAGATATTCAAACTCATTGTACTGGTAAACGAAGAAAAAACAAAAAATAACGTTCTTTTAAAAAATAAGGAAGAATTGGAGTTACAACTTAATGATAAAAACCTTTTAATTCAGCAAGTTGAACAAAAATATGAAAACCTTAAACTTGGTAAAATGATTGATATTTCGGGATCAGAAATACATGATGCCCAAATAAAGATAAATAGAATTGTGCGGGAGGTAGATAATTGTATAGCTCTTTTAAATAAGTAAAAAGATAATATGAACGACGAAAAACTCACCATTAGAGTAAATATAGCCGACAGGTATTATCCGCTTACAATAAAAAAATTGGAAGAAGAGCAGGTAAGAAAAGCAGCGAAGCGAATAAATGATACTGTATTGCAATATAGGAAGTTGTATACAGATAAAGATGGACAGGATTTTTTAGCTATGGCAGTTTTGCAATATGTAACTAAATTAACTGAGTTTGAAGAAAAACAAAATATCGCTCCGTTCGTAGAACAGATTAAGGAGATTGAAAAAGAGTTGGAAGATTACCTGCAAAAAGAGCAGAACGTTCTTTAACATAAAACGATACAGCCCGTACGTAATTCTTTATTCGTTTTAAAAATCAACAGAATCAAACTAGGGGTGATTCTCGCGATGTCTATGGTAGGCCGCATCCTGTTCGCAGGATTCCTTTTGGAACAGTGGAAACCAGAAGCAAACGGTTAGCCCCGCCCATGTGATATTGGGTTTTCTAAAATGATAAAGAAGGCAGTACGGGTTTTTTTATTAATTTTTTTTAAATATATAATATGGTAACAACAATTGTAGTTGGAATTATAGCTTTAGCAGCCGGTGGTATTATTTCGTATTTTGTTTGGGATAAGGCACTTGCAACTAAATCGCAAAGAGCTATTAAAGAAGCAGAGTCAGAAGGTGAAGTTATTAGGAAACAAAAAGAACTTTTAGCAAAAGAAAAATTTCTTCAGTTAAAATCCGATCACGAAAAATTTGTAAACGAAAAAGGATCAAAAGTACTTCAAGCCGAGCAAAGGGTAATTCAAAAAGAAGCATCATTATCTCAGAAATTAGAAGAAGTACAAAGAAATCGTAAAGAAGTTGAAACACTTCAGAATAACCTTAAACTACAAACTGAAAAGGTTGAAAAGAAAAGAGAAGAGCTTGAACGTCAGAGAAATGAACATTTAGAGAAATTAGAGACTATTAGCGGGCTTTCTGCCGAGGAAGCAAAATCTCAATTGATTGAATCTTTAAAAGATGAAGCAAAAACTTCTGCTATGGCTTATGTAAATGTAGCTATGGAAGAAGCAAAGATGACTGCATCTAAAGAAGCTAAAAGAATTGTAATTCAGACTATTCAACGTGTTGCTTCAGAAGCTGCTGTAGAGAATTCTGTTACGGTTTTTCATATTGAGAATGATGAGATTAAGGGACGTATTATTGGTCGCGAAGGTCGTAATATCAGAGCTTTAGAAGCCGCAACAGGTGTCGAAATTATCGTTGACGATACTCCTGAAGCAATTGTACTTTCTGCCTTTGATCCAGTTCGCAGAGAAATTGCCCGTTTAGCTTTACATCAGTTAATTACTGACGGTAGAATTCACCCTGCAAGAATCGAAGAAGTTGTTGAAAAAGTTCGCAAACAAGTTGAGGAAGAAATGGTTGAAACAGGTAAGCGTACAACTATCGATTTAGGTATTCATGGTCTTCATCCTGAACTAATTCGCTTGGTTGGAAAAATGAAATACCGTTCATCATACGGACAAAATCTATTGCATCATTCACGTGAATGTGCTAACCTTTGTGCTATAATGGCATCTGAATTAGGATTAAATCCAGTAACCGCAAAACGTGCAGGTTTACTTCATGATATTGGAAAAGTTTCTGACGAAAATCCTGAATTACCTCATGCTTTACTTGGAGCAAGTATTGCTGAACGTTGTAAAGAAAAAGCAGAAATTTGTAATGCAATTGGTTCTCACCATGATGAAATGGAAATGACAAGTTTGCTTTCACCAATTGTTCAGGTTTGCGATGCAATTAGCGGAGCTCGCCCTGGCGCACGACGTGAAGTTGCCGAATCTTATGTAAAACGTTTAAAAGATTTAGAAAACCTGGCTCTTTCATATCCAGGTGTTCTTAAAACATATGCAATTCAGGCTGGTCGTGAACTTAGAGTAATTGTTGGCAGTGAAAAAATTAACGATAAAGATGCCGAAACATTATCATACGATTTAGCTCGTAGAATTCAGGATGAGCTTACTTATCCTGGACAAATAAGAATTACTGTTATTCGCGAAACAAGAGCTGTTGCTTACGCAAAATAATAACAAAATAAAAAATATTAAGAAGCTGCCTCGAAAAGGCAGCTTTTTTATTTAAAAATAGTTAAACCTCCAATAAGCTATATTCTCAATTTCATTTTTAAATTTATCTTTGTTCGCTATTTATAAAAATCCATGAAAAATATTTTTTATTTATTAGTTTTTTTAGTATTGTTAGGCTCGTGTAATTCAGATAATTACATTACTGATGCTTCAGGAATGAAGTATAAATTTTTTACAAAAAACGAACAAAATAGAAAACCTGTAGTTGGCGATATTCTTGTATTAAGAATGAAATATACAACTGAAAATGATTCAGTGCTTTTTGACACAAAAGAATATAATGGCCAGTCTTTTAGAATGATAATGAAAACTACATCAAAAAATGGAGGAACTATTGATGATGCTTTTGCAATGATGCGCGAAGGTGATAGTGCTCAATTTATAGTTGATGCTGAAAGATTCTTTTTGGAAACAAAAAATTCAGAAGTTCCAGAGTTTATTAAAAAAGGAAATAAACTTATTTTTAATATCAAGTTAGTCGAAATTTTTAGTTACGATAAATATATTGAAGAGAAAAAAGCGGCAGATGTTATGACCGCAGAGCAGGAACAGAAAATTTTAAAATTATATCTTGAAAATGCTAATATTACTATAGAACCAACAAGTACTGGACTTTATTATATTGAAGAAAAAGCAGGAAAAGGTAGTTCTCCAAAATCAGGGCAAAAAGTAAAAATTCATTATACTGGTTCCTTTATTAGCGGCGAAATTTTTGATTCGTCTTTAAAACGTGGCGAAGTTTTTGAGTTTGTGATTGGCACAAATCAAGTTATCCCAGGAATGGAAGAAGGTATTTGCAAGATGAAAAAAGGAGGTAAAGCAACTTTAATTATTCCATCTAATATTGCTTATGGCGATCAGGAATTTAAAATGATTCAACCATTTTCAACTTTAATATTTGAAATAGAACTAATAAACATTGAATAATATGAGAACTAAAATTTTAGGATTAACAGCCTTGGTATTAACTGTTATAACATTTCAGACAATGAGCCAGACTAAGGATTTTAAGACAACTGCTTCTGGGCTAAAGTACATTATACACCAAAAAGGTAAAGGTGTCCAGGCAAAATCAGGCGATAAAGTATCTGTGCATTATGTAGGAAAATTAATGAACGATACGATTTTTGATACGTCATATAAACGTGGTCAGCCATATACTTTTCCATTAGGGCAGGGTCAGGTTATTAAAGGTTGGGACGAAGGTATTGCTTTATTAAACGAAGGCGATTCTGCAACTTTTATTATTCCTCCAGATTTAGGCTATGGAGCACAAAGTACTGGTTCTATACCAGCAAATTCAACTTTGAAATTTACAGTAAAACTTATGAAAATTATGCAAGAAATTAAAATTGAGCCATTTAACACAGCCGGTAAGGATACATTAAAAACTCCATCAGGCTTGCAAGTAATTATTGTTTCAGAAACAAATAAAAGCAATCAGAGACCACCAAAGGGATCAACGGTTAAAGTTCATTATACTGGATATTTAGAAGATGGGAAAATATTCGATTCTTCGATAAAACGTGGTGAACCAATTAGTTTTCAAGTTGGAAAAGGTATGGTAATTAAAGGATGGGACGAAGGTCTTTCAATTATTAAAGTAGGAGATAAAGCTCGTTTGATAATTCCTTATCAGTTAGCTTATGGCGAAGCAGGCCGTTCACCTGTTATTCCTGCTAAAGCAAATTTAATTTTTGATGTTGAATTAATTGATTTTACTCCTGAAGTAAAGCCGCCAGTTTTTGAAACAAAAGGTAAAGAAACTTTAACAACAGCTTCAGGATTAAAATATATAGTTGTTAGTGAAGGAAAAAAAGATGCTGTAAAAGCTGAAGTTGGTAAAACAGTTTCTGTTCATTATACTGGTTATTTTGAAAATGGTGATATTTTCGATTCTTCAGTGCAACGTGGACAACCACTCGATTTTGAAATAGGAAAAGGTATGGTTATTAAAGGTTGGGACGAAGGTATTGCATTAATGAAAGTAGGTGATAAGCTCAGATTATTAATTCCATATCAGTTGGCATATGGCGAACAAGGTTATCCTGGAGCAATACCTCCAAAATCAAATCTAGTGTTCGATGTTGAATTGATGGGAGTAAAGTAAATATTTTTTTAATAAAAAAGCCGTTTTGGATTAATTTCAAAACGGCTTTTTGTTTTTATTGAATTACAAATCGTTTATTCACCTGTTGTTTGCCGGTTTGTAAATTAATTATATACATTCCCTTATTTAAATCGGAGAGATTTATGGCATTATTTATTTTTCCATAACATTCTGCTTCGTTTTTCTGATAAACTATTTTCCCTATTAAATCTGTAATGGTAATATTTACTTCTGTTGATTCTATTAAATCGAAAGAAACTGAAAACTCACCATTATTTGGGTTTGGGTATATTGAGAAATTATTTAAAACAGCAAATTCATTTATGTCAGAAACAGTAACAAAAATAGTATCCGAAGTAGTAGAACAACCAAAAGGATTTGTTGCAACTAATGAATAGAAATTACTTGTAGTTGCTGTATAAGTGTTATTTGTTGCACCGGGTATTAATATGCCATTCTCGTACCATTGAAACGAAACTCCGGTAAGTGCATTGTTCATTGTATTTCCCGTAAACCAGAAATTTGGTTTGGGTGGAATTTCAATAAAGTTAATGTTAATTTGTTGCGATGAAGATGAGCAATCAAATTGATTTGTAACATTTACCCAATAATTTCCTGAAACATTATCTACAATTATAAAAGAATCTACAGCATTATATAACATTGTTGTATCCTTATACCATTGATAAATATATCCTCCCGGAACTGTTAATGTTATTGGTATATCTGAACATACAGTATCGTTTGGTGATATGTTAATTGATAAGACAGGAGGTAATGGATATACAATAATTGAATCGGTATCAGATATTGAATTTATGATTTGTGTGCCAATGGTATATGTTCCACTTACACCACCGCCGCTAAAATTAAAAGTACCGGTTGCATTAGGTGTAAAAGTAAAAATGCCAAGGTTGTCATTTTGCGAAACGGCATCAACATCCCAAAATTGAATTGAATAAGGCCCACTTTGTAACAACGAGCTCAAATTACTCCATGTTCCGGTCATTGAATTTGAAATTTCAGAGGAAGTATAAACTATTGAAGAACTATTATCACGTAATTCGAATATAAAATCAGGTGAGCCGGTACATCCAAAAAGATTTGGTTCATCAACATCGCCGCACCAGTTTGTGTTTGACCCAACATTAAATGTGACATTTGTTAATTTGTATGCAGATATATTTGTTGTTTGAGAAACAATGAATGTGCCAGCTGTAGAATAATTCTGAACAGGTGGGTTTTCTAAAGAACTATTGTTCCCATTTCCAAAATCCCAAGAATATGTATATAATGGATTTCCACTACTAGTTATTATTGAACTAAAGCCTGAACTATGTGGAGCGCAACCTTGCGAATTTGAAATAATAAATGCAGAATTACCAGTTTGGTTAGGATTAATAATAAGTAACATTGTTGTTGATTCGTTTTGAGTAGTTACCCCACCTATTGTTTGAGGTGTTACAGTTACTTGAAAAAAGATAGTTACATTAAAAATTCCAGGAAACTGAGGTGTGCCGCATACTTTTGCACATCCATGTTCGTTCCCTGCAGAAGGGTAAAATTTATTATTTGTGCTATTTGTTTGCCAGTTTAAACCGTTGGGCAGGCCAGTAACATTTGAAATGACTAATTCATCTAAATGTACATTTTGAGTTATGGGTGAAGTTACTTCGAAAGTTTCAGGAATGTAAAATGTTATATCCTGACTATAAGCTTGGCCAGCTATTCCGCTAGGTAATGTGTCTTGTGGGCATGTTGTTGGATATGCTGGAGAAATAGTACAAGAAGTGTTTAATGCACATCCTGGGCATTGAGAAAATATATTGTTATTGAAACACAAGATCATAAATATCAACGAGAAAAAGAGATAGGCGTTTTTCATTTTTAAATAAATTTAGTAAATATTATTTTCAGGCGTCTATTGTTCCTGTTTTATAGGATTTCCATTTTCATCCCATTCACGGCTATAAATAATATCGCCGTTTTTATATAATTTTTCAAAACGAGGTTTGTTATTATCATACCAACCATACCAATTTCCGTTTTCGCGATTTTGTGAATATAAACCTTTAGAAATTATTTGGCCATCATTATTCCATTCTTGCCATAGTCCTTCTTTTTTCCCATGTTGGTAATTTATTTCTTCGCGTATTTTACCTGTTTCGTACCAAGCTTTCCATAAACCATGTTCCTTACCATTAACAAATGTAATTTCTATCCACTTTTGTCCATTTTCATAATGCCAGTTCCATATGCTGTCTTTTAGCCCATTGCTGAAATGACCAGATTCTTTTATATTTCCGTTTTCATGCCAAATTTTCCACTTGCCATCTTCAAGTCCGTGATTATAATTTCTTATTGCTCCAACTTTTCCATTAATAAAGTAACCTTTAAATTCACCATCTTTTAAACCATCAATGTAATGGCCTTCATATTCTATCTGACCATTTTCATACCATGCTTTAGAATTTCCTTCTTTCTTGCCATTTTTATAATTCCATTGTATACTGTTTTTTCCGTTATCATATGAGTCAAGGACTTCACCGGTAAATAATTTTTTAGTGCCTTTTAAATATGTTAAGCCGTTAATTTCTTCTATATCTTCAGAGTTAGCAGTAAATAAGGAACATGCTATTGTACTCATCGTTAAAATAAGAATAAAATAATATTTAGAAAAAATCTTAAACATAATTTATTTCAATTAACCTTAAAGTTTTGCTGATATATTATCAAGCAACTTTATTGCTTCGTTAGTGTTAGATATAAAGCTGTTTACAAATGTTAAGTATTCTTCTGTTCGTTCGTTATTTGAAGTAATACTTTCAAAGATTTTTAACTCTTCTGAAAGTGATGTAATTCCCATAATAGCTACAGATGATTTTGCTTTATGAGCAACTGACGATAAGGCTTTTGAATCGTTATTTGTTAAGGCTTCTCTCATCTCCTTAATAAACTCTGGAACTTGTTCTTTAAAAATTTCAATCATCTCTTTAATAAGATCATTGTCACCTGCAGCCATGCTTTCCAAATAAGATAAATCAATTTCTAGTTTCATTTTTTTAGTTTACAGTATTTTAAATGCTAAATTAATATGTTTTTCTGATAATGAAAAATAAAGTTTGTTTTTGAAAGTATGCTGTAGGCAATTATCTTACTCTTTTTGTTGAAGAAATTTTATGATTTTTGAAAAAAGTTCTTCAGGTTTAAATGGTTTTGAAATATAGTCGTTCATTCCAATTTCGAAACATTTTTCTTTTTCGCCTTTAATAGCAGCAGCTGTTAATGCAATAATTGGTATATGTCGCTTCTTCTCATTTAAGTTTCCTCGGATAAATAACGTTGCTTCATAACCATCCATAATAGGCATATGAAGATCCATTAAAATCACATCATAGTCAGACTTCTCTATCATTTCAATTGCTGCCTGTCCATTTTCTGCTGAATCTACTTTTTTAAAATTTTGTTTTCTAAGTATTGTTTTTGCTAGTAAAAGATTTAACTGGTTGTCCTCAACTATTAAAATTCTTGAGTTTTCAAGTATTTCTTTTGTTACTGATTCTACATTTTGAATAGATAGTTTTTGTAATTCTAATAAACTTGGCGCAGAAGTTTTTTTATATTTTATTGTAAAATAAAATGAACTTCCTTTACCGTGTTCGCTCTCAACCCAAATTTTTCCGCTTTGTAATTCAATAAGCTGTTTGCAAATTGTTAAACCTAAACCGGTGCCTCCGTATTTTCTGGTTGTATCGCTTGCTGCCTGACTAAAACTATGAAATATAAAACCTAACTTATCTTTTGGTATTCCTATTCCTGTATCTTTTACGCAAAATAATAGTTCAATAATATCGGCTGTTTCGCTTTGGTTTTTAATTAAAATTGAAATGCTGCCTTTTTCAGTAAATTTTACAGCATTCCCCACTAAATTAAGTAGAACCTGATTTAATCGAACATGATCACCAATAAAATAGTTAGGAACAAAAATGTCTTTTTCAATAATAAAATCAAGAGAATGCCCTTTTAATTTAAATTCAAAAGTTTTGCGTAAATTTTCTAATGTGTCATTTATATTAAAACGGATGTTTTCGAATTCAATTTTTCCTGCTTCAATTTTCGAGAAGTCCAGAATGTCATTAATAATAACAAGTAAATTATCAGCAGAAGTTTTTATATGTCGTAAATAATCACTTTGTTCTTCATTAACTGTTGTTCCTAGAACAAGATTTGTCATACCAACTATAGCATTCATTGGTGTACGAATTTCGTGACTCATGTTTGCTAAAAAAACTTCTTTTATTTTAGCAGAACTTACAGCTTGTTCTTTGGTAAATGTTAGCGCTTCATTTTGTTCTTCAATTTTTGATAACATTTCATTAAAACCACCAATTAATTCACCTATTTCATCATCGCCTTTTTTCTGTATTCGAACAGAAAAGTCGCTATTCGCTGTAATGTCCTTTACGCTATAAGATAAACTTTTTATTGGTTTAGAAATAATTTTTTGTATTTGAGTTGATATTAGTAATGCGAAAAGTAGCGATGCTAAAGTGATAATAATTAAAACAATTAAAAATTTTGAAAATCGAATGTCATAGTCGGTTAGATCACGTTCAAGATAAATAAATCCTATTATTGAATTTTTTTCGGAGTCATCATAAATAGCTCTATAAATGGATATTTCTTTATCAGTTATATCTGTAGAAATTTTATTTTTAAATTCATGTTTTTTTAGATCTTCAACATTACTTTCATTAGTGTAAAATGCAACTATACTTTTATGAAGATTAAATACATAGGCCGATTTAATGTTTTTTTCTGCTTTAAGTGAGATAAGAATTTTTAATGCTTCTGAAGTGTCATTAAATAAAATTGCCGCTGTTGAGTTATTAGAAATTATTTGGGCATTAATTTCAAGATTCTTAAGATTCTTTTGTGTAAATTCAATTTTATCATACCTGACATAAAAATAAGCAGCAATTACTTGAGCCATTAGAGTTACGGCTAAAATAACAATAATAACTTTATATTTTATCGATATGTTGTTAAAATTTAATCTCATCATCAGTAACTATTCTTGATAATGTTAAAAGTTTAGAGCTAATCAATAATCGAAGCCTTGCAGAAGCCTTGTTGTTAATTTCAAACCTTTTTTGAGAATGCTGTACAGTAAAATTAATAATTCCACCGCTTTCGCAAAAGTCTTCAATATTATCGCCAACTGTTAATATTGGTTTATTACCTATGTATTGTAAAATTTTGTTTAAATAAAATTTATTTGTTTTGCATATAAACAAAATCTGACACAAAGATGCATCTTCAATATTTGTAATATTTATAATAATAATTTGTCTGTCTTGAAGTGTTTTATTCTGAATAGTCTGTTGTAGTATGTTACCAAAAGGGTCGTTCCCATATATCCCAATAATAAAAGGATCTGTAGATTTTTTAAAAGTTTCTTCTGGCCATTGTACAAATTTGCCGAAATTAAAAAGATATGCGGCTTTAAGTTCGTATTCTGTATATTGTTGAGATTGTACAGTCATTCCAGTTATTAGCAATATAGCAATAACATACAGATATTTTATTTTTAAATAATATGTATATATTTGCTTCATTTAGTTGTTTTTTGGAAGAGTTTGAACTTCGAAAACTATTATTTCAACTCTTCTTAAATGCTGCATTTTAGAATTATCTATAACAATATCTTTACCTGTTTCTCCATGCGCAGACATTATTATTCTGCTCGGGTCAATTTGCCTTGATACAATATACTCCATTACATTAAAGGCACGGGACTTAGAAAGTTCAAAATTTGATTCTATACTTCCTTCGGGATCTGCATAACCATGAATCTCTATTCCTAAGTTTTGATTAAAAATTAATAGTTCTATAATTCCATTAATAATTTTATTGTAATTCTCAGTTATATCTGATTTGCCAGTTTCAAAATAAACGTAATTTGCGTAAATGTATTTTTTTAAATCGTTAGGAGTTAATTTAAAATCAATATGGGTTTCATGTTCATCTATTATAGTGTTTTTTACTTTTGTCTTAATTGTGTTTACATTTGGTAGAGTGTATAATGTGTCATTATCAACAATAACTCTATTTAATGTGGAATCAGATTTATTCAGTCCAAAAAAGTAAGTGCAATTTGTTACATCGTTATAGGCAGTATTAGCATCTAATAATAAAAGAGAAATGGAGTCTGTGCTTTCTATGGAGTTTTCAATTAAGTTTAAAAGCTTATTATAATCTTTATTGTTTTTATTTTTAATTTGATTTTCTGAATCGTTGATACTAGCTGATAGACTGTCGAGTTTTTTTAGACCCAAACTGTCTGTAGAATTAATAATATCTTCAACAACTTTTAATAAATCATCAAATTTATGAATTCGATTTGATTCACTCTCAATTAAGAGGCTATCTCCTGCTTTGGTTTTATATATATCATAAAATGTATTTGTAATAGTAATCTCTTGGCCAATTATACTATCAGAATCATTTACTTTTATCTTTTTTAAATATATTTCTTGAAACAATTCATAAAAATAAGTTTGATTCGGAACAAATATATTGACTAGCTGTGGATAATATCCACCAGCTTCAATTAGCATATCATAGTTTTTATTTGGTGGAAAAATTAAAAGATATTTTCCTGTTTTTGGGCTCGGATTATAAATGTATTTTAATCTTTCTTTAGTTTCGTGATCAATTATTTTAATTCTAGCATTTATTGGTATTGGTGATTCGCCACCCTTTATAATTCCTTTAATAAGTGTAAGTGGAATGGTTTTATGAAGCACCGCTTTGTATATATCGTATTTTCCATTAGAATTATTTTGCGAAGAAGCTAAATATGCATTATTTCCATCAGCCGAAATTACAAATCCTATATCGTCACTGGTTGTGTTAATAGGATAACCAAGATTTAATGGTTCTGTCCAGTTATTTAATGAGTCAATTAAAGTACTGCTAAATACATCATAACCACCAATGTTATTATGCCCGTTTGAACTAAAATATAGGGTTTTGGTATTAGGATGAATGAATGGGGCATCTTCGTCAAATTCTGAGTTTACCAATGGCCCTAAATTTATTAAATGTATCCAGTTTTCAAGGGTGTCTTTTGTTACTTTATAAATGTCTTTTCCGCCATAGCCACCGGGTCTGTTGCTCGAAAAATATAACGAATTGCCATCTGGAGTAATACTTACTTTTCCTTCCCAAAATGGAGAATTTATTATTTCGGGTAATTTTGTTAATGATTTACATTTGCCATCAATAATTCTACAAAAATATAGGTCAGAGGAAATATCATCACCAATTGAAAAAAATAAATATTGGCCATCAGGTGAAGTGCCTGCTAAAGAAACCTGCATGCCTGCTATAGGGTTTTCTATTTGAATTTCTGCTGGCTCTTGCCATTTTTTGTTTTTTAATTCTGAGTAATATATTTTCTTTAAGAATTCAATATCTAATTCGCCAAAAGATTTAGAAAATGATCTGGTAAAATAAATTACTCCTTCATCAGCAGAGATAAGTGGATTTATTTCACTGTTTTCAGAATTAACAGGTTCCCCTATATTTATAATTTCTGTTAATAATGGGTTTTCAAGAATTTCTTTTGCGTTTTTACATACAGCAATCATTCTATTTGCGCTTGCTATCAAATAATTATCTTTTTCTGCAATTTCAAGAAATCTTTTAAACTGAGTAATTGCTTCGTCAAATTGATAATTCATGTGATAAAGAGTTCCTAAATTATAAAAAACAACATTAGGCAAAAGATTTGCCCCTTTTTCAAGTGCAAATTCAAGATAAGGAATCCCTTTTGTTTTTTCGTATTTGGTGTTTAAATAACATGCTCCAATATCATATTTTATTTCAAAGTTGTCTGGAATTAAGGTGTCAAGCGTTAACAACAATGGTAATGCTTTATTAAATTCTTCGTTGTTAAAATATTCGCTGGCAAGCTTTTGAAGCTTGTTTTTATTTTGGGAAGTATTTTGGGCCATTAAACTTTCAGAAAAGAAATTAAAATGACAAAGCACAAAATAGTAAAGTAAAATACTGACTAGCAGTTTATTGGCCATAAGTTTGTTAAATATTTCAATAATCTATTTATACGGTTATATTATTGAAAAGTTAATAAAATAAAATATTTTTTTTAATCTTTTATTTTAGAGAAATTTTTTCAAATAAATTTATGTAATAATACAAAAAATATTTTAATTAATGCACTGATTAGCAGTGCGTAAAAATACCTGTTTAAAAAAGGGTAAAATACTCGTTTTGAACATTGTTAATTGTCTTTCAAGAATTCGATTTAATTTTTTTTTAATAATTAATCTTCATAACAAATTAATAATTTTTATTTTAATTCTCATTATTCTTTATTGTATATTATTAAGTTAATTAAAATCACTCTTTTAAATTAATTATATAATAATGTTATAAAGCTCAGAATATCAATTAATATCGGGCTTAAATATTTAACAAATACTAGTTAATAACTTTAAAAGAATATGTATTTAATAAATTTATCACATTGTTACTTTAGTATAGTTAAAACTAAATAATGATGAACTATTTATATTATTTTAAAACTGTAAATTTGTATAATGTTAAATTTATACAAGTTGATTTTTTATTAAAAAGATTAAATATTTTTGGAATTAAATATATTTTACTATTGTTAGTAACAAATCTTATAGTTACTGTAAGTGCTTTTGCACAAGATATTGAGTTTAAGAAAAAGAATTTTACAGATGAAATAGGATTTAACGAAGCTCAAGCAAATTTAAAGAAAGGTGATGATTTATTTGCTAAACAAAAAAAATGGTTATACTCACAAGCACTCGAATTCTATTTAAAAGCCAATACCTTTAACCCTAATAATTCTATTTTAAATTTTAAAATGGGAATTTGTTATTTAAATTCAACTGATAAAGCTTTATCGTTAAATTATTTTATAAAAGCTCAAAGTTTAAAACCAGCAATTGACTCTAAAATTGAATATGCAATTGCTCAAGGGTATCATTATAGCCTTATGTTTGATGATGCAATTCAACATTATAAGAAATTTGAAAGTGAATATAATGGTTCAGATAAAGTAGAAATTTCTAAACAAATTAATAAGAAAATTAATGAATGTGAAAATGGCAAAATATTAGTATTAACACCACTTAAAGTAAAAATTGAAAATGTAGGAGTTGTAAATTCTAAATATAGAGATGGGTCACCATTAGTTACTGCCGATGAAAAACTTATGATTTTTACTTCTCGTCGCGAAGGAAGTACAGGCGATGAAATTGATCCAAATGAACTGGAATTATATGAGGATGTTTATCAATCTACAAAAGATGGTAGCAACTGGACCGCACCCAAAAAAATAAATGGAAATGTAAATACTGTGTCCCATGATGCTAGCGTAGGATTATCTTTTGATGGTAAGTTGTTATTTATATACAGAGGTGTTATTAATGGTGGCGATTTATTTGAATATACTTATGAAAATAATGCTTGGTCGGCACCAAAATCATTAGGTAAGATAAATACTTCATCGCAGGAATCTTCTGCTTGTATTTCAGATGATGGAAAAACTTTATACGTTGTTAGCGATCGCCCCGATAAATCAATTGGAATGAGAGATATTTTTGTTTCGCATTTAAATGATAAAGGTGATTGGAGCGAACCAGAAAATATTGGAAATGATGTAAATACTACATACGACGAAGAAGGTGTTTCTTTGTCTAAAGACGGCAAAACATTATACTTTTCTTCAACAGGTCACAATTCTATGGGTGGCTTTGATATGTACCGAACAACTTTAACTGATGGTAAATGGTCGAAACCTGAAAATTTAGGTTACCCATTAAATACACCAGATAATGAAATGTATTGTCAGGTTTTTGGTGAGAAAGGAAATGAACATGGATATTTTTCTGCTGTTCGAAAAGAAAGTATAGGATCAATAGATATTTATTCTTTTGAAATGATTCAAGATCCTGTTGCAATAGTCAATAAATCTGATTCAACTGATAATCCTGAAAATTATCGTGTGCCAGTTGATAATGGCGAACCTTCAAATTTATTTGTGAATGTGGATAAAACAGATTCAGTAAAAATTGAAAAACAAATAAAAACAGAACCTAATGTTAGCAATGTTGTTGTTAAGGAAACTAACACAGAGCAAGTAGTGAATAATGATACTGCAAAAGACATTAAAGTGAATGTAGCTGTAAATAAGGAAATTAAAGCTGAAACAAAAGTTGAAAATATTGTAACTGCTTCAAATGTTTCTTTTAAAGTTCAGGTTGGTGCTTGTAGACGCGAAATTCCTTATAGCGAATTACGTCAACGTTATCCAGGTAAAAAGGATATTTTAAAAGAAACTCATGACGGGTTGTACAAATATTTAATTGGCGACTTTAATAAATATTCTACAGCAAAACAAGAAAAAATAAATTGCGGAACCGCTGATGCATGGGTAGTTGCATACAAAGAGAATAAACGAGTGCACATATCTGAAGTTATTAATATGCTTTCGTGGTATCCTTTAAATAAAGTTTTAATTAACCTGTTGAGTTAAGATGCGTAATAACAGACGAATAAATCGCTGTGTGAAATTTTGATTTATACTTTTTTCTATTTTTAATTTATTTTTTTATTACTTAAATTGCACGCATTATTCGTAAACTGAATTAAAAAATGCGTGTATGAAAAATTTATTTCTCTTTATTTTATTGTTTTGCTGTTTTGACTTTAGTATAAATGCACAAGTTAAGGGCGATACTACATTAATTGTTGCCGAAAATCAGGAAGCTGAAATGGCATATAATATGGGTATCGAGAATTATAAAAATAAACTTTATCAAGATGCTGTAAATAATTTTACTCAAGCAATTGGCTATAAAATTGATTTTGCAAAAGCATATTTTAATCGTGGTAGCGTAAAAGTTGAAATGAAGATGTTACAAGATGCAATTTCTGACTTTGATGCAACTTTAAAATATGATTCAACAATGATAACTGCATTTTATTCAAGAGCAAGAGCAAAGCATCAACTTAAAGATAATCAAGGTGCCATTGCAGATTATACACTTGCAATAGATAAAGGACTAAAAGATGCTAAGGCATTTTATTATAGAGGTATGATTAAGTTTTTAACTGATGATTTTCAAGGTGCTGTCGACGATTATACCGGTGCAATTCAAATTGATTCAAGATATGCTTTAGCATACAATGATAGGGGAAGTGCCTTTAGAAAACTCGAAAAATTTGATGAGTCGATTAGCGATTATCGAAAAGCTTTAATGATTGATCCTAATCTGGATTTTGCATACAATAATCTTGGAAGCGTACTTCGTAAAAAAGATAAATTTGATGAAGCTATTGATGCTTATTCACAGGCAATAAAAATCAAATCTGATTATGTTTTAGCATACAATAATCGTGGTAGTGCAAAATTCGAAAAGAAAGATTTTAAAGGTGCTATGGAAGATTTTAATAAAGTTATAATGTTGAAAGATGATTATCTGGCAGCTTACAATAATCTAGGTTCAACAAAAATTAAAATGAAAGATTATAAGGGAGCAATAGAAGATTTTGATAAACTTATTCAAAAGGATGCAAACTATGGATATGCCTATTTAAACAGGGGTATTGCCAAAGAAGAACTTAAAATGTTAAAAGAAGCTTGTGCAGATTGGAAGAAAGCAGATGAACTTGGAATTAAAGCTGCTTCTGTTTTTATTTCAGAATGTAATTAATACGGTAAGAATTATGAGAAAAATTGGAATAATATTGACAGTTGTTTTTATAGCATTTGCAAGTGTTTTAAAAGGTCAGGACATAGAAGTTCAGATAAGCAAAGAAGATTTTGCTAATAAAGATGATTATAAAGTTGCAAAAGAAAACTTAAAACAAGCAGAAGAATTCTATGCGCTAGGTAGAGGAGGATTAAGACGAGCATTGGATTTTTATTTGCCAATAGTACAAAAATTACCTAATAACGCAGTATTAAATTACAAAATTGGTATTTGTTATTTACGCTCAATACAGCGTGTTAGGTGTATTGATTATTTCAAAAAAGCTTATAGCGTAAACCCAAATGTAGCACCAGATATTATGTGGGTACTTGCATCTGGTTATCATCTTAACACTGAATTTGATAAAGCAATAGAACTTTATACTAAGTATAAAAATTCACTTGCTCCTTCTGATCTTCAAGAAAAAAGAAAAGAAATAGATAAAAGAGTTGTAGAATGTAATGTTGGAAAAGAGTTGGTTAAAAATCCTATTCGTGTTTTTATTGATAATGTAGGGTTAAGTATTAATACAATGTATCCTGAATATAGTCCTCTAATTTCTGCTGATGAATCAATGATGATGTTTACTTCACGAAGAGAAGACACTTATGGTGGAGGTCGCGATCCTGAAGATAATTTATTTTTTGAAGATATTTATATCTCTTATAATGATGGAAACTCATGGGGGAAAGCGAAGAATGTTGGTAAGCCATTAAATACTAATAATAATGACGCAACTGTTGGACTGTCGCCAGATGGGCAACAATTATTTACATTTAACGGTAAGACAAATAACGGTGATATTTTTGTTTCTAGTCTTGAAGGGTCTGAATGGACATCACCCAGTGATGCAACATTAAAAAAGTTTATTAATACAGATTATCATGAAACTTCAGCATCTTTTTCTTTTGATGGTAGAACTATGTATTTTATTAGCGATCGCCCGGATGGTTTTGGTGCACATGATCTTTGGGAAACACATTGGGATGCTGAAAAAGAAAGATGGGCTGAACCAAAAAATATGGGAAGTAATATAAATACCGAATATGACGAAGAAGGAGTTTTTATGCATCCTGATGGTCGTACTCTTTATTTTAGTTCAAGAGGACATAACACAATGGGTGGTTTTGATATTTTTAAAACAACTTTAGGTGATGATGGAATATGGTCTAATCCAGAAAATTTAGGTTATCCTGTTAATACTCCAGATGATGATTTATTCTTTATTATGAATGCAAGTGGTAAACATGGATATTATAGTTCTTCAAGGGATGATGGCCAGGGTGATTATGATATTTATATGATTACTTTCAGAGGACCAGAAAAAACTCCTGTTTTGCAGAACGAAGATAATTTATTAGCAAATGTTGAGCCTGTTGCCGAAAGCATAATTGCCGAGCAGGTTGAAATTAAAACAACTCGCTTAACAATACTTAAAGGAACTATTAAAGATGCTTTAACATTAAATCCTATTGAAGCTCAGATTGAAATTGTAGATAATGTTAAAAATGAAGTAATCTCAATTTCTTCATCAAATAGTTCTACAGGTCGTTATCTAATTTCTTTGCCTTCTGGTAGAAATTATGGTATTGCTGTTAAATCTACAGGGTACCTTTTCCATTCTGAAAATTTTGATATTCCTGCAGCAACAAATTACCAGGAAATAACAAAAGACATTTTATTAAATAAAATGGCAGTTGGACAAAAAGTTATTCTTAAAAATATTTTCTTCGACTATGCAAAAGCAACTTTACGTTCAGAATCATTTCCTGAGCTTGATCGTTTAGTTAAAATGCTTACCGATTTCCCAAATATTAAAATCGAAATTTCTGGACATACCGATAATCAGGGATCTTTGCAAACAAATCAAAAATTATCCGAAAACAGAGCAAAAGCCGTTGTCGATTATTTGATTACTAAGGGTATTGTACAATCAAGGTTAGAGTTTAAAGGATATGCATATTTGCAACCAATTGCATCAAACGATAAAGAAGAGGGACGTCAGCAAAACCGAAGGGTTGAGTTTAAAGTTCTTCAAAATTAATTGTAATGAAAAAACAATTATACTTATTACTTGCAATTTGTTTTTTTTCTGCAAATTTATTTGCTCAAACTAATGTTGAATTTACCAAGGAAAACTTTTCTAAAGATTCTAAAGGTCTAAAAACTGCACTTAAAAGTATTTTAGAGGGTAATGATTATTTTGTTGAACGTAAATGTTGTTACGGTTTAGCTTTAGATCATTATCTTAAAGCAAATGCTTTTAATTCCGAAAATGCTTTGCTTAATTATAAAATAGGTGTTTGTTACATAAATTCTATTCAAAAAGATAAAGCTTATGCTTTTTTACAAAAAGCCTTTAGTCTTAATAAAAGTGTTGCAGAAGATATACATTTTCAATTAGGACTTGCCTTGCAAAACTCTTTACGATTCGACGAAGCTATAGAAGAATTTATTATTTATAAAAATGTAAATAAAAACGAAAACCTAAAATCTGAAATTGAAATTAAGGTTAACAAAAGAGTTGAAGAATGTAAAAACGGATTTATTTTAATTAATACAGTTGAAAAAGGAAAGATCGAAAATATTAATTTAGTAAATTCTCAATTTCCAGATTATTGCCCGCTTATCTCTGCTGATGAAAAAATAATGATTTTTACCTCACGTAGAGCAAACACTACAGGTGGGCAAAGAGATGATAATGATTTAATTTATTTTGAAGATATTTATATTAGTCGAAAAACCGACGCTGGTTGGTCTTCTCCGGAAAATATAGGTGCTCCTATTAATTCTCAGAACCATGAAGCTACAGTGGGGTTATCTCCAGATGGACAAGAGCTTTATATTTACAAAGGTGATAATGGTGGTGATATTTATACTTGTAAGCTAAAAGGCGATAAATGGATAGAGCCTCATCCTTTACCTTCTCCAATAAACTCTGAGTTTAAAGAATCATCTGCTAGTATTTCATCTGATGGCAATACTTTATATTTTGTTAGCGATAGAGATAAAAACACCGGTCGTGATATTTATAGCTCAACAAAGGACAAGAAAGGCAAATGGGGCGATGTTAAAAAATTAAGTGATGTTATAAATACTAAATATGATGAAGAGGGTGTTTTTATTCATCCAGATAACAAAACGCTTTATTTTTCTTCAAAGGGTCACAAAACAATGGGAGGTTATGATATCTTTTATTCTGTTTTACAACCTGATGGTAACTGGACTGAACCAAAAAATATTGGATATCCAATAAATACCCCCGATGATGATATCTATTTTACAATGTCTGGAAGTGGATTACATGGTTATTTTTCATCAGTAAGGCCAGAAGGTATGGGAGAAAAAGATATTTATCTTGTAGATTTTAAAGATGAAGAATCACCAATGGGAATTGCTACTGTAACTATTGTTAAAGGCGAGATTAGAGATGCTTATACTAAAGCACCTATTGAAGCTGAAATAGAAATAACTGATAACAGTAAAAACGAACTTGTAGCATTATTTTATTCAAATTCAGCAACAGGTGAATATTTAATATCGTTACCATCAGGAATAAATTATGGAATTTCAGTTAAGTCAAAAGGTTATTTATTCCACTCAGAGAATTTTGATATTTCAGATTCTGCAGCATTTTCTGAAGTAACGTTAGATGTTAAACTCGAAAATTTCTCGGTTGATTCTAAAATTATTTTAAGAAATATGTTTTTTGATTATGCAAGCGATAGAATAAAAGATGAGTCTATTACCGAGCTTACTAATTTATATAATTTGCTTGTTGAAAATCCTAATATACGAATTGAAATATCAGGACATACCGATAATCAGAGTTCACTTGAAACCAATACCAGACTATCAACTGCCAGAGCAAAATCAGTTGTGCAGTTTCTTGTAAATAAAGGTATCGCCGAAAATCGTATGGAATATAAAGGATATGCATTCTCGCAACCTGTTGCCTCAAATGATACTGAAGAAGGTAAAAAGCAAAACAGAAGAGTTGAATTTAAAATCTTAAGTAAATAAAATGTGCTTTTTATCACCATTTATCGATATTTAAAAATCTATTTTTGTTAATCTAAAAAATTATATAATGAAACGTACAGCTTTTTCACACATTCATGAAAAATTAGGAGCTAAAATGGTTCCTTTTGTTGGTTTTTATATGCCTTTAAAATATACGGGTGATATAGAAGAACATGTTGCAGTTAGAACAAGTATTGGTGTTTTTGATGTTTCGCATATGGGCGAATTTTGGGTTAAAGGTCCAAAAGCTTTAGATTTAATTCAAAAAGTTACATCAAATGATGCATCAGTCTTGGTTGATGGTAAAGTTCAGTATTCCTGTTTTCCTAACGGAAAAGGTGGAATAGTTGATGATCTTTTAGTATACCGTGTTAATTCAGAAACTTATTTGCTAGTTGTTAATGCATCAAATATTGAAAAGGACTGGAATTGGATAAATTCTCAGAATGATATGGGCGCTGTGTTATATAATGCTTCTGATGAGGTTTCACAACTTGCGGTTCAGGGACCGCTTGCATTAAAAGCTATGCAAAAGTTAACAAATACTACCGTTACAGATATGGAGTATTATACTTTTAAAAAGTTAGATTTTGCAGGTGTTAAAGATGTTATTTTCTCAACAACAGGTTATACCGGTGCAGGTGGTTGCGAAATTTATTTTGCAAATGCCGATGCTGAAAAAGTTTGGGATGCTGTTTTTGAAGCAGGAAAAGAATTTGGAATTAAACCTATTGGTTTAGCAGCACGCGATACCTTACGTTTAGAAATGGGTTTCTGTTTATATGGCAATGATATCGATGATACAACTTCACCAATTCAGGCTGGATTAGGCTGGATAACAAAGTTCACCGATGCTAAGAATTTTATTAATAAAGATATTTTCTTAGAACATAAGAAAAATGGTACACATACAAAATTAGTAGGTTTTGAAATGATTGACCGTGGTATTCCTCGTCACGAATATGAAATTTGTGATGATGCAGGAAATAAAATCGGACATGTAACATCTGGCACACAATCGCCAATGATGAAAATTGGAATTGGTATGGGTTATGTAAAAACTGAATTCTCAAAAGTTGATTCAGAAATCTATGTTAAAGTGCGTGATAAGCTGCTTAAAGCAAAAGTGGTTAAACTACCAATTTATAAAAAATAAGAAAAGAGGCGAAAGCCTCTTTTTTGTTTATATTCTACTCCATGGTCTGTGACACACAGACCACAAATAAAAACAAAGTTGCAATAACAGGTCTGTGACACACAGACCTTGGTTGTGTGTATAATCTCATTAATTAAATTGTTATAATAACGTATTACAATAACTAACTTATTAGTTATTAAACACAAATACTTGTAATAAACTATATTCAGTTGTAGTTTACAAACACTTACTAAAATTGCATTATAATTTTGTAATAACTTAATTTTATTTGTTAAAAATTAGTTAAATGGCGATTTTGATGTACCTTTGTGTAGCGAGTTGGATTTAATTACACACCCTTGTCCTCAGTAAAATATTAATAAATTTAAAAAATAAAAATATGAAACTAAAATTTTTAATAATAACGATAATTACAATAATGTCCTTATCGTTAAAAGCCCAAACATTACAAACATTAAATGACACAAATGTAATTTTTCATGATTATGTACCAGATGTTGTGTTATCAACTCCTTCAGATACTCTAAAGATTGATATAAATCAGGATGGATTACTTGATATTCAATTTTATTTTCATTATTATCCATTTACATCACCATATTTTAAGACTTTAAATAGTAATTGTAAGTATGCAAGTTTTCCACCAACTCATGATGATTCCTTAACAAGCAGTACACTATACTGGTGGTCTGGAGATGATGAGTGGACAGTTTCTCCTGGTGATTATCGTTTAGGAATTAAGATTTTAGATGGAACAAATAATTATTATGGATGGATTCACATATTAAAAACCATTAACCCCAATACAATGACTATTGATAAATATGCTTTTTGTAAAATTGCCAATTATCCATTTTTGTATGGGCAAACAACAATTAGTACTAATATGCCAAACATAAACATAACTGATAGTACAAATGTTTATTTAGGAAATTCGGGTAATGTTATTGTTGAATCAGGTAAGCTGATAAAGAGCTTAACGTTAACAAGCACAACAGGTGTTGTTGTTGCATCGCAAAACAATATAAATTCTTATTCAGCAAACATAAGTACAGCAGGTATTGTACATGGTACTTATATTGTACAGGTGCAATTTACCGATTTAAGTATTTATACTAAGCAAATTGTTATGTAAATAAATCTTTGTTGGAGAATAACTCCAAAAAAGGCTAAAAATTAAGAAAAGAGGCGTAAGTCTCTTTTTTGTTTTATCACTAATCCATGGTCTGTGGCTCACAGGCCTTTTTTTGATTTACTCCTTGTAGTCTGTGACACAAAGACCACAAAAAAAAACAAAATTGCAATAAGATGTATGTGAGCCACAGACCTTGGTTGGAAGTACGCGATAAGCTACTTAAAGCAAAAGTGGTTAAATTACCAATTTATAAAAATTAAGGAAAGAGGCGTAAGCCTCTTTTTTGTTTTTAATAAAGGCAAATTCCCAAACTTAATTCTACTCTACTTAAATCAGATTTTAGATTAGATAAATTATTGTCAATTGCGCCATTTACTCTTATTTTATTGAGTGTTGCGTAGATAAATGATGCCGTGAGGCTTAAGCCAATATCTTTTTTTGAATTTATTTTAATTTTAAAATCAGTTGTGATTGAAGTGCCAATTGTTACTGTATTTCCAGTAATTAAGAGTTTCTGTTGAAAGAAGCCATCATTTTGATAAAACAAAAGTCCAATAAAAGCTGACGGAATTAAGTTAAAGGTACTTTGTTTTTTAAAAGCGCTATATCCAATAGATGTTGCAATAATATTTGTTGTTATTTTATCTTCCATTTTACCTGATGGCATAGTGGTATTATTAGGCACAAAATTTTGGGTATTATGGGAGTATGAATGAATAAAATTAACCCCAAAGCCTAATTTAGAAGGTTTAAAAAACATGATATTGGCTGAATATCCATAGCCATTCATTAAATCATTAATATAGTTAGATAAACCTGTGTTTTCATTCATTGCATATGGCGATACAAGCCTATTGTAATTATAAGTAATGCTGAATCTTATAAATCCAGTTTCAATATTTTTATCTTTAATTTGGGCTTTATTAATACTTTCTTCAAAAGATTTAGATAATAAAGATATTTCTTCAACTATCTGTGAGCTAATTAAATTAGTGTTAATTGTGTTAGTGTTGTCAGTTGTTGTTGATATTTTTTCAAATGTGGTTGAATCATTTTTGTTTACAATTATCAAGTTAGAAGCGTCAAAATTATATCGTAAACTATCAAATGAAATAGTTATCTTATAATAAAATACTCCATCTTTTAATTTAGGCCCAATTTTTTTTGTGTAAATAGGAGTGTTATTAGAAAAAACAATAGAGTTATTTTTAAATTTAATTGCATTTAATGGAATGCTAAATTCATTTACTAACCAATTAGCTATTACTGAATCTTTATTTTGATTTGATGATAAAAGTTTTTTACTATAGCTTAGTGTATTATTTACACTATCTTTTTTAAAAACTATTTCTTGTGAATTAACATTCGAAGTTATTCCGAAAAGAACTAAAAATATTATTAAATAATGTTTCATAGTAATTATTAATATCCTAATAATAATTTTTAAAGCTAAATATTTTTAATTTTAATCCAAAATGAAAAGTGATTATTAGTTTTCGGTAAATTATAGTAATTTAAACAAAATGCAAATATTAGAATAATGTAAATATCATTTTTGGATTAAATTTATTCTTGTTCTTAACTCTTTTTTGTTTTTATATCTTTGCATTAATTATTTTTTAATGAAATGAAAAAGATAGAAATCTGTTTTACTCCGGCTTTATATAATTTATACCACAATACCGAAGCAAATGTTGTTGTTATTGATATAATGAGGGCAACAACTTCAATTTGTGCTGCTTTTGCAGCAGGTGCCGATAAAATTATTCCTGTTGGTACTGTTGAAGATGCAAAAAAAATGAAAGATGCAGGTTTTATTTTAGCTGCCGAAAGAGATGGAATTGTACTTGATTTTGCCGATTTTGGAAATTCACCAAACTTATTTACTATAGAAAGAGTAAAAGGAAAAACAATTGCATACAGCACAACCAATGGAACTCAGGCAATAAACATGGCAAAAGACGCAAAACATGTAATAATTGGAGCCTTTATAAATTTGGCAGAAGTTGTAAAGTTTTTAATTTCTGATAATTCAGATGTTGTAATTTTATGTTCGGGTTGGAAAAAGAAATTTAATATTGAAGATACTCTTTGTGCAGGCGCAATGGCTACAAAACTAATTGAGTCAGGAAAATTTTCAACTATTTGTGATTCAACTTATGCTTCAGTAGATTTATGGAATGTTGCCAAAAATGATGTAATGACTTATATCGAAAAAGCAGCACATCGTCACCGTTTACGAGGAATTGTAAGCGACGAAATTGTGGAGTATTGCCATACTCTAGATGTTGTAAAAGTATTGCCAATATGTAAAAACGAGGTTATTACAGATTATCTGGCATAATAGATATGTCATTAAACAATTCTAAATCTATTAAAGAGCATGACAATTTTCTTCGTAAATTGAAAAGAAATTGCAAAATTGCACCCTAAAATTTTAATCAAAAAAATAATTTATAAATCTTAATTCGTAATTCCTAAATCCTTAATCAACATGGAAAAACATAATTTTAATGCCGGACCAGCAATTCTTCCAAGAATAGCAATTGAAAACACTGCAAAAGCAATATTAGATTTTAATGGGCTTGGAATGTCAATTCTTGAGATTTCTCATAGAACAAAAGATTTTGAAGCAGTTCTTGACGAAGCTGTTGCTTTATTTACAGAATTATACGATATTCCTGCTGGCTATAAAGTTCTTTTCCTTGGCGGTGGAGCAAGTACACAGTTTGCAATGGTGCCATTTAATTTAATGGAGAAAAAGTCAGCTTATTTAGAAACAGGTGTTTGGGCTAAAAAAGCAATTAAAGAAGCGAAATTATTTGGCGAAGTTCAAGTTCTTGGATCCTCAGCTGATAAAAATTTTACATATATTCCTAAAGGATATACTATTCCTAAAGATGTAGATTATTTCCATATCACAACAAATAACACAATATACGGAACAGAAATTCATACAGATTATGATTGTCCTGTAAATTTGGTTGCCGATATGTCTTCAGATTTTTTAAGTCGCCCTGTTGATGTAAGTAAATATGCTCTTATTTATGGTGGTGCTCAAAAAAATATTGGACCAGCAGGTGTAACTGTTGTTATAGTTCGTGAAGATATACTTGGAAAAGTATCAAGAATATTACCAACTATGTTGGATTATCGCACACATATAAAAGAAGGTTCTATGTTTAACACACCTCCTGTATTACCAATTTTTACTGTAAAAGAAACTTTAAAATGGTTAAAAGGCATTGGTGGAGTTAAGAAAATTCAGGAAATGAATATTGCAAAAGCAACCTTACTTTATAATGAAATTGACAGAAACAAAATGTTTGTTGGAACAGCTGAAAAAGATTCACGTTCATTAATGAATATTTGTTTTGTAATGGCTGAGCAATATGCAGAAAAGAGTGATGCATTTATGGAATTTGCAAAAGGTAAAGGAATGGTTGGTTTAAAAGGACACCGTTTAGTTGGTGGTTTTAGAGCTTCAACTTATAATGCTTTACCAATTGAATCTGTACAGGCATTGGTAAATTGTATGCAGGAATTTGAGAAAATGAATTAAAAACAAGTGCCTTAAGTACTTAAAATACTTAAAGTTCATAAAGTTAAAAAAATAAAAATATTTTGTGAGTTTTTAGTGCTTTTGTGCTTTAGCGGCAATAAAAAAATAAATTATGTCAAAAATATTAGTTGCTACCGAAAAACCATTTGCAAAAGCTGCAGTTGATGCAATAAGAAAAGTAATAGAAGATGCAGGATTTGAATTTGTATTACTCGAAAAATATACCGATAACAACGATTTATTAAAAGCTGTTGCAGATGTTGATGCTTTAATTGTTAGAAGCGATAAAGCAACAAAAGAAGTAATTGAAGCTGGAAAGAATTTGAAAATTGTTGTTCGTGCCGGTGCAGGATATGATAACGTTGACTTAGCTGCTGCAACTGCAAAAGGTGTAGTTGTTATGAATACACCCGGGCAAAATTCAAATGCAGTTGCTGAATTGGCAATTGGTATGATGGTATTTATGGCTCGTGGAAATTATAAGGGAATTTCTGGTACAGAGCTTAAAGGTAAAAATATCGGAATTCATGCATATGGCTATGTTGGCAAGGGTGTAGCAACAATTGCAAAAGGTTTTGGAATGAATGTTTTTGCTTTTGATCCTTTTGTAGCAAAAGAACAAATTGAAAAAGACGGAGTAAAAGTTGTTGGTTCTGTTGAAGAGCTTTATTCAACTTGTCATTATATTTCATTGCATATTCCGGCAAATGATAAAACGAAAAACTCAATAAATTTCGATTTGTTATCCAAAATGCCAAAAGGTGGAACATTAGTAGACACTGCAAGAAAAGAAGTAGTTTGCGAAGATTCACTAAAACGTATTTTTGCTGCCCGCGAAGATTTTAAATATATTTCTGATATAGCTCCGGCTTGTCATGCAGATTTGTTAGCATTTGAACATCGCTATTATTCAACACCAAAAAAACAAGGTGCAGAAACTTCAGAAGCTAATATTAACGCTGGTATAGCTGCTGCAAAACAAATAGTAGGATATTTAAAGTCTGGAGATAAAACATTTCAGGTTAATAAATAATTTGATAATTTGAAAATGTATCAATTTTGAGAATTGTGTTTGATTTTGGAATTTGTTGATTGGAATTTGAAAATTTTAATTTTATAGTGTTATGGCAATATTAAAAGCATTTAAAGGACTTCGTCCATCAATAGAAATAGCAAAAGATTTAGCTGCTCGTCCATACGATGTGTTAAATTCTAAAGAAGCAAGAGTAGAAGCTAGGGGCAATCAATTTTCATTACTTCGAATTACAAAACCTGAAATTGATTTGCCAGAAGGAATTGATGAGCATTCAGAAGAGGTATACAATAAAGCAAAATCGAATTTTCTGCTATTTATTGAAAAAGATTGGTTAAAAGCCGACGATAAAGAACACCTTTATATATATGCACAAACAATGAATGGCAGAACTCAATATGGTTTGGTAGGCTGTGCTGGTGTTGATGATTATTTAAATAATGTTATTAAAAAGCACGAACTTACACGAAAAGATAAAGAAGAAGATCGCATGAAACATGTTCGGGTTACAAATGCAAATATGGAACCAGTATTCTTTTCATACCGTGCAGTTAAAGAGATTGATGAAATTGTTGAGAACATTGTTAAAAATGAAAAAGCAGAATATGATTTTACTACCTCAGATAATGTAGGACATCATTTTTGGGTAATTCGTGATGAGAAAACGATTAAAACATTAATTGAACTTTTTGCAAAAGTGCCAAGTACTTATGTGGCCGATGGTCATCATAGAACTGCTGCAGCAGCATTGGTTGGTAAAGAAAAACGTTTGCAAAATCCAAATTATAATGGGAGCGAAGAGTATAATTATTTCTTAGCTGTTCATTTTCCAGATAATCAACTTTCAATAATTGATTACAATCGAGTTGTAAAAGATTTAAATGGTTTAACTTCTGCTGAACTAATTGATAAATTGAAAATAAATTTTGATATAGTTGAATGTGGTTGTCAGTTATGTAAGCCAAAACATTTACATAATTTTGGAATGTACTTAGATAATAAATGGTATTCGCTAACTGCAAAACAAGGAACTTATAACGATAATGATCCGATTGAAGTTCTTGATGTTACGGTGTTAAGTAAATTAATTCTTGAACCGATACTTGGTATAAAAGATTTAAGAACCGATAAAAGAATCGACTTTGTTGGAGGAATTCGTGGTTTGGGTGAACTAGTAAAACGTGTTGATAGTGGAGATATGAAAGTTGCTTTCTCGCTCTACCCTGTAAGTATGAAACAATTGTTAGACATTGCTGATTCAGGAAACATTATGCCTCCAAAAACCACCTGGTTCGAACCTAAATTAAGAAGTGGATTAGTTGTTCATTCTTTAGAATAACATTTTATAAGAAAAAGTAATGTTGTGCTTATAGCAAATAGAGCAAGCGAGGACGCTTACTCTATTTGTTGTTTTTTTATGATGAAAGCGTCCACGCTTTCATTTTCGATATTCTTGTAAATATTCTAACTTTGATCATTATTTACGGGACTTTTTTATGTCTGATATAAAACAAAACATACAATCAATAAAAGACTCACTACCTTCAACGGTTACACTTGTGGCTGTGTCAAAAACCCGACCGGTGGAAGATATTCTGGAAGCAATAAAGAGCGGTCAGGTAATTTTTGGTGAAAACAGAGCACAGGAAATGGCCGAAAAAAAATCAAAAATAAATTTGCCTATAGAATGGCATATGATTGGTCATTTGCAAACTAATAAAATAAAATACATTGCACCTTTTGTAACATTAATACAATCTGTAGATTCATTTAAACTTTTAAGAGAAATACACAAAGAAGCCGAAAAAAATAATCGAGTAATTTCGTGTTTACTTCAAGTATATATTGCAACCGAAGAATCTAAATTCGGTTTTTCTAATGAAGAATTAATAGAAATGTTAACTGCTGATGAGTTTAAAAATTTTAAATCAATAAAGATTTTAGGATTAATGGGAATGGCTACTTTTTCTGACAACGAAGAATTAACAAGAAAGGAGTTTAAATCATTAACCAATACCTTTAAAGGTATAAAGGCTAATTTTTTTAATGATAATTCTGATTTCTGCGAAATCTCAATGGGAATGTCCGGAGATTATAAAATAGCAATAGAAGAGGGGAGTACAATGGTTAGGGTTGGTAACTCAATATTTGGAGAACGGGTTTATACTAAGAAATAAGGTTTTCAACTTCAGATAGTAATTTGGAATTATCACCAGTAGTTTCTAGTTTGATTTTCTTTACAAAATTTCTAAGCTCAATAATTTTACTCTCTTCAAGATTAGTAAAGTTTCCCTCAATAACAGAGAATGCTTCAATAGAATTAAACATACTTTCTTTAGTAATAATTTCAATAAAATATTCTAAATAATCCGAGTAGTCTAATCCGTTTTGCCAGCAAGCTGAAATTAATTGGGTTCTTATTTCTGGATTTGTTTCAAGTTTAAGGCCATTAATAAAGTAACTTACAGAATTTTTGTCTTTTAAATTTGAAAGAATAAAAAGAATTTGATTTCTTACATTTTCAAACTGAGAGCTTGAATATAGACCAATTAAATCAGTAACAATTTCTGGATAGCCTTTTTCCGAAATATTTTTTAATACTTCAATTACTTCTTTTTCATTTGTTGAAAATAATTTTCTTTGAAGGTTAATCTTGTGATTCATAATGTAAAAGCTTATTCTAAATTTTAGTTCCAAAAGTAATTTATTTTTTTTAAAACTGTATTTTTCTAAGAATTTTAACTTCATTAAATTATTTTGTTTAAAAAATTTGTTATTTTTGCGATAATCCTTAATATTGTACATAAAACAAACAGGAACCTGTATGAACGTTAAACTATTGAACATTAGCAAACTAACAATTTTTTCCGTATTCGTTGCAACTTCCCTTATGATAGGATGTAATGGCGATAACGCGAATGTTGAAGACCAAATTGAAGATTCAGTTGCAACTGGAAACAATCCAGATGAATTTAACAAAGCAAAACAAGTTATTTATGGCATTCCATCGCCAATAGAGACTGCTATGTTAATGAAAAGAGCTGGTGCAAAGTATAATCAAGAATATTTAAATCCAACTTCTAACGCTGGAAACTATACTACAACAAAAAGTATGGCATTAAATTTAGGTGTTTATAGTACCGATTTAAGTTTTGCAAGTATGTTTGATCAATCTCAGGCTTCTATTAAATATCTTGCTACAACAAAAAAATTAGCTGATGATTTGGGTATTCTAAATGCGATTGATAAAACAATTATTACTCGTATGGAAACCAACATTAATAATCGTGATTCATTAATGGAAATTATTTCGGAAACTTTTATGAATTCGAATTCTTTCTTAAAAGAAAACGACCGTGCTGAAATCGCTGCTATAATTCTTGCTGGTGGTTGGTTAGAAGGTCTTTATGTAGGATGTAAAGTAGCTCAGAATACCGCTTCAAACAAAGAACTTATTGAACGTATTGCTGATCAACGTTTATCATTAAATACTTTAATTAGCTTAATGAGTGAATACAATACCGATCCTAACATACAAGCTGTACTTCCTGATATGGAAAAATTAAAAGTTGTTTTTGATAAAATTCAAACTTCATCTTCTAAAATGGAAGTAGTAGAAAAAGACGGAAAATCAATTATCTCTTCAAAATCAGAAGTGAAAGTTACAACAGAAGTTTTTAACGAAATTTGTAAAACAGCAACTGAAATTAGATCAAACATTATAAAATAATTGGAAGCCATGAGAAAAATTTTAATTTTATCTGTAATTGTTTTAATGATTGCGGCGCTTCCAAATGTAGCTGACGCACAATGCAAAAATTTTGCAAAGAAAATATGTAAACTAGAGTTATTACCATACGTTCATGATGGAATTTATAATGCTACAGTTCTTTCAGAAGGTGAAACAGCTGAGCTTTATAAAACTTTTTATTCTGGACAAGAATACAGAATCACAATTTGTGGTGATGAAAATTTACCTCCAATTCAATTTCAGGTTCTAGATGCTGAAAGAAATGTATTGTATGATAATAAGAAACATCAGTATGCAAAAAGTTTTGATTTTAAACTAGAATCAAGTAAACAATTAATTATTTCATTACAGGTTCAGACTTCAGACGAATTATCTGACCAAATTTTAAGTGGATGCGTTTCTGTTCTAGTAGGTTTTATGAATATCGAAAACTCATTTAAACAAGACTAAGAAATTATATTATAAATGAAAAGCCGTTGTATTACAACGGCTTTTTTTTATGATTAAACTTTTTTATAGTTTATCTTTTAAGTATTTTCCTGTATAGGAATTTTTGTTTTTAATTAAGTTTTCTGGTGTTCCGCAAAACACTACCTCACCACCTTTGCCTCCTCCACCTGGTCCTAGATCAATTATCCAATCGGCACATTTTATTACATCTAAATTATGTTCAATAACAATAACACTATTACCATGCTGAATTAGTGCCTCAAATGAAGCTAATAATTTTTTTATGTCATGAAAATGTAAGCCCGTTGTTGGTTCATCAAAAACGAAAAGTGTTTGCGCCGATGAAGATTTTCCTAAAAATGTAGCAAGTTTTAATCTTTGAGATTCTCCACCACTCAAAGTGCTTGATGATTGTCCTAGCTTTACATATCCTAATCCAACATTTTTTAAAACCTCTAATTTTTCAGAAACTTTTAGTTCATTTAGTCCTTTTTTCAAATTGAAAAAGTCAACAGCATCATCAACTGTTAAATTTAAAATATCGTAAATGTTTTTGCCATTATATTCAACTTCCAGAATTTCTGGTTTAAATCTTTTACCTCCACAACTTTCGCAAACAAGGTTAACGTCGGCCATAAATTGCATCTCAACTTTAATCGATCCTTCGCCCTGGCATTCGTCGCATCTGCCACCATCAACATTAAATGAAAAATGTGAGGGCTTAAAACCGTTTAATTTTGATAATTGTTGAATTGAGAATAAACCTCTTATTTCATCATATGCTTTAATATAAGTGACCGGATTTGATCTGGATGATTTTCCAATTGGATTTTGGTCTACAAGCTCAATATCTTTAATTAAACTTAGGTCGCCTTTTAAATTGTCGAAAGAACCGGTTTTTTCTGAAAGTCCGTTGCCGTAATATTTTTTAAGAGCTGGAAAAAGTATTTTCTTAACTAAGGTTGATTTTCCGGAGCCGCTAACACCTGTTATTACTGTGAATGCATTTAATGGAAATTTTACATTAATATTTTTCAAATTGTTTTCTCGTGCACCATTTATTTCTATAAAGTTGTTCCAGGCTTTTCTGAATCTTGGTACGGGTATGCTTTTTTTATTTGTTATATAATCAGCAGTTAAGCTATTAGTGCTTTGTAATAGTTCGTCATAGTTTCCTTCAAAAACAATTTCACCACCAAGGCTTCCTGCACCTGGGCCCATATCAATAATGTAATCTGCTGATTTCATTACTTCCTCATCGTGCTCAACAACAACAACAGTGTTGCCAATATCTCTTAGATTTTTTAATACACTTATTAATCTCAAGTTATCTAAAGGATGAAGCCCAATACTTGGTTCGTCAAGTATGTATAGCGAACCAATTAAACTGCTACCAAGCGAGGTTGATAAATTTATTCTTTGTGATTCTCCGCCAGAAAGTGAAGAAGAGTTTCTGTTTAATGTTAAGTAACCCAGGCCTACATTTTCTAAATAATTAAGTCGTGATTGAACTTCGGTTAACAATCTGTTTGCTATATTAGCTTCCTCTTTTGATAATTTAATATTTTTAAAAAATTGACTTAATTGCGAAACAGTCATTACTGATATTTCTGTAATTGCTTTATCGTTAATTTTAATGTAAGATGCTTCCTTTTTTAAACGCGAGCCCTTACAGTTAGGGCAAAGGGTTTTTCCTCTATACCTTGCAAGCATCACTCTATATTGAATTTTATATAGATTTTCTTCTAAGAATTTAAAGAAATCATTTATTCCATTAAAATATTTATTTCCTTCCCAAAGTAATTTTTGTTGATCTTCTGTTAATTCGTAAAATGGTTTATGAATTGGGAATTTAAATTTCTCTGCACTATAAATTAATTTGTTTTTCCATTCGCTCATTACTTCACCTCTCCAGCAAAATATAGCATCTTCGTATATTGAAAGTGATTTGTTAGGAATTACTAAATCTTCATCAATGCCTATTGTTTGACCAAACCCATCGCATGTTGGACAAGCACCTGTGGGGCTATTAAAACTAAACATATGAGCTGAAGGTT
>CAIQJL010000362.1 GCA_903872185.1 uncultured Bacteroidota bacterium | reverse complement strand
TTCATCTGATTTCGCAATAATTGCGAATAGGCGCATTAAAGCTCTTAGGATTTTTTCGCTCATCGGTTTATTAATTTAAAGAAAAACTCGAAGATTAATTTGTAAATTAAGACAGTCCTTACTTAGTAGAAGCGGCAGTTGGCAGTATTATTAATTATCTTGGTAAAAATTTTTCAGGGTTATTTGCCATACTTCCCAACATTCGTCCTACTTCTTCATATTCTTTGTAAAGTTTATCTCTTATTACTTCATTAATATATTTACAGTCCCTTGCAAAATCAAGCCAGATTTGCGTTTCTGTACATTCTCCATCAGAATCCGTCATCTTACTTGAAAAATATTTCGGATATTTTCTTTTTCTATAACCTTCTCCAATATTTACAGCAACGGAACGTGATGATCTTCTAATCTGGTCGGTTAACGAATATATTTCTTCTTTAGGAAATGATTTTGAAATCTCGAAAATTTCCATTGCCAGTTTATATGCAAGTTGATAAACTTTTAAATCGTTATATCCTTTACTCTCCATATGATTTTCTGATTTTTTAACCAAGCTTCGACAAAAGTATAAAGTCCGTCATTCTGCGACGGACCAACTGCAACTTTTTTCTGCCTCCTGCTGCTGAGTAGTTAACTTTTACTTTACAATCAGACCTCTTACTTCATTTAATTTTGTATACAATTTATCAATAGTTGCCTGATCAACCTCTCCTCCTTTTATTCCAGCATAAATTTTATCCAATTCTTTAACACCATTTATAACTGATTTTAAATCTTTTTCTTTTTCATAATCTTTTAAAATTTCAACCAATTTTTGAGCTGTGTAATTTTGATAGCCAATTTGTTTATACAATTCTTCATTCTCAGCGCTTCTTGGTTGGTCTTTAAGTAAATTAACTGTTAGATACTGGCTTTCTATCCAACTGCCAACTAAAATTTGTGTAGCAGTTAACAATTGGTCATTTGATCTTAGATATTTATCCATTTCAGTATAAACCTGATCCATAACTTTATTAATAGAATCTTTTTTATCAATATTCTTCTCTAACCTTGATCCAGTAATTTTATCAAAGCTTTCAGCACAACCTATGCCTGCGGCAAGATTTCTTGAAGTCACAAAATACTTTTTAACATCAGAATATTGCTCATTTACAGTAAGATAAACTAAGTCTACAACATATAAACCATAATTTAATCCCTTTTTTGTTGTAGTTACATATTTCGATTCATTTTCATTAGAATTGATCAAAGCTTTATTATAAGGAATTCCAGATTTTGGTATAAATGTTAAAACTTCAAACGGTGAAGGAATATTAATTACCAATGTTGTAAATTTAAAATCGGCCTCCTCATTAATAGGCTCCTGTTGCGTTACTTTTGCTGTGTCGGTTTTAGTAGTATCACTAATTGTAGCATTGTCAGATGTATTACTATTACATGATAATAAAGCAACTGCACACGAAAAAACGATTATTTTCTTAATCATAAAATTATAAGGTTAAATTTATTTTATAAATGACACTAAGTTAAATGGAATTGAAATAATTGATTTATAATCTTCTCCAGCTTCAAGCATATCTTCATCAGGTTCATCATATAGCCAGTTTATAGTTGCTTCTCCCTTACCGCCTTTTGAGATTTGCTCAAGTTTCTTAAATAAGTCAACAATACATTTGGCAGAACTGGTATTAAAATAATCTAATTGAATATTAATAACGGTTTGTTTAGCCGGATTTTGAATATAATTATCAAGCCATTCATACATTGGTTTATAATATTGAACAGAATTTTCTGGAATTGATTTCCCTTTCATTTCGAAAATTCCAGTTTGTGCATCAAAATTAATTAATGGTGTTTTACTAGTCTGTTCAACTGTATATGAATTTTCTGCCATATATTTAAGCCTTTATTGTTTAAGCAATGCAAATATATTAATAAAATTGAAATCTCAAATTTGTTTTTAAACGGTAAATTAAACCCTTATTCCTATCACTAAAATATCATCCGTTTGTTCTGTATTCACTTTCCAGTTTTCGATAAAAGTATTAAGAAATTCTTTCTGTTATTCCATTGATTTATCTTGAATTGAAAATAATATTTCTTTAAACAATCGACTCATTAACTTTTTATCATCAGCATTAAATTGATCAACATATCCATCAGAAAAGATATATACAGTATCGCCTTTAT
>CAIQJL010000361.1 GCA_903872185.1 uncultured Bacteroidota bacterium | reverse complement strand
TGGAAAATTATTTAAGGCCGAAATGCTATTAATGCTTGTTGGTCTTTTTAATGGATCTAATTGAATAGCATTATTCCCATTTCCGCTTTTATCATACCATGTAATTATTTTACCGTTTATGGTGTCAACTGAATCAGAAGATAACCATAAAACATTTTCATTTATTGAGGATGGATAAAATACAGTAAAATAAAAGATTTCAGAAATAGATTCTTCTTGGCAAATATTAAAGGCCCTAACTCTCCAAAAAATATTTTGATTATTAAGTAGTACCATAGATAATTGAATTTGAGTAGAAGTTGTCGTATCTGCGAATGATATAGTTGAAAAAGTATTATCAAAAGAAAATTCTAATATAAATTTTATTCCGAATGTTGAATTCCATGAAAAAATTAAATTATTATTGGAAATAAATGATTGATTTAATGGCAGATTTAAAGAAATCAATGGTAATGTAGCAGTATTTAAAATGTTTATAAATTTGGTAATAGAATCTGAACAACCATTTGTCGCAGTTATATTTAATAAAACTGAGTAATTTCCAGGATTTGCAAAAATATAAGATGGGTTTTCGTTTATACTGTTTTGTAAACCAGCAAAATTCCAGGAATAATTGGATAACGTTCCACTACCTTGTGATGTGCTTAAATTTATGAAATTTGTAGATACACCTGCACAAGAAGATGAAAAAGTAAAATCGGCTTCAGGTTTAGGTTTTACAATTGTTATTTTTGAGAAAGTAGTTGAACAGTTACCGCTATACATTATTAATGTTACTATATAATTACCAGGTAAATTGTATAAGTTGAAAGAATTATAATTTATTGAAGTATTCCCATCGCCAAAATACCATCTCAATGAATCATATGTTAATGATGAGTAATTTAAAAAAGACGTAATGTTTCCAATACAAATAGTATCCGATGTGAAATCTATTGTTGGTGCTATACCCGTAATTGCAACGATAATTGTGTCAGAACCGGAACAATTTCGATTATTTGTTACAGTTATTGAATACAATCCAGGAATGGTTATTGATAAGGTTGAATCAGTAGAATTATTTGACCATAAATATGATAAATTATTGGGGTTATCAGGATAATTATACAAAGAAATACTATTTCCAGCACAGAAACTGGTATCATTTCCTAAAAATATTTTACTTTTTAAACTATCTAAGTTAACAGAAATTGAATTTGAAGTACTTGAACAACTATTGGTATCTGTTATTGTAACGTTAATTGTTGCTGGTGAAGAAATTAATAAATTTGAATTAAAAGATAAATTTTGCCAGATATAAGTGTAACCAGGTTGACTAAATGTTGCAGAATTTATGGAAATTGTATCACCTTGGCAAATTATTGTATCATTTACACTTAAATTTGTATTTGGAAAATGAACATTAATAGTATCAGTAGAAATAAAGCCAAAAAAATCAGTCGCATTTACAATGTATTGCCCACTAATATTTGTAGTAATATTTTCTAAAGTGTCGTTTGGCATTAAAGTGCCATTTTTAAACCATTGTAATTTAGTAAATCTAGTACCTGCACGTATAGTAGTATCGCAAAAACCATAGTTAATATTAATATCTGCCCCAAGATTAACAGGTGGAGCATATTTGTATTGAAGATATTGATTAATTTGTTGTATTTCTGAGATGTTAAGT
>CAIQJL010000360.1 GCA_903872185.1 uncultured Bacteroidota bacterium | reverse complement strand
ACTTAACATCTCAGAAATACAACAAATTAATCAATATCTTCAATACAAATATGCTCCACCTGTTAATCTTGGGGCAGATATTAATATTAACTATGGTTTTTGCGATACTACTATACGTGCAGGTACTAGATTTACTAAATTCCAATGGTTTAAAAATGGCACTTTAATGCCAAACGACACTTTAGAAAATATTGCAACTAATAAAACAGGACAATATAAAGTTTTAGTAACAGATATATTTGGATTTACTTCCACAGATTCTATTAATGTGTTTTACCCAAATTTAGCCATCTCTGATTCTACGATATGTTATAGCGATACTATTCATCACGTAATTTCATTTGGTGGTATTAGTTCTTTCATTTGGTCAAACGGGAACACTGGCAATACATTTCAAACGAATCTTGGAGGGATATATACAGTTCAGATGTTAGACAATATGGGATGTAGCTTTAAAGATACGTTTAATGTATTTATAGATAGCTTATCAATAAAATTAACTTTAGGAAACGATACTTCTTTATGTTCAGGAAACTCAATTTCACCTTCAGGTGGAAGCAATATTACTAATTATTTATGGAACGACAATTCCATTAACTCTTCACTTATCATTAATAATTCTGGGGATTATTGGGTCTCGGTAACAAATCAAATAGGTTGCGTAGCAAGAGATACTATTCATGTTAACATTCATGGTTTTGCCCCCCAGGTAGGATACTCTTATACAAACACCTGCCTCGGAGATCAAACAATATTTGCCGATACTTCTCACACACTTGACGGAAGTAATATAAATTCCTGGCAATGGATTATTAATAGCGATACCATAACAACTAACAATGCTTCTTATATTTTTAACAGTATTGGATCACATATGGGAATTCTCACCGTAACAACTGACAGCAACTGTTCAAACACTATTTCCAAAAATATTATTATTAACCCTAATCCTTTGACGGCTTTTAGCGTTACGGGAACATGTTTTGGAGGAACAAGTTATTTCACTAACCAAAGTTCGGTTTCTACGGGTTACTTATCCAGTATGAACTGGGATTTTGGAGATAATAGCAGTGCTATAATTTTAAATCCTCAGCATACTTATTCTGATATTGGTTTTTATCAAGTACTGCTTATTTCTACAAGTAATGAAGGATGTAAAGATTCTATTTTAAAAACTATTGAAATAAAGCCTTCGCCACTTACTGGATTCGATTTTTCACCTGCTTGTACTGGTTCTGCAACCTGGTTTTTTGATTTAACTCAAACACTTCCTGTTTTTCCTATTATTAAATGGCAATGGAATTTTGGTGACAATAATTCTTCTCTTCAACAAAATCCACAACACATTTATTCTTCGGTTGGTAATTACCCCGTTAGCTTAATTATTAACTCATTAAATGGTTGCGCAGATACAATAACAAATGTAGTTTCTGTTTCTGCACCGCCAACTGCAGGTTTTATTGGCGACAGTACTTGTTTTGGATTTTCTGTTAATTTTACAGATACCTCATCTGCAATAAATGGAAGTATTTATAAGTGGCATTGGAATTTTGGAAATGGAGTTAATTCAAACGAATCTAATCCTTCAGTAAATTATAATAATGTTGGTAATTATACCGTTAATTTAAAAGTTACTTCAACTGTTGATTGTATAGACGAAGTAACAAAGATTATTAAAGTATTCCCGCTTCCCGTACCGGACTTTTCATGTTTGCCAAATCTTGGCGCTCCACCATTATCAGTTAACTTTATAAATTCCACAACTAATAATTTAAGTTATTGGAATTTCGGTGACGGCCAAACTAGTATATTAACTGCCCCTATTCACGTTTTTAACGACACAGGAAATTATACAATTTGGTTAAAAGTTGAAAATTCTCATGGTTGTATAGATTCTATTTTTAAATCTGTTAAAGTTGTACCCAACATATACAATCTAGCTGTTTTATCAATTGATTATTCTATTAATTCAACTTTTCTAACAGCTAGCACAACAATTGCAAATATTGGAACAATGCCAATTATAAACCCCTTCTTAACACTTAACACTAACACAAGCACTCCAATTATGGAGATTTATTCAGACACACTATTTTCCGGACAAATTGTGAACTACAACTTTACAGCTCAATTGCCATACAGTGAAACAAACCCACCCACTTATATTTGTGTAAAAGGAACACTCTCTGAGGAAAAAATCGATATTGATTTATCAAATAATGAAGCATGTAAAACAACTAGTTCTAATAATCTTATTTTAAATTTATACCCTAATCCATCTTCAACAGAAATTAATCTCGATTTAAACATTATTATTCCTGGAAATTCAAAATTTGATATTTTTGATAAAGAAGGTCGATATATTTATTCAAATCAAATTGAATTAACCCCTGGCTTTAACCGACTTCGAATTGATATCAAGAGCTTTGCTAAAGGGAAATACACTTTAAAATTAAATACCCAAGAAGGTGAAAATTCAGTAGAATTTATTAAATATTAAAAAAATGCATTTAGTTTTTGCTTCTAACAACGTACATAAATTATTGGAAATACAAAACATTATTGGGAAGCAGTTTAATCTTAAAACTTTATTGGATGCTGGATTTGAAGGAGACATTCCAGAAAATCAAAAGACTTTAGAAGGAAATGCACTTGAAAAAGCAAGATTTATTTATTCTAAATTAAATATTGATTGTTTTGCAGACGATACCGGTCTTGAAGTTGAGGCATTAAACGGAGACCCGGGTGTTTATTCTGCAAGATATGCTGGTCTAGAAAATAATTCTGAAAATAACATCGCGAAGCTTTTATTACATCTTAAAGATAAAACAAATCGCAAAGCACAATTCAAAACTGTAATTGCATTAATTATATCTGGCACAGAATTTCTTTTTGAAGGAATTGTAAAAGGAAATATTATAAACGAAAAAAGAGGACATGATGGCTTTGGTTACGATCCAATATTTGTTCCGGATAACAATCATAAAACATTTGCAGAAATGTCTATAGAAGAAAAAAACAAAATCAGTCATAGAGCTAAGGCTATTTTTAAGCTTGCTGAATTCTTAAAAAAAGACAATTTTATCCCATAATATTTAATTATTTTGCAGAAAAATATCTGCGAACTTAAATGCCCCGTATTTTATATATTGTTCCACATCGTATTAATCGCTCACCCGGCCAAAGATTTCGTTGCGAACAATATTTAACTGCATTACAGGATAGAGGTTTCGAAATAACATACTCTAATATAATCTCTGAGAAAGACGATACCGTTTTTTATTCAAAAGGAAATTATCATTTTAAGGCCTGGATACTAGTAAAAAGCTTTATTAAAAGGCTTAAGGATATTCGCAAAGCAAAAAAATTTGATGTCGTTTTTATTTATAGGGAAGCATTTATGCTGGGCATTACTCTTTTTGAAAAACTTCTTAGATCAAAAAAAGCTTTAATAATTTTCGATTTCGATGATGCTATCTGGCTTAATGATACGTCTGAAGGAAATGCAAATCTTGACTGGCTTAAAAAACCTTCAAAAACGGCATCAATAATTAAAATTGCAGATCTTGTTTTGGCCGGCAATACATATCTTGCTAATTATGCAAAGCTTTTTAATCCAAGAATCGAAATAATGCCAACAACTATAGATACAAATTATCATAAAAAACTCATTAAAACACAAGATACATCAAGCATTTGCATTGGCTGGACAGGCACCTCAACTACCTTAAAACATTTTGAAACTATTATTCCAGTCCTTAAAAAAATTAAAGAAAAATTTCAAGATAAAATATATTTCAAAGTAATTGTAAACTTTCTATATAGCTTTCCTGAATTAAATATTGAAGCTACTCAATGGTCATCAGAAAAAGAAATTGAAGATCTTTCTGAAATTAACATTGGTATTATGCCATTGCCCGACGATGAATGGTCGAAAGGAAAATGCGGATTTAAAGGCCTGCAATATATGGCATTAGAAATTCCAACAATAATGTCACCTGTTGGGGTAAACTCTGAAATTATTAATGATGGCGAAAATGGCTTTTTAGCTTCAACAGAAGAGGACTGGGTTAATAAACTCTCATTATTAATTGAAAATGAAGATATACGAATAAAATTAGGCCAAGCCGGTCGAAAAACTGTTGAAGAAAAATACAGCGTAAATGCTTTAAAAGAACAATACATTCAATATTTTCTAAACTTGATAGAAATGAAAAAAGCGTAGATTTTAACCTACGCTTTTACATTATTTAAGCCACCCATTCGATTACGCTCAGGCTGACTATTAATCTTTATTTCTTTAACAATTCCGCAGTCTCAACTAACTTCATAAACTCTGATCTATAGCCTTCTTTATCTTCACCTTTTGATGTTTTTGCTAAGGCAAGTACTGAAGTATATGATGAATTCGCTTTAAATTCTGATTCTCTTAGTAACATACCAAATTCTGAAACCGCACAAGCAAATGTAAAGTTGTTAGAATTAACAGTTTTTCTGTCGTTATCTTTTATCTTATTTACAATTAACTTTGATATGTCTTCATTAGGTTTTTTGTAACGAAGTTTAACTGTCATTATATCACCGCTTTTTACAACTTTTGTTTGTTGGTACTCTAAAGGATCTGTAGCATTTGTTGACTCATCTGAATCTGCAGGAATAATTTCGTAAAGAGCCGTAACGGTATGCCCACAACCAATTTCGCCAGCATCTTTAGTATCGTCATTAAAATCTTCTTTATTAAGCAAGCGATTTTCATATCCTATTAATCTGTATGCCTTAACTTTTGAAGGATTAAATTCAACCTGAATTTTCACATCTTTTGCAATAGTATAAAGCGTTCCCCACAATTCTTTTCCAAACACTTTTTTTGCCTCCATAATATTGTCGATGTAATAGTAATTTCCATTACCGGCATCAGCAATTTTTTCCATTTTAGAATCTTTATAATTTCCCATTCCAAAACCTAGTATGCTGATAAAAACACCATCTTTTCTTTTTTCTTCAATTAGCCTGGTCATCTCACCATCACTACTTGCACCTACGTTGAAATCCCCGTCAGTAGCCAATATTATGCGATTATTTCCACCAACAATATAATTTTCTTTTGCTATTTTATATGCTAACTGGATGCCTTCTCCTCCGGCAGTACTTCCACCTGAGTTTAATAAATCTAGAGAAGCGTTTATAATTTCCTTTTTGTTTCCAGAAGTTGATTCAAGCACACAACCTGCTGCACCTGCATAAACAACTATTGCAACTTTATCTTCAGTTCTTAAATTATTTACAAGAATTTTAAAGGCTTGTTTTAAAAGTGGAAGTTTATTTACATCACCCATTGAACCAGAAACGTCTAATAAAAAAACTAAATTACTTGCGGGAATTTTTGTAGCAGCGATATTTTCACCCTGTAAGCCAACCATAACTATTTCATGTTTTTCATTCCAAGGACATTTGCCAATTTCCATATTTATTGAAAATGGGTCTCCGTTTGTTGGTTGTGGATAATTGTATTCAAAATAATTAATCATCTCTTCAACTCTAACCGCATCTTTATAAGGCATCTGGTTTTGATTTAAAAATCTTCTTACGTTAGAATATGATGCTTTATCAACATCAGCAGAAAAAGTTGATAATGGATTTGTAAGCGATTCTTTAAATGCATTTTCATTTATTTTATCATATTCTTCGGTATTGTGCTCAACTTCTACCATATCGTAAGAAACTGGTGAGGCAAAGTATGCTTGAGATTCTGCACATTTTGTTTTCATTGCTGCACCCATTCCAACATTGTTTTTTTTATATTCTCTTTCTTCGTCTTTCTCAACTATCTCTTGGAGTTGAATTTCTGGACTTAACGAGACTGCAATAGATTTAAATTCACCTTTTTTTAATTCAAAAGCAATACCTATCCATTTAATGTAACCTGTTTTTGTTGCTTTAATTAAATACTTTGCTGGTATTAATTTCGAAAAAAAGTATGCGCCACTAGTACCTGTTTTAACAGAACTTACAAAGTTTCCATCTCTGTAAAGAGAAACTGTTGCATTTTCTATAACATTTCCAGAGGTTGCATCTTTTACAAAACCCGAAATTGAATCAGGCGTTGGGGTTGTTACGGGAGAAATAAAAATTCCTGTAAACATCATGATTAAAAAAATTGTTGTTTTCATAGCTGTAATTTTTTAAAGATTTATTTAAAATTGATTTTGACTTTGAGATGCATCTAAATATTTTTTTCCATAAACTAATATTTGCTTAATTTTTATTAAGCTAATTTTGTGGTATATATCCGTTTTTAAACGTTTGCTTTCGAATATAAGCGAATATACCTGATTAACAGCCGAATCGGGATTTTTAACCGCCATATCTTTGCATCAAACAAAATTCAAATTCATTAACAATAAAATTTTAAAACATCATGGAAAAAATGATTAACAAAGTAGAACTTAGCGGGTTTATAGGATTAAACCCTGAAGTAAAAACATTACCAAACGGTAATAAAGTATTAAAATTATCGCTTGCAACAAGCTCGAGTCATAAAGACCGCGAAGGCCAATGGGTGCGTGATACTAAATGGCATAACGTGATTATGTGGAATAAACTTGCGGATAGTGCAAATATCGAGATTAAAAAAGGTAGCAGAGTTTCGCTCACTGGTAAACTTACAAATCGCAGTTACACCGATAAAGAGGGTATCAAACGCTCGATAACTGAAATAATTGCAATTAGTTATGAGATT
>CAIQJL010000359.1 GCA_903872185.1 uncultured Bacteroidota bacterium | reverse complement strand
GCAAACGAAAACTTACTTTGGATATGATCCGCAAGTTAAATCAGAGGTTAAACCTCTCTTCGGATCTATTAATCACGCCTATTATGATTATTAATATAATTAATATAGGTTTTATTAGTAGTTGATAAATATTGTACTTTAATCATAAATTAAATTTCTCAGTATCCTTTTTTAGTAAATATTCTTTATATTGAATACAATCTGTGAATTTTATTTCTAAATAAAATACCTCTATCATTAATATGTTTTTGAGTTTTTTTCATAATATTATCTATATTTAAGTCATTAATATCTGCAAATAAATAGTAAAATAAAATAAATATCTTACTAATTTTTGGATATTTTTTAATTTTATACATATTTTTATTAAAATTTATAAATTTCTCAAAAAATTTGATTTTTGTTTTTTCTGGTATTTCTTGTAAATCTTTAAAAATATCATAATCTATCATACTGTTGTATAAAGTGTTAATTTCAGTATCATCTATTATTTTTTTAAAAATATCATTTTTACTATAACCATATTTTAACATTTCTTTTAAATTTTCATCTAAAATTTCATAAAATTCATGAACATGAGATTTTATTTCACCATCATCAGACAAATATAATAAATTACACAAATTATCAAACTTATTAAACATAAATAAATTCGTTAACTTTGATGCTGATATATCATCTCTAAAATTTTTAATTTTTATTTAAATACCAATAAATTAAAGGATTTTTTAGAATTTTTGTTTAAAAAGTAGAAATTAAAAACTAAAAATTAATTCCTGCCTTTGGGGCAGGAATTGCTGTATAATAGGTATATGAAAGTCTTAACTGTCGCGCCTCTTGCCTCGGGTATTCCTTATGAGGAACTTTCATATTTTTCAAAAGATGACGTTGAGGTCGGAGACTTGGTAGAAATAACTGTGAAGCGAAGAAACTGTAGAGGCTTGGTAATAGATGCAGAAAAAGCAGAAGAAGATAGACAGTCACTAAGGCACGCAAATTTTAATTTAAAAAAATGTGGCAAGATTATAAATAAACATTTACTACCTCTCCCAATTTGGAATGCCTTACATTTCAGCTCCTCATATTTGATGACATCACTCGGTGGAATGCTTTATGATTTGATTAGTGAAAAATCTTTTGCAACACTTACTCCTTTTTTAACTACAACAAATGGTGCTGGTTTTGAAATTTTATTATTACAAGAAAGTTATGAGAATCGTTTAACTAGATACAAAACAACTATACGTGAATCATTTTCTAAAAAAAGATCTTTGGTAATTTTCTTTCCAACTATTATAGATTTGGAATATGCAAAAGATGCATTAAGTAAAGGAATAGAAAATTATGTAATCACTTTACACAGTGCACTTACAGATAAACAAATAAAACAATCCCTTGCGACCTTAAACAAAGACGAGCATCCATTACTTATACTGGCAACGCCGTCACTCTTACCTTGGGAAAGGGCAGATTTGGGCCTTGTAATCATCGAACGTGAGCATAGCCAGTATTATTACACCCATGGGGAAAGTGGCTATGACATGCGCTTTGTACTGGAAAGATTGGCTCATGCAAGTAATATTCCCTGTTTACTGGGTTCTAATATGCTTTCACTTCGTGCGCATTTATTATTTAAAAAACGTGATGCTCATGAAGTCATGCCACTTCATTTTAGAAATGATGCCCCAGTTGATGTAGTACCAATGACTGATGAAAATAAAAGTGCGAGCCCATACCTATCTAGAAAAACTTTAGCAGTTTTACACACCGCTAAACAAGAAAAGAAAGGTCATTACTTTTTATATTCACATAGGAAAGGAATGTATCCAACAACTATTTGCTCTGATTGCGGAACTATCTTTGCGTGTCCGACATGTAACCGTCCTTATGTTTTACATAAAATAGCAGGTGTGAGAACTTATCTTTGTCATGGTTGTGAAAATATAGTTAGGCTAGAAGAAGATACAACTCTTGCATGTAGACATTGTGGTGGCTGGCGTATGCAGACTTTAGGTATAGCAACTAGTGGAGTGGAAGAGGAATTAAAAAGACTAGGTATTCCCCTTTTCTTAATCGACGGAGATCACACAAACACCAGAGCAAAAGTAAAAAAGGTTTATAAGGAATGGAAAGATGCACCATATGGAGTTTTGATTGGAACTGAAATGGCTCACAATATAATAGATAAATGTGACGGTATAACTATTCTTTCTTTGGACTCATTATTTTCTCTTCCAGAATATAGAACAGATGAAAAAATAATTAATCTTGTAACTGAAATGGCGGAAAAAGTTACAGTGAATTTGGATAATGATGGCAGACTAATTTTACAGACGAGATTAAAGAATATGCCGATTATAAAACAACTGACTTCACATTCACTGTTGGATGTTTATGGAACTCTTTTATCAGAAAGAGATCAAATGTTGTTGCCACCTTATTATGT
>CAIQJL010000358.1 GCA_903872185.1 uncultured Bacteroidota bacterium | reverse complement strand
TCACAATCTATGACATATAGCATTGAAGTAAAAGATGACTGTGGATCACCAACTACAACTTTAAATATTCCAATAATTGTAAAACCACTTCCACCTGTAAACTTTTATGCAGATAGTATTCAAGGATGTGAACCGTTAATTGTTCATTTTAATGAACCTAACTTAGACTTTGGTCAATCTTATTTATGGAACTTTGGAGATGGCAGCAATAACATGACTTCTACAGAAAAGAATCCAACTCATAAATTTCTAAATGACGGAACATATAGCGTAGACTTACAAGTAACGTCACCAGAAGGATGTAAAAATCATTTTAGTATAAATAATTACATCACTGTATTTCCACGTCCAGAATCTCGTTTTATTGCAGAACCAAATACAGCAAATATTATTAAACCTACCATTCATTTTATAAATTTCAGCACTGATAACTTTCAAAGTTTTTGGAATTTCGAAGATGGAGATTCTTCTTTAGTCACAAATCCATGGCATACTTTTGCCGCAACTCCTGCTTATTATAATGTAACGTTGATTGTAAAAACTGATAAAGGCTGTTTAGATTCATCGTCACTTATGGTTCAAATTATTAATGAATATACATTTTATGCTCCTAATGCATTTAGTCCAGATAATGATGGGAAAAATGATTTCTTCTTTGTGTTAGGACATGGAGTTGTAACAGAAACATTTTCGTTACAAATATTTGATAGATGGGGTAGTGTTCTCTGGGGAACTAAGAACTATTCAGATCAATGGAATGGTGAAACAAAAAGCGGTAAAAAAGCTCCTGTAGGTAGCTATGCCTGGATAGTAAAATATAACGACGAAACCGGAATACATCATGAATACTCCGGCTCCGTAACAATAGTAAGGTAATAAGTTATTTGTTTTTCAGAAGATCTCTTATCTCGGTAAGTAAAACTTCTTCATTAGTTGGTCCAGCAGGTGGGGCAGGTGGTTTAGGTGCAGCTTCCATTTTAGAGCGAATGCGGTTCATTATTTTAATAATCATAAAAACTGCAATTGCTACTAAAATAAAATCTATAAAAGTTTGAATAAAACTTCCATAATTTAATGTTACCTCAGATACTGCTTTTCCGGCAGTATCAATAGATTTTTCTTTAATAGTAACCTTAAGTTCGGTAAAATCTGTACCTCCAATTAATAAACCTAGTGGTGGCATTAATATATCGTTTAACATTGAGGTAACAATCTTACCAAAGGCACCTCCGATGATTATACCAATTGCCATATCAAGAACATTTCCTTTTACGGCAAATTCTTTAAATTCTTTTATTACTCCCATAATTATTTTTAATAAAAAAGAAAACCCTTACAAAGCAAGGGTTTAAAATTATTAAGAAAATCAATTTTATACTCCTACGACCTCTTTAATTTCCGGTATTTCGCGACGAATAGCTTGCTCAACACCATTTTTTAATGTCATTAAACTATGAGGACAAGATCCGCAAGCACCTTGCAAATGAACTTTTACTGTTAAATCGTCGGTAACTTCAACTAATTCAATATCTCCACCATCATCTTGCAAATAAGGACGAATTGAATCAATTGCTAAATTTACTTTGTCTAAAATTTCTTGTTTTTCCATGATTTTATTTATTTATTATTTCTACTTTTTTAGTTTTTTCTGATTTATTTCTTTCTTCTAATGCAATTAATACTTTTTCTGCGAGATTTGCAAATGCTTTTCCATCTGCTCTATCGCTGTCTAATGCAACAGGAATTCCTGCATCACCAGATTCGCAAATACTCTGCACAATTGGAATTTGTCCTAACAAAGGAACCTCTAATTCTTCGGCTAGGCGTTTTCCTCCACCATTTCCAAATAAAAAATATTTATTTTCAGGAAGTTCAGCAGGGGTAAACCACGCCATATTTTCAACTAGTCCAAGAACTGGAACATTAATGTCTTTATTTTTAAACATATTTACACCTTTTAATGCATCTGCTAGGGCAACTTCTTGAGGTGTTGTTACTATTACCACACCAGTAACAGCTACGGATTGAACTATTGTTAAATGAATATCACTTGTTCCTGGCGGCATATCAATTACAACAATGTCAACTTCACTCCAATCGCCATCTTCCATAAATTGCTTTATTGCACTTGTTGCCATTGCGCCACGCCATATTAAAGCTTGCTCACGACTGACAAAAAAACCAACAGAAAGTAATTTAACACCATATTTTTCAACCGTTGAAATATAATCATGACCATCAATTTTTTTCATTGGTGGTTTGGCATCTTCTACACCAAACATCTTTGGAACAGAGGGTCCAAAAATATCGGCATCAAACAACCCAACTTTTATTCCTTTTTTTGCAAGTGCAACAGCAAGATTAGCTGCAACTGTTGATTTTCCGACGCCTCCTTTTCCAGAAGCAACAGCAATAATGTTTTTTACATTTTTAAATGGAATTTTTTCTTCAATTTTTCGTTGAGGAAAAACATTTTCAATCTCAAATTCTATTTCATTTCCGAATTTTTCATTGAGTGCTTGAAGACAAGCTCTTTTTACAGAATTAGCTAAAGCATCAACTGGTTTCTTAAATTGTAAAATGATTTTTACTTTTTTATCATCGCCAGAAATATTAACCATTATTCCTGATGAAACAATATCAATTTTTTCTTCAGGGTGGTTTATAGTTTTTAGAATCTCAACAATTTTATCTTTATCCATCACAAATGTTTTTTTGCAAAATTACAAAAAAATTATTTATTTAGATTAATTCTTTACAAGGATCCCAAAAATGTTTACTAAAGTCAATAATCTTGTCATTAATAACTTCTACTCCTTCGCTTTTTAGTAGATTTTCCATTTCATTTTCATTTGCAAAATGATGCTTTCCTGTAAGTAAACCAAGCCTATTAACTACTCTATGGGCAGGTACATAACTTTTACATCGATGAGTTTGATTCATTGCCCAACCTACCATTCGTGCCGATTTTGAAGTTCCTAAAAATTTAGCAATTGCTCCATAAGAGGTTACTCTGCCATAAGGAACCTGCCTTGCCACTTCAAAAACTTTATCAAAGAAACCAGTTTTGTTATCTAATAATAAATCCCGAATATTATTGCTGAGCTTCTTCTTCATCAGGGGGCTCTGTTATATTATTAGTTGAATGTATATTAAACTTCAAGTATGTAATATTCTCACCTTTTTCCATAAACAAAGTTTCGTAATGAGTACGTATGCTTCTAATATCATCTGCGAAATTTGTTGAGTATAAATTATCTGTTTCTGTTAAGATAGGTAATAAATTATATTTCAGTAATTTTCTGGTATAATTAAATAAGGGATCACTATCAGTTTTAAGATGTACAATTCCATCTTTTTTAAGAAAAGTTCTGTACTTTGTTAAAAAAGATGATGATGTCAATCTCTTTTTTGTTCTTTTATTTTTTAATTGAGGGTCTGGAAATGTAATCCATATTTCATCCACTTCTGAATTCTCGAAAAATGAATCTATTAATTCGATTCTTGTTCTTAAAAATGCAGCATTTAAAATTTTTTCATTAAAGGATTGCCTAGCACCAACCCACATTCTAGAACCTTTAATATCTACACCTAAAAAGTTTTTATCAGGAAACCGTTTTGCAAGCCCGACAGTATACTCTCCTTTACCACAGCCTAATTCTAAAACCAGTGGATTTTGATTTTTAAAAAAATCTTGTTTCCAAACGCCTTTGAACTTAAATTTTGTATTTAAAGCTTCGCTAAAAGGAGCCTGCACAACATTTGGCAAAATATCCATTTCGGCAAAACGAGCGAGTTTATTCTTTCCCACTTACTTGGAATTATTTTACTTTTTCAATTCTAATACCAATATCTTCAACATTTTTAAGATTATCCATTCGCATAGCCTGTTCTATTTCAAAAGTATAATCTCCAGCAATTGGAAAAGTTATATCTTTTTTATAAAGTAACTGGTTACTATAGATATCGCCTAAACCACTACCAAGCCATTTGCCTTTATCATTTGCTAAAAGACAATTTACTGTATCTCTTAATTTATTCCCATTAGGTGCAATAATATTTATAAAAAGATACAAATTACTTTTTTCGTACAACCCATTATGACGGATGTTAAGATATACGTTATTTACCGAATGGGTATCTGTTACTGGAACTTTAAAAGAAACAATATTATTTCTATTCCAAACAGAACCAGCTATTTGTTTATTTTCTTCGAAATAACGTGAATTATCGCATGAAAATGCAACAAATAACAAAATAAAAAAGCAAGTTGTTTTATACGCCCTTATTAGCATTTCCTTGAGGTTTATTTCTATTACCTTGATTCCGACGATTAAAATTATTTTTATTATTGTTGTTTCTATTCTTATTATTGTTATTTGGCTTTTTCTTATCAAAGCGAGTTAAGCTTTCTTGTCCAACAACATTAGTAAAATCAAGGTTTTCGTCATTTTTAATTTTCTTTTCGGCTTCATTTGTTACTTCAGCTTTAATACCTTGTTTATTTTGGCTTTGTATTTCAAGAAGTCTTTCAACCGAAACAGCTATTAAATCGTTAAGATTATCCTTTTCTTTAGAATACCATAACAATTTACGGAATATATCAGTTTTTTGAATATAAAGTGTTCCTTCAGTAGTTTCAATTTGTTCGTATCTTTCAGGAAATCCTTTTCGTGCATCTACATAAACATCTAATTCGTAGTTTAAGCAACATTTAAGTTTACTGCACTGACCTGCGAGTTTTTGTGGATTCAACGAGATATCTTGAATACGAGCAGAATTAGTTGAAACTGAATTAAAATTTGACATCCAGGTTGCACAACAAAGTTCACGACCACAAGCGCCAATACCTCCTATTCTACCAGCTTCCTGACGTGCTCCAATTTGCTTCATTTCAATTCTTACTTTGAATTCAGCACCAAGAACTTTAATTAATTCTCTAAAGTCAACACGCTCATCAGCTATATAATAAAAAATTGCTTTTGTTTTATCACCTTGATATTCAACATCTCCAATTTTCATATTTAAACTAAGACTAACAGCAACTTTTCTTGCCCTAATCATTGTTTTTTCCTCGAGAGAGATTGCTTCTGCCCATTTTTCGATATCAGATCCTTTGGCTTTTCTGTAAATCTTTTTAATATCTGGATTATCAGGCGAGACATTATATTTTCTCATTTGCTCGAAAGCTAAATCGCCTATGAGAGACACTATTCCTATATCATGGCCAGGGCTACTCTCAACAGCAACAACATCACCTTTTCGTAAAATAAGATCATTTACATTTCTATAGAAATATTTTCGACTATTTTTAAATCTAATTTCGGCAATATCTGTAACCATTGCAGAAACAGGAACATCTTCGAGCCAATTAAACACATCAAGCTTATTGCACGAGTTAGAGGCATGGCATTGAGTAACATTTCCATCAGTTCCTTCTATATGGCAGCCCCTTGATATACAATTCATACTATTCATTATCAACACAATTGATTGAAAAAACTATAAAAGTATTACTTTAAATATAAACTTTTATAAAAAATAAAATTATTTTGGATACAAAAATAGTCAGAAAATTAGGATTTTATAACACGAGCTATAGAAAGCATCATATCTAACATTACAATTTTAGGACTTCCATTCCTTTCTAGGTGAAAATGAGCTTTTTCTATCTCCTCAACTATTTTAAAAACATTTCTTTGATTTATAAAAGGATGAAATTTTGAGCTAAATTCTGCTTCTTCGGGCCTATGTATCACTTTTGTTCCAGCTCCTTCAGTTATTAAAAAATTATCTCTTATCACTTTAAGCATAAATATTAAAAAATCTTTCTGCTTTTCTTTTGAAAAAGAGGCAATTTCGTCTGTTTGCTTAATTATTTCAATCATATTAACAGCAAAAGCGGCACGCATTAATAATTTAAAATTTTCGAGAAATTGCTGGTTATTCCCCGAATTTTCTAAAATTAATGCCGCTTTAATCATATTTCCTTCGGCAAGCATTACTGCGTTTTTAATATCGTGCTCAGAAAGTCCTGATTGTTTTTGTAACGCTTCATATAAATCTGAATCCTTTATTGGAGGGATTCTAACAAGTTGACATCTCGACAAAAGAGTTGGTAACAAATGCTCTGATTCCTCTGCAACTAAAACAAAAACAGTTTTATCGGGTGGTTCTTCCAATATTTTTAGCAATTTATTAGATGCAGCAATATTCATTTTTTCGGGAAGCCATATTATCATACACTTATATTCCGCTTCGAAAGTTTTTAGATTTAGTTTCTTTATTATTTCTCCAGCCTCTTCTGCGTATATAACTCCTTGCTTACTTTCTCTACCAATATGCGCATACCATTGTAATGGGGTGAAATATATGTCAGCAAGAAGCATTTCACGCCATTCTTTAAGAAATTCATTACAGACCAAAGTTGTTTCGCCCACTTTCATTAAAGGAAAAACAAAGTGCAAATCGGGATGAATAAGTTTTTTATACTTTAAACAAGATATGCATGTTCCGCAGCTGTCATTTTCTTGCGGATCTTCACAATTAATATATTGCGAAAAAGCAACTGCTAAACCTAGTTTGCCACAACCCTCTGGCCCATTAAACAATAATGCATGAGGAATTCGGTTTTCTTTTTTCGCAAAAATAAGCGACTGCTTAACATTTTTTTGCCCTACTACCTCTGAAAACTTCATTTTAACAATTTAAATAATTATTTATTCAGCATTCAAAAGTAATTAAAAAATATTTTATAATTTAGATGCCTGTAAATAACTAAATTTTTTAACGCATGTTTTCAATTAATGATATAAATTTTAAAGGCAAAAGAGCTCTTATCAGGGTTGACTTTAACGTTCCATTAAACCACAACAGACAAGTAATGGATGATACTCGTATCAGAGAATCCATTCCAACAATAAATAAAGTTTTGAATGATGGTGGTTCAGTTATTTTAATGACTCACCTTGGTCGTCCAAATGGATACGAAGCAGATTATTCATTAACACCAATAGTACCAGTTTTATCAAAATTACTTGGGCGTAATGTTATTTTTACACGCGATCTTTTTGGTCCAAATACTTTTCAGGTTTGTGGCAAAATGAAGCAAGGCGAAGTTGCAATGATGGAAAATCTTCGTTTTTACCCTGAAGAAGAAAGTGGCAATGAAAAATTCGCAAAAGATATTGCATCCTTAGGAGATGTATATATAAATGATGCTTTCGCAACATCGCACAGAAGTCATGCCTCTGTTTGTACAATTGCAAAATATTTTAAAGGGAAAAGCGCTTTCGGACTTTTACTTGAAGGTGAAATCAAAAATCTTGATAGAGTTTTGTTTGATGCTCAACCTTCATTTACAGCAATTATTGGTGGTGCAAAAGTTTCTACTAAAATTGGAATTATTAAAAATATTATTAATAAAGTTGATAATCTAATTATTGGCGGTGGAATGTCTTTTACTTTTATGGAAGCATTAGGTGGAAAAGTAGGAGACTCAATAATTGAACGGGATAAAATTGATTTAGCTAAAAGTATTGTGCAAGAGGTTATGCTAAAAGGCGTAAATCTTTATTTGCCTACTGATGCAGTTATTTCAAATGGATTTTCTAATGAAGCGCAATTTAAAACAGTATCATCAGATCATATTCCAAATGGATGGATGGGTTTAGATATTGGTCCAAAATCTTGTCGCCGATTTGCTGAAATTATTAATCATTCTCAAACTATATTGTGGAATGGTCCAATGGGAGTTTTTGAAATGGATAATTTCAGACAAGGAACAAAATCAATAGCTATTGCTGTTGCAAGTGCAACTATAAGTGGATCATTTTCTCTTATTGGGGGTGGAGATACTGTTGCAGTTCTAAATCAATTTAATCTAACCGATCAGATGAGTTATGTTTCAACAGGTGGAGGTGCAATGTTAGAATATCTAGAAGGAAAAGTTTTACCGGGTATTGAGGCTATACGTGGTCCACAGAATGATATTACTCCAATAAAAGAAAAACTTAGTACCACAAAAATTCACAAGAAGAAATAGAAAATATTTTCTTAACTAATAATTTTTTATAGCATTTTTATTCCCCAGACTGTTATATCATCAATTTGGGAATACGAAATTGGCTTACCATTTTTAAAGCCATAAATGTCACGATTATCCTTATTCACCCAATTATTAAGAGTGTCTTTTATTACATCAGATTGCCGGTTCATTGTTAAACCAACATTTTCCTGTAATAGTTTAATGAAATTATTTATCATAAATTTCTTTCCATTTGGTCCACCAAACTGATCTGAATAACCATCAGAAAACATATAAATAGTTTGATTTTCTTTTAGCTCATATTTATGTTCAACATATGGAAATTCTTTTGGGTGACCAAATCCTATTCCATATAATGAGCCTTCAATAATAGTTGGTTCTCCATTTTCTACTATTAACATTGACTGTTCGGCGCATGCCAACCGAACTGTATTTTCTGTAACATCGAACACACATACGCTTATAGACATACCATCATTTTCATTATCACTTTCGCTATGCAATGTCTTTTTTGTTTCTCTATCTAATATTTCTAATATTCTGGCTGGTTCAATAATTTTCTGATTAATTACAATTTCATTTAATAATGTATTTCCAATCATGCTCATAAAAGCCCCTGGAACTCCATGGCCTGTGCAATCAGCCAAGACACATACTGATTTACCATTCAAATGATAGAACCAATAGAAATCGCCACTTACAATATCACGTGGTTGATAAAAAACAAAAGTAGACTGCAAATATTTTTTTACAATATCCAAATCCGGCAAAAAGGCTTCCTGAATTCTTTTTGCATAACTTATACTATCTGTAATTTTCTTGTTGTTTATTACAATTTTTTGTTCTGCATTTTTTAATTCAGTAATGTCTGAATCAACTGCGACTAATTTATATACTTTACCTTTATTATCTAATATAGGTGTAATATGTGTTTGCGACCACCTACCATTTCCATTTTTAAGAACAAAATAAGTTGTATAGGAAACAAATTTGCCAGTAATAATACAATCTGATATTAAACTTTTTGCCTCTGGATTCATGGTAGCAGAAACAATATTTTTTCCATGCTTTACAATATAATCATCTAATGAAATCTCATAAATCCTTTCAAATGCATCATTTGCCCATAACAAATCACCATTACCATCCATAATAATTACGGCATTTTCCGTCTTTTGCGCAACTATAGAAAGCTTTTCAAGATTGGAATTAACATCTAATAAATATTCATTCACTGATTTTAATTCTTCCGATTGTCCTAATATTTCCTCTTTTTGAGTATTAATTAAATGATTTTTTTCTTCAAGTATTATATTAGCCTTTTTCTTTTGATTATAATTTCTGTAAATTAATATTACAACCCCAAACAATAAAATAAGACCAATTGCCAATGCATAATTTATTATATTTTGTTTTCTACTCTTTTCAAGTTGAATGGTATTTTCTTTTTCAAGGTTTTCAATCTTTAACTGCTTTTTTTCATCTTCATATTTAACACCCAATTCAGCAATTATTTTAGATTTTTCTTCGGACAACATACTGTCTCTAGTTGTTATATAAATCTGAGCATATTCGGTTGATTTCTTATAATTCTCAAGTTTTTGAAACGTTGTCATTAATTGCTTTGCTGCGGCATTTTCAATTGGTAAGGAATTAATTTCCTTTGCAATTTCAAACGCTTTTGTTCCAAACTCAATTGAATTATTTAAAAATTTCAACCTTTGAGTTTCAGTTAAAGCAGCAGAATCTGCAAGCATAACATTTATATCAGCTATATTCAAATAACAATCCATTACACCATTTTTATCGCCAATATCTTCAAATATCTGTAAAGATTTCTTATAATTTGAAACGGCATTATCATATAATCCTTGCTTTGAATATACTAATCCTATATTTGAATAACAGCCTGAAATTCCAGGTTTATACTTTAATTTATTGTAAATGTCTAATGATTTATTATGATATTCTAATGCAATTTTATATTGCTTTTTCTCTAAATAAATAAGACCAATTGTAGTGTAACAATCTGCAACCCCATTTTTATCTTTTAGGTCTTCTGAAATTTTTAAAGACTTAAAATAATATTCAATTGCCTTATCTAATAGCTTATGATCAGTATAAACATTACCAATATTATAGTATGAGTTGCAAATACTTAAACTATCTTTTATCTCTTCAGAAACTTTTAGTGCTTTTAAATAATATGCGATAGCTTTATCGTATACTCCTTGATAATAATATACATTTCCAATATTAGTATTTGAAGCAGCTAATTCCTTTTTATTTCCTAATTCCTCCGAAATTTTTAAAGATTTTAATTGATAATTTAAAGCACTATCGTAAAGACCTTTATTTTTATAAAAGATTCCAATATGCCTTAATGTATTTGCTTCCTGCTTTTTTAGACCATGAGCAATTGCAAAATTCAACGATTGATCATAATAATATAATGTAGTGTCAGAATTTTCATTAACAAAATATCGACCAATTTGAAGATATATTTCACATTTGGTTGTATCATGTTTTTCATTTTTCAAATTATTCAATAATGAATCTAAGACATTTTTTTGTGAAAAAGCATTAGAGAATAAACTAAATAATAATGCAACAATTAAACTTATTGTTTTCATAAATATCTATTTATAATACAACTTCCCAATTTCCTCTAATCTGAAAAAATACTTTTATTCCGTTTTTAATTACTGCTTTAGCTTCAATCATTCCATTTTCTATAACATTAAACTTTATATCAAGATATAGCTTATTCTCTTTATTAGGATCAATTATATTAATAAATTTTACAGTTTTTGAAGTTTTTAGTTGTAGCTTTTTATTTGAAATTATTTCAAGACTTTCTCTGACAAACTGTATCATGCAAACACCTGGCAAAATTGGTTCACCCGGAAAATGACCTTTAAAAATTTCATGTTCAGAATTGCAATTAAATAAGATATTATAGTCACCTTCCGCAATCCTAACAACGTCCATAATATTATATAATTTACCTGTTAACATACTGTTTTTTCAATTATTCATTATAAACATCAACATTTAACATCTTATCTATACTAACAAAACTAATGTTTTTTACTTGTACAAGTTCGATAAATTTTTCTAATATTTCAGGTATTTCATCAATAATATCATGAAATAAAACAATATCACCAGCTTTTACATTTTCGAGTCTTTTTAATACTTTTCCGATGTTACCTTTTGTAGTAGTATCAAACGAACGTAAAGACCAACCTATAGAAATCATATTGATCTTCTTTATTGCCTTTGCTAAATTTGGATTTGTAACACCATATGGAGGCCTAAAAAGCTTTGGTCTTTTGTTTATCGTTTCAAAAATAATATTATTTGTAGCTTGAATATCTGTTTTCATTTTTCCTGACGAAAACAAATCAAAAACATAGGAATGAGAGTAAGTGTGATTACCGATTATATGCCCGTCACTATAAATTTGTTTTAAAAGTTCTTTATTTACTTCAACATTTTTACCGATACAAAAAAAACATGCTTTTATATTATTTTTTTTAAGTATTTCCAATACTTTTGGAGTATTAATAATATTTGGTCCATCATCAAATGTGATTGAAATCGAGTTGTTTTCAGGATTCCCTTCACAAATCACCTTCATATAAAAGTTTGAACGTATATTAATTGAGCTTAATGTTAATCCTACTGTATAAAGAATAAAAAATAATATTATCCATATCCACCAATACGAAATAAAAAAAGAAACAGTTATTAATGGAATAGCTAAAACAAAGAAAAGTATATTGTATTTTGGAAAATTAATCATTTCATTTTTTTAGCAAGAACAAAGCTGTTTGGTTACCAGAAATTTTATTTACTATTAAAATATTATCAAGTGCATTTGTATTGTTTTTCCTAATAATTATGTTCTCAGGAATTTTTTGACTCTTTAATATATTTGTTGCAAGCCATAACGCAAATGCAGAATCTGTCATATACTCACCACACAAACGTTTAAACCACAACAAATTTGAAAATGGAAATAAATTTATAACATCGCTATAATTTGAATTTTCTAAATTAGTATTTTCAACTCCTAACAATACAGAATTAATATTTTTTGACTCAATCGAATATTTATTTAAAAACTCAGATATGTTTTCGGACAAATAATTATCACTACTAATTATTTCCATTCCAACTAGTTTAGCATAATCAGTTTCTGATTGTTTATCAGATAAAACAAAAAAAGCAGCACCCTCACCTGGTAGATTACCAGAAATATTATTTAATTTTTTATAGTTTCTGAATTGACCTAATCGATATAATATTTTTATCTGATTTTGTATTAATTCATCATAAGCACCAACTAATACATTTGAAGCTTCGTTATCAGAAATAAGCATTAATGCATCAAGCATAGCTGTTTCAAAACACGCTCCTCTTCCTGCATAAGTACTATTGTACCCATGACATTTAAGCATTAAAGCAATTTGCGAACTAATTGTATTGTGGGTAGATTGTATGAATGGAGTTGGATTCAACATTTTTTCTTCATTCTCAATTAACGAAACAAGAAATTTATCACTGTCTTCAACACAACCTAAACCGGTTCCGGTAATAATCGAATCAGGCATTTCAAGTTTCGCATCTTTCAGACAAAATAAAGCAGATGCAATTCCAATTTTCATTGCACGGCTCATGCGACGGATAAGAACAGGATTTATTATTTCTTTATATACTGCTGGTTCAATGCATGAATAGTATTTTAATCCTTCATCTGTTAGTTTAACCTCAGGTAAATTATCAATATTATCGAAACTTCCGACAGGTGAGATAGAATTTATGCCCTTTATATAAAGTTCCATTTTAAACTTTCGAAAAAATTAATGAAGTATTGTTACCACCAAATCCAAATGAGTTTGAAAGCACATGATTTATTTCAACATTATCAATTTTTTGTTTTACGGGGCATATTGTTAATTCTTTCATCTGTTCCATAAAATTTAATGAAGGAAGTACCATTTTGTTTCTAATTGCTAATATACTTAAAACTGCTTCTATTCCACCCGAAGCCCCTAAAGTATGCCCAGTAGCTGATTTTGTAGAACTAAAATAAGGAACTTTTCCATCAAAAACTTTTTGCAAAGCCATCCCTTCTGATAAATCATTATTTGGAGTTCCTGTTCCATGCACGTTAATATAACCAATCATTTCTGGTGTTATATTTCCAGATTTAAACGCTTTTGAAATTGCAAGATATGCGCCATAACCTTCAGGAGAAGAAGCTGTCTGGTGAAAAGCATCACAAGCATTACCATAACCAGTAAGCTCAGCTAAAGCTATTTTTCCCGTTTTATTTAAACATTCTTCTGACTCTAAAACAACATACCCGGCACCTTCACCAATATTTAAACCAGATCTTGTTTCATCAAAAGGACGACAAAAATTACGATCCAATATCATTAATGAATTAAATCCGTTAATTGTAAAAAGACTTAAAGCATCTGAACCTCCTGCAATAATGCGATCAGCATAACCATTTCTAATTAATCTTGCACCTAGCATTATAGCATTTGCAGCAGAAGAACATGCTGTGCTTATTGTTGTATAAAAACCATTTAGATTTAATTTATTTGCAATATTTTGTGTGCTCTCGCCACAATCATGAGTTGCTATATTTCTTAATCTACCCTTCAACTTATTTTTACTAAAATCTTTATAGAATATTTCACTTCTATCCATTCCACCAACAGAAGTTGAAGAAATTAATCCAGTTTTAAATTCATTGATATTTGTTATACGTGCATTTGTTACGGCTTCTTTGGCTGCAATTATTCCAAGTAAAGCAGTTCTGGAATTTGAAATTTTATTAGTAATTCCAGCTAATTCAGATAGTTCATTATTACTAAGACTAACCTCTCCTACTGGAATTTCATCACGATATACAGACTGTAAAGTTTTAGAAATACCTATTCCAGAACGACCATATCTTAATGACTCCAGTACCTCCTTCTCATTGTTACCAATTGAGGAAACAATTCCAGTTCCAGTAATAAATATTCTTTTTGACACTTAAGATTTTTGACGGTTAGTAATAAATTCTGCCATTGATTTAACAGAATACAAAACTGTTTTACCTTCTTCAGCTGTTTGAATTTTATATCCGTATTTTTTTTCTACTAATACAATAAGTTCTAAAGCATCAATTGAATCAAGACCCAATCCATCTAAAAATAATGGCGCATTTGCGTCAATATCTGCTGGTGTTATTTCCTCAAGGCTTAATGCCTCAATTATCTCGACCTTAAGTTTTTCAATTAACTCGTCCATAATTATTTATATTTTAATCTAAAATAATCTTCTTAATGATTCAATTGTAAATTTAGCAATTTCATTGTTATTATTATTTGAATTTTCAATGTTTTTTACAACACAAAGAGTAGCTGTATATTCATTATCAAGAAAATCAACCCATCCGGTTATAACAACTTTAGCTCCCTGGTGTATAATTAAATCACTAACCATATTATAAATAAATTCCGAATCAAATTTTTCTGAAACAAAAAAAGCAGTTTCTCCCAAAATTTTATGTTTAATACATATTTCACCAATAACAATGTTTGGTAAAGTATATACAAAAACCGAAGGACTAGGGAAATAGTTATTTTTATCTTTAATTGTATTCTGAAAATTTTTGTCAGTATCAAGTGAGGATGCTGAATTCATAAGAATAATATTAATTTCATCACCTTTTATGTTTTCACTTATAAACTCATCTGATAAAAATTCGGCAGCAATTATTCCTAGTTTTGAAAGGTTATCCATTTTATAAAATTTAGGATAAACCATTGCTTTATTCTTATATACTTCCTTTACAAATTCAGCAAAAGTTAAACTTGAATCAGATGAAAAAACAACTTCTCCATCAACAATAATTTTATTATTCACTACCCTACAATATTTTGATATAATTATATTTTCTGTCATTTTTTAGAAAATATTACTGCTGCATTACAACCACCAAAACCAGATGCTACTTTTAAACATGAACTAATTTCTTTTTCTATTGTTATAGAATTCACATATACCGGAACTGTTACACCAGAATTCTCATAACCAACAGTTGCATGTAATTTACCGGTTTTCATAGATTGAATTGCTGCAATTGATTCAATAACTCCGGCAGCACCTAGTGTATGTCCCAAATATCCTTTTAATCCAACCAAGGGAATTTCAGAAAACTGCATTCTGTTAATAGCAATTGCTTCCATTTCATCATTGAATGGCGTTGCAGTACCATGAACAGAAATAAAACCAATTTCACTTTTTATTTTATTCTTACTTTGTTTAATAGCTTTTTTAATTGCTAAATATAAACCCTCTCCTGTGCGCGAAGGACCAGAAATATGATTAGCATCATTGCTTATTGAACCACCACAATATATTATATTCTCCATATTGCTTTTAGGCTCACTCGATAAAATTATCGTACCACTCCCCTCACCTAAAGTTAATCCAGAACGATTAATATCAAATGGTTTACAAGGGGTTGAACTTAATGCAAGAAAAGATTGAAATCCCGAAACAACAAACTTTGTAAGTACATCGGCTCCGCAAACAATAACATTTTTATACTTGCCATTTTCAATTAAACGACCTGCAGTAATAATTCCAACAACACCAGAAATACAGGCATTAGAAACTATTATAGGTTTATTTTTAAATTTAAAATAATTGTTAATTTGATCTGCTGCTTTCCATAAAAATGATCTTTCTCTTTCAATTTGAGGACAACAATTTTCGTCAAGCAAATTTACATTACCTTTTGTTGTAGAAAGTATCAAAAGCGTATCATCAGCATTATTATCAATGTTGGTGTTTCTTAATGCATCTGTAATTGATAATATACAAAGTTTTTCGAATTGAGTAAAATCATTATTATCGCTAATTTTACTAAACTCATTATTTAATTTATCAGCATCAATTATTGATGCATAAAATGGGTTATCAGACAGTTCTTTATTTTCAATTAAAGATATGCCTGTAGTTTGTTTTTCAATTGCACAAAGATTCTCTTCAGTATTAAAACCTAACGATGAGATTATATTATCAGCAATAAAATATGCTTCTTTCATTATATATTGTTATAATATAATACCCATTTTTCTTTTCCAATTTAGAAAGAATTCAGGAAAAGATAAAAGTAATTCTCTATCGGTATTTAAAAATACCTGAACACTTTTAGCAGTAGAAAGTATTTCTCTTGTCTCTTTATTATAAATAGTGTATTCAAACACTAATTTTGCCGCATCTGTATCAATATATCTTGTTGTAATTATTCCGGTATCACCATAATATAACGGACGCTTAAAATTACATTCTATAGAAACTAATGGAGTTACCATTCCATTGTCAAAAAAATCCATGTAACCTAAGCCATATTTACTACCAAAAGCTTCGCGTCCATCTTCTAAATATTTTAAATAATTACCATGCCATACAACCTGCATTGAATCAACTTCACTAAACCTTACACGAAATTCTGATTCTACTTCAAATAACAAATTTTTTGATTGGACTGACATTTTTTTCAATTATTTATAACAAAGCTACATGAATTTTCAAAATAAAAATTAACAAAATAAAAAAGGATTAGAAATTTACTTCCTTTATTACTTTATTTTCTTTAAAATAAACTTCTTTCTTTTTCTTGTTTTTATCAAAGAAAATCCAGCAACCATCGGGAACGCCATTTTTATAACATGATTGCATATATTTTGTTCCATCTTCATTAAAAACATTAAAAACGCCATCGCTTTTCCCTTTTCTAAATGTCCCTTCACTCCATATTTTTCCATCCTGGAACCAATATGTCCACTTGCCATCACGCAAATTTTCTTTGAAAGCACCTTCTACTTTTTTCTTACCATTAGGATAATATTCTAACTTTCTTAACGTATCTGATTTCCCTGCTGTTGTATCAACCCAGCTAACTCTTGCGGGTTTTCCATTATCATAACTTGCATCAAGTTTTTCTACTCCTTTTTTCTCACATGAAAATAAAACAGATGCAATAATTAAAAAAAATAATGACTTCTTCATTTTATTAATTATTATAAATATATTACTTTCCAGATATACTATCTAAACCTTTTTGCATTTTATTAACATCACCTCCCAAACTATCCATAGATTGGTTCATTGCATCATTTAACTCGTCTTCAAGAGATTTTGTATCAACATTATTTAGCCCATCGTCTAAAATATTATTAATGTTTTCAATTTCTGATGGTGAATTCATTTCATAATATAATTGCAATCCAGATACACTGTTTGCAATAAATGATAAAATTAATGCTGTAATAATAAGTCCTTTTTTCCCTTTTCCTTTTATCGCAATAATTAAAGCAACAACTGCTAGAATTAAAGCAGGAACTCCAACAAAAACGCCAAATGTTCCTAAAATGGGAATAACTGAAATCAATAATGAAATAACTGCAATAACAAATGAAATAATTCCAAGAATTTTACCTGCTTTTGATTTTTTTACTTGCTCTTCCATAAAATTTACCTTTGTTGATTATTATTTTTTTAATATACTTAACAAGTCTGTTTCTATTGATTTTTCAGGTGTTTCAACTATTCTCCCTACTTCCTTACTAGAAACTGTAACAATAAATGTAGGAGTTTTTTCAACTTTTAATCCTGAAATATCAATTTCTCCTGCGCTTCTGTCTGTATCAAGACAAATTACTTTTATAGTGTTTGGAGAATATCCTGCTAAATCCATTATCTTATAAAAACGAGGTACCTCACGACGGCTATCACTGCACCATGTTCCGAGTACAACTGTAATCTGACATTTCCCAGCTAGTTGTTTCAGCTGCTTTACTACATCCAATTCTGGATGATAGTTTTCATACTCTCTTTTAAACCAATCGGAAAAAGGAGCTTCCATAAATCCTTTTATATTACAAAGACCTATTAATATTTCACCTTTTGCTTTTTCACTTTTTTGCTTAAGATTATACTCCTGAGCAAAAATTGTAGTAGAAAGAATTAATAATGCTATAACAAGTATTGCTTTCATATTTATTTATTTTTAGAATCAAACAAAAGTAGCATATTTTCATTAGTCAACAAATGGATTTAATCAAAATATGTTAGTAGAAAAGTCAGATTTTTCTACTTTTACAAAAAAATAAGCTATGAATCTTCAAACAAATGTAGAAATAAGCTCTTTTGCAGAAAAACTTTGCCATAAAAATCAAATATTCTTAATTGGTTCTTGCTTTACGGAAAATATTGGAGAAAAATTAAGTTCTGCAAAATTCAATACCAACTGCAATCCGTTTGGAATAATTTATAATCCAGTATCAATACTAAACAGTTTTGAGATTTTAGAAAAAAATAAAACTTTTACTTCAGATGATCTCTTTAATGAAAAAGGAGTTTGGAAAAGTTATTATCATCATAGTCGTTTTAGCGATACTGATTTAAATACTACTATAAAAAACATTAATATAAGCATCTCCAGCTCACATGATTTCCTGCAAAAAACTGATTATATTTTCATTACACTTGGTACTTCGTGGGTTTATGAGCATATTGAAAAAAAAATTATTGTTTCAAATTGTCATAAAACTCCAGCAAATAAATTTACTAGAAGACTTTTATCTATTACTGAAATCTACGAATCATTAAATTCAATTATTGAAATATCAAAAAGATTAAATCCAAATATTAAAATAATATTTACTTTAAGCCCAGTAAGACATTTAAAAGATGGGCATCATGGAAACACAGTTAGTAAATCATTACTGTTTTCAGCCTTACATAATATTCAAGAAAAGAACTCAAATATTTTATATTTCCCAGCTTTTGAAATATTAATGGATGAACTTCGGGATTATAGATTTTATGCAGACGACATGATTCATCCTTCGTCTAAAGCAATAGAATATATTTGGGAAAAGTTCTGTAATGCCTTTTTTAATGCAGAAACTATTGGTTTTATTAAAGAAATTGAAGATCTAAAACGTGCTATGCAACATAAACCGTTTTTTACAGAAACAGAAGATTATAAAAACTTTAGAACTCAAAATTTTGCAAATGCCTGTACTTTAAGCAATAAGCTTCAATATTTGGATTTTAAGACCGAAAAAGACTTTTTTAAATTACATTAAAATGCTGTTTTTTTAATATTAATGATTTGTTAACCTTGACAAACGGACATTTTTTCATACTTTTGTAAAAATTTTTAAAACTATAAATTTTAGCATTAAAGATTTATTTAATTAACAAACACTATTTCTCGATTTTATTAGTACACAGATATGGGGTACATTAAATTTGATAAAACTCAATTAATTAACTTAGAATATTCGCTAAAACGAGAAGTTCTAAGGTCAAACCGCGCAGGCTCCTACGCATTTACAACTATTGTAGGTTGTAATACGCGTAAATACCATGCTCTACTTGCTTGTCCACTTGAACATATTGACGGTGGAACCCATGTTTTACTTTCATCTCTTGATGAAACTGTAATTCAACACGGAGAATCATTTGACCTTGGAATACATAAGTTTCCTGGTGTTTACGAACCAAAAGGTCATAAATATATTCGTGATTTTGACACCGATCCAGTTATGAATACCATTTATAGAATTGGTGGTGTTGTGCTAAAAAAAGAGATGCTTTTGGTTACAAATGAAGAACGGATGTTAATTCGTTACACACTTATTGATGCTCATTCACCTACTAAATTAAGGTTCAAACCATTTTTGGCATATAGAAATATTCATGCATTAAGCAAAGCAAATCTTGATGTAAACACAAAGTTTACATCTGTTGTAAATGGGGTAAAAGTAAAAATGTACACTGGTTACCCTTCGCTTTTTATGCAGTTTTCAAAAAAGCCAGAATACATTCCAGTTCCACATTGGTATTACAATATAGAGTATCTTGAAGAACAAAACAGAGGTTACGATTTTCATGAAGATTTATATGTGCCAGGTTATTTTGAGGTTCCAATAAAAAAAGGAGAAACTATCATTTTCTCTGCAAGCACAAGTATTGCTGTAACTCAAACTTTAAACCGACAATTTAACAAAGAACTTTGTGGTAGAATTCCACGAGATAATTTTGAAAATTGCTTAATAAACTCAGCTCAGCAATTTATTGTAAATAAAAATAAGCGAACTGAAGTAATTGCAGGTTTTCCTTGGTTTGGACGTTGGGGAAGAGATACTTTTATTTCGCTTCCTGGGCTCACACTGCCACAAGGAGATTTAAAAACTTGCAAAGCTGTAATTGACACAATGCTGACAGAATTAAAGGGTGGTTTTTTCCCAAATGCCGGATCTGCAGATAACCCATGTTATAATTCTGTAGATGCTCCACTTTGGTTTTTTTGGTCGTTGCAGCAATATTGTGAATTTGCACGTTGTCATAAACATGTTTGGAAGGAATATGGCAAAAAAATTAAAAAAATTCTTTCTGAATTCAGAAATGGAACAGATTTTAATATTAAAATGCACGAAAACGGTCTATTATGGCAAGGAGCACCTGGAACTGCATTAACATGGATGGATGCAGTTGTTGCAGGAAAACCTGTAACACCTCGCAGAGGATTTGCTGTTGAAATAAATGCATTGTGGTATAATGCAATTATGTTTAGCTTAACAGCTGCTAAAATTGCTCAGGACCGAAAATTCATTTTAGAATGGATTGGAATTCCAGAATTAATTCAAAAATCATTTTTAGATACTTTCTGGGATTCATCAAAAGGATATTTAGCAGATTGTTGCGAATATGAAACTAAAGATTGGAGTATGAGACCAAATCAAGTTTTTGCTACTTCTTTACCATATTGTATTATTGATGACGAAGAAATCAAAAAATCTATTTTAGATATTGTTAAAAAAGAATTGCTAACTCCAAAAGGACTTCGCACACTTTCTCCAAAAGATTCAAACTATGTTGGAATATACCAAGGTGACCAGAACCAGCGTGACAGTTCTTACCACCAAGGAACAGTTTGGCCATGGTTGTTAGGACATTTTGCTGAAGGTTATTTGCGATTACATGGAAGTGCTGGAGTAGGTTTAATCGAAAAAATATATAATGGCTTTGAAGAAGATATGGTAATTCACGGAATAGGTTCTATTAGCGAAATTTATGACGGAGACCCACCTCATCACCCTAATGGAACTGTTTCACAGGCATGGAGTGTTGCCGAATTACTGAGAATAAAAATGATGATAGAACAGTTTAAAGAGGAATAGATAGAATATGAAAGTACTAATGTTTGGTTGGGAGTTTCCTCCGCATATCACTGGCGGACTTGGAACAGCTTGTTATGGGCTCGTTAAGGGGCTTGCCAAACATGGACTTGACATAGTTTTTGTTGTTCCAAGACTTTTTGGTGATGAAGATAATCGCTCAGCTTTTCTACTTGATGCAGGTGAAGTTGAAATTAATGAAAGAAATTTTTCCTATGATGAATATTGGAAAAATATTAAATATTACGAAATTGGATCAAATTTAGTACCTTATGTTACTCCACAGGATTTTAAGAAAATGATTCAAGAGAGTAAGCTCGAGAGCCATACTACTAGCGAGAATGTTTTTAGAGCTAAATATAAGTTTTCAGGAAAATACGGGCAGGATTTATATGAAGAAGTTAGCAGATATGCTCTAGTGGCTTCAGTTTTAGCAAAAGAAAATCAGCACGATGTTATACATGCTCACGACTGGTTAACATACCCTGCTGGAATTGCAGCAAAAAAAGCCTCTGGCAAACCTTTAGTAATTCATGTTCATGCAACAGAATTTGACAGAAGTGGAGAAAATGTAAATCAATATGTTTTCGATATTGAAAAGAAAGGTATGGAAGTAGCTGATAGAATTATTACAGTTAGTCATCTTACCAGAAATATTGTTATTGAAAGATATGGCATTCATCCTGATAAAGTGGTAACGGTTCACAATGCTGTTGAAAATTTAGGAAACGATGATATCATTCAAAATAAAGGATTTCCAGAAAAACTTGTTACCTTTTTAGGACGAATAACATATCAAAAAGGTCCGGATTATTTTGTTGAAGCTGCAAATATGGTATTACAAAAAGACAGCAATGTGCGATTTGTAATGGCAGGAAGTGGCGATATGCTTTATAGAATGATTCGTCGCGTTGGCCAATTAGGAATAAGTAACCGTTTTCAATTTGCAGGTTTCCTAAAAGGTGAAGACGTTGACCGTCTTTTTTCTATTAGCGATGTATATGTTATGCCATCCGTTTCAGAGCCATTTGGAATTTCTCCACTTGAAGCAATGAGATCAAGTGTTCCTGTAATAATCTCAAAACAATCAGGTGTAGCAGAAGTTTTAAAATACGCCGTAAAAGTTGACTTTTGGGATGTAGATGCATTATCAGATGCTATCTATGGTTTGTTAAATTATCAGGGACTTTCAAAAATGTTTCGTAATCATGGTCGCGAGGAAGTTGACAATTTAAAGTGGGATAATTCGGCACGAAATGTAAAAAAAGTATATGAATCAGTTGCAGGAACTCTAAACTAATTATAATGAGAACCATTTGTTTTTATTTTCAGGTACACCAACCTTTCAGACTTCGCCGGTATCGTTTTTTCGATATTGGTAACGATCACCATTACTACGATGATTTTGCAAATCGTACAATTATGCGAAAAGTTGCAGATAAATGTTATTTGCCAACAAATCAACTTATGTATGATTTAATTCAGGAATACGGAAACAGATTTCGTATTAGCTATTCTATTTCGGGCACTGCTCTTGATCAATTTGAGATGTACGCTCCTGAAGTAATAGAAAGTTTTAAAAGATTAGTATCTACTGGTTGTGTTGAAATACTTGCTGAAACATATTCACATAGCCTTTCTGCACTTCGTAACAAAGAAGAATTTGTAAATCAAGTAACACTTCACAGTAAAAAAATAGAAAGACTTTTTGGAGTTAAACCTACTTCATTTCGTAACACCGAGCTTATATACAGTGATGAGATTGGCGTAATGGCTGCAGAAATGGGATTTAAAGCGATTTTAACAGAAGGGGCTAAACATGTTTTAGGATGGAAATCTCCTAATTTTTTATATTGCAATGCTATTAATCCTAAATTAAAAGTTCTTTTAAAGAATTTTAGAATGAGTGATGATATTGCTTTCCGTTTTTCGAATAAAGGATGGAGCGACTGGCCACTTACAACTGAAAAATATGTTAACTGGTTAAATGAAATTGATCCAAAACAGGAAATGGTTAACTTGTTTATGGATTATGAAACTTTTGGAGAACACCAATGGGAAGAAACAGGAATTTTTGAATTTATGAGGCATTTGCCAAGACAGGTTTTCTCGAATTCCAATTTTGAGTTTATGACTCCATCTGAAGTTGCAGATCGTTTCGATCCAGTTTCTGCAATTCATGTTCCTTATCCAATTTCATGGGCAGATGAGGAAAGAGATTTAACTGCATGGCTTGGAAACGAATTACAAGATGATGCTTTTGATAATCTCTACAACATGGCAGATAGAATGAGGCTTGTAGATGACCCTGACCTACTTCGCGACTGGCGTTATTTACAAACAAGTGATCATTTTTATTATCAATGCACAAAATGGTTTAGTGATGGTGATGTACATAAATATTTCAACCCATACGATACTCCATACGAGGCATTTATAAACTATATGAATATTTTAAGCGATTTTGAAATTCGCTTAAACAGAATTTCAGAACCAGTAGTTGTATCTCCATTTGTCGAAAGAAAGAAAGTTGTCTCAATATTTAAACCTTCAACAATTATAAGGCCTGGGGCGGAACTTCTAATGCCAGAAATGGTAATTGATCCTAGAAGAATAGCTAGAAAGAAAGTAATAAAAAAAGCTGCAGTTACAAAAAAGCCAAAAACCAAAACTAAGATTAAATCCGAAGTAAAAGCAAAAACTGTAACAAAGTCAAAAACTAAAAAACCGGTTTCAAAAAAATAATGTTTAATCTTTTAAATATTCAATCACAAAAAAACAGTCATGTCTTTCGACATGACTGTTTTTTTATACTATAATTCTTTATTTCTGCAGAAATAAAGAAATGATTTTCAGGAATACTAATTCGAAAGAGCTCTGTTTAAATTAAATTTTAATCCCCATCACTGTTATATCATCTGTTTGTTTATAAATTATCTCATCATTATTTTTCCAGTCTTCAACGGCCTTATTTAACATTTCTTTTTGTACAATCATCGATTCATTACAATTTTTTACTAAAATTTGTTTCAATTGTTTTGAGTAAAACTTTCTGCCTACTGGACCTCCAAACTGATCTGCGTATCCATCAGTACAAAGATATATAATATCACCTTTTTGAACTTGTACAACATGATTTGTAAATGGTTTCATATGAACAAAAATTGAAACAGGCATTTTATCAGGTTTAATTTCTGTTAGTTCATTTGAATCATTTGAAACAATATATAAAGGACTATTAGCCCCAGAATACTGTAATATGTTAGTTAAGGTATCATAAACAATAAAAGAAATATCCATACCATCTTTTTGTTCACCAGAGATCCCTTTTTGTTGCAGTGATTTTATAACATAATCTCTTAATTCATTTAACACATGATCTGCCTGCAATATGTTATCTTTAGCAATTATTTCATTAAGAAAAGACACTCCAAGCATTGACATAAATGCTCCAGGAACACCATGTCCAGTGCAATCGGCAACTGCTAACAATAATAACTGATTGCGTTTTGCTACATAATAAAAATCTCCACTTACAATATCTTTAGGTTTAAACAAAATAAAATAACTCTTTAACAAATCATCCATAAATTCCGAAGATGGCATTACAGCTTTCTGTATTCTTTCAGCATAATAAATACTATCTGTTACTTCACTATAAATATTTTCGATTTGTTTTTTTTGAATTGAAACTAGATCACGCTGAGCCTCAATCTCGTCGCGTTGTGTGCAAATTTCTTCATTTTGTTGATTTAACTCTTCATTTCTTTCTTCTATTTCATTTTTTTGTTCTGATAGCACTTTATTTGCTTTTCGTTTTTGTCTAAAGCTTCTATACGAAACAAAAGCTAAGGTTAACATTAAAATAAATCCAATAACAAAAGCATATTTTTGAAGTTTTAAATTTCTAACCTCAATCTTCTGTAGTTCTTCATTTTTATTAAGTAATTCTATTTCCTTTTGCTTTTTTTCGCTATTATATTTTGATTCCATCTCATAAAATTGCTGGCTTTTTTCAATATTGAAAATAGAATCTTTCAAAAGCATAGAATTATGATAACATTCAAGTGATTTTTCAAAATTATTTAACCCTTTATAAGAAACTGATAATTGATCCCATGCAATTCTTTCATCATCTGGTGAACCAATTTCTTTAGATATTGTTAAACTTATCTCTGCATAATAAATTGCTTCAGTATATTTTGTTAATTTATTTTTAAGAGTAGCAATATTGCTCAAAACAACTATCATCCCACCCTTATCTCCAATATTTTCGAGCATCTTTAAAGATTTCTGATAACATTCTATTGAATTAACAAATTTCTTTTGATCGTCATATATCATTCCTATATTATTATATGCCTGAGACATTCCCTGCATATCACCTATCGCTTCTGTTATTTTTAATGACTCCTGGTAAAACTCAAGAGCTTTACTTAATTTTTTTTGAGAATAATTAACTAACCCAATATTTATATAAGATGATGAGATACTTTTATTAATCTCATTTTTATTGATATTACATGTAGGATTTTTTAATAACTCTGTTAAAACTTTCAAAGATTTTTGATAATATTCATTTGCTGCTGAATAATTTTTTTGTTGATATTGGATTATTCCAATATTTGAATAAGAATCAGAAACACCAATTAAATTGCCTAATTCATCGTCAATTTTTAACGATTTATGATAATAATCAATGGCCTTAACAAAATTACCCTGAGAAGCGTAATTTAAACCAATATTGTTTAATGCAGCAGATTCTCCTTTTTTATCACCAAGTTCTTTTCTTATTACAATTGTTTTTTCAAGAAAGCTAATAGATAAAGGGTAATTACCACGATAATAATTGTAAATACCCATATCGTTATAATAGATCGAAATCCCCTTTTTAGAATTAGTTCTTTCAGAAATTATTTTTATTTGCTCACAAAACGATATTGCTTTAGTGGTATCACTTAAAACAAATTTTAAAAATAATTGATTGGCAACATTAATTTTTAGAGTATCCTTAGTTGTTGTATGTAAGATTTTTAATAAAGAATCTATTGCATTTTTCTCCTGAGCAAAGAGATTAAAATATTGTAATAAAAATAAAAAAGAAAATATAGTCAACCTATTTTTCATAAATCAAATTTAAAAAAAATAGCTGAAAACCAAATGGTTTTCAGCTAAAATATTTTATATATACTTTGTTATAATTTCTTTTTTACTTCGAATTCTTTAAATGCTTCAACTATATCACCAACTTTAATATCATTAAAACGTGCAATATCTAATCCGCAATCTAATCCAGAAGCAACTTCTTTCACATCATCTTTAAAGCGTTTAAGTGAACCTAGTTCTCCTGTAAATACAACAATACCATCACGAATTACGCGCATTTTTGCAGTACGGTATATTTTACCTTCGTTAACCATACATCCTGCAATAGTACCAACTTTTCCAATTTTAAATACCTGACGGATTTCTGCAGAACCAAGAATTTCTTCCTTAATAACAGGTGAAAGCATACCTTCCATGGCCTGTTTAATTTCCTCTATAGCATCGTAAATAATTGAATAAAGACGTATTTGAATCTCTTCTTTTTCAGCAAGCCTACGAGCATTTACAGAAGGACGAACCTGGAATCCGATAATTACAGCATTTGATGCAGCTGCTAACATAATATCTGATTCTGAAATCTGACCAACAGCTTTATGTATAACATTAACCTGAATTTCTTCGTTGCTTAATTTAATCAACGAATCGCTCAATGCTTCTATTGATCCATCAACGTCGCCTTTTACAATAACATTAAGTTCTTTAAAGTTACCAATAGCTAAACGTCGTCCGATTTCTTCCAGTGTAATATGTTTTTGAGTACGCAAGCCTTGTTCACGTAATATCTGCATGCGTTTATTAGAAATTTCTCTGGCATCTTGTTCAGATTTTAAAACATTAAATTTATCTCCTGCCTGAGGAGCTCCATTTAATCCAAGAATCTGAACTGGCATTGATGGTCCGGCTTCCTTTAACTTTACATTTCTTTCGTTAAACATTGCCTTTATTTTACCATAATAAGAACCAGCAACAACTATATCACCAACACGAAGCGTTCCTGTGTTTACCAATAAATTTGATATATAACCACGACCCTTATCTAAAGAGGACTCAATAACTACTCCAGATGCTTCACGATTAGGATTTGCTTTTAAATCAAGCATATCTGCTTCAAGAATAACTTTATCAAGTAATAATGCAACGTTAGTTCCAGGTTTTGCAGCAATTTCTTGAGATTGATATTTACCACCCCACTCTTCAACTAACAAATTCATTTTTGATAATTCTTCGCGAATTTTTTCAGGATTTGCGCCCGCTTTATCAATTTTATTAATTGCAAAAACCATTGGCACATTTGCTGCCTGAGCATGATTTATCGCTTCAACTGTTTGAGGTTTTACACCATCGTCAGCTGCAATAACAATAATCGTAACATCGGTAAGCTGAGCACCACGAGCACGCATAGCTGTAAAAGCTTCGTGACCCGGAGTATCTAAAAACGTAATAATTCTTCCACTTTCGTGTTTAACACTATACGCTCCAATGTGCTGTGTTATACCACCAGCTTCACCTGCAACTACGTTTGTATTTCTAATATAATCGAGAAGTTTTGTTTTACCATGATCGACGTGACCCATTACCGTAACAATAGGCGGACGAGGAATTAAATCTTCAGGTTTATCAACAATTTCCTCAACCATATCGGCTTGAACCTCTAATGTTATAAATTCAACTTTAAAGCCAAATTCATCTGCAATAGCTGATAAAGATTCTGCATCTAATCGTTGGTTAATTGACACAAATAACCCTAAATTCATACAAGTTAAAATCACCTCATTTGCAGCTACACTCATTAAAGTAGCAAGTTCATTAACAGAAACAAATTCAGTAATTTTAAGAATATTTTTTTCGCCTTCTAAGCGGTCCATTTCATCTTGATTCTTCTGATTAAAAGAATCACGTTTTTCACGACGGTATTTAGAAGTTGTAGTTTTTACTTTTCCACCAGCCATTGCAGCCAAAGTATCTTTTACCGAACGATCAACTTCCTCTACATTTACTTCGCTACGATGTGGTCTTTTTTTATCTCCTTTTTTTGTTAACCTTGATGGACCACCTTTTGAAGGTGCTGAAGCAGGAGTGTCTGTTTTTACATCGCCAGCTTTAACAAGGTTAATTCTTTTGCGCTTTTTCTTTTTTCGGGAATCGGATGCATTATAATCCGAAGAAGAACCTGCAGGTTGTTGCCTCTTTTCTAATTTTAAAGGAGCCTCTAGTGCTAACTCAATTTTGCCAACAATATTTGGTCCTAAGAGTTTTTTAATTATTGGACGATAAATATCAGACTCTTTTTTCTTTTCTGGGATTTCACCTTCAACAATTTCTTGCTTAGAAACTATTTCTTCTTGCTTAACTTCTAATTTTTTAGGAGTAGATTTTTCGTTGCCTTTATATTTTTGTTTTCCACTCTTTTTAGTTGGCTTAGTTTTTTGGTTTAAACTTGCAAGATCTAAAGTTCCAACAATTTTTATATTACCTTCAATATTATCAATCTTGGTAGAATAGATTTCTACTTCTTTAATCTCTGGCTTTTTTTCTTCAACTTTTTTGACTTCAATTTCGGGAACTTTCTTCTCTTCTTTAACTACTGGCTTTTCAATAACAGGAGCTGGAGTTTCTACAACTACTTGTTTTTGTTTTGGCTTAGGTTTATCTAATTCAATTTTACCAACAATTTTAATCTGAGGCTGTTCAACTGGCTTACTGAAATTTTTAATAATCAGTTCCTCTTGCTCAACAGGCTCATTTTCATTTTCAATTTCTTTATCTAATTCCGCTTTTTTGTTAATATCATCAATAGTAATTGATGTATTGCGCTCATTAGTTTTTAAATTAATCTCTGCCGATTTTTTCTTGATATTACTATCGGAATTGTACTCTACAAGTAGAGTATCAAACATTTCCTGCGAAATTTTTGCATTTGGATTATTCTCTACTTTGTATCCTTTTTTATGCAAATAGTCAACAATGGTCTGAATACCTACATTCAGTTCCTTTGCAACTTTATTCAATCGCATTGCCTTAATTTCTTCTGTCATATCCGGCACTTTTGTTTCCCTATAAAGGTTTAAATATATAAAAAAATATTATTCAAATTCGGATTTTACAATATTAACAACATGTTGAATTGTTTCTTCTTCCAAATCGGTACGACGAACTAATTCTTCCACGCTGTGATTTAAGATACTTTTTGCAGTATCACATCCAATTTTCTTAAACTCATCAATTACCCAAGCATCAATTTCGTCTGAGAATTCGTCAAGATCAACATCTTCATCATCTTCTTGAACATTTCTGTAAACATCAATTTCAAAACCGGTTAACTGACTAGCAAGACGAATATTTAATCCGCCTTTACCAATTGCTAACGAAACCTGATCTGGATCTAAATATACTTCAGCTCTCTTATCAGGATCAACTATTTTAATGTCGCTAATTTTTGCTGGACTTAAAGCACGTTGAATATATAAATTTGTGTTATTTGTAAAATTAATAACATCAATATTTTCATTTTTCAATTCCCGAACTATACCATGAATACGACTTCCTTTCATACCAACGCAGGCACCTACTGGATCGATTCTGTCATCATATGATTCAACTGCAACTTTTGCTCTTTCACCAGGAATACGTACAATCTTTTTGATAGTAATTAGTCCATCAAAAATCTCAGGTACTTCTAGTTCAAAAAGTCTTTCTAAGAATACAGGTGAAGTACGGGAAAGAATAATCAATGGATTATTATTTTTCATTTCAACTCTTACAACAACAGCACGAACATTATCTCCTTTACGGAAAAAATCTGAAGGAATCTGCTCTGTTTTAGGCATTATTAATTCATTACCTTCATCATCGAGAATAAGAATTTCTTTTTTCCAGATTTGATAAACTTCACCAGAAACAATTTCGCCAATTTTATCTTTGTATTTTCCAAAAATACTGTCTTTTTCAAGTTCTAAAATTTTTGAAGAAAGATTTTGACGTAAAGCAAGAATAGTACGACGTCCGAAATCAGCAAACTTTACTTCATCAGAAACATCTTCGCCTTCTTCATAATCATCATCTATCTTTTTAGCATCAGATAATTTGATTTGAGTTACTGCATCTGTTAAGTCTTCATCGTTTACAACAGTTCTTGTTCTCCAAATTTCAAAGTCACCTTTATCAATATTAATAATGATGTCGAAATTATCTGTTTCGCCAAATTGTTTATTTAATGTACTTCTAAAAACATCTTCTAAAACACGCATCATAGTAGCTCTGTCGATGTTTTTAAGATCTTTAAATTCTGCAAAATGCTCTATTAAATTTAAATTTTCCATAGTTCTTCCTATTTAAAAGAAACAACAATCATTACCGATTTTATATTACTAAATTCTATTTCTAATTCTTTGTCAACTAAAACAGTTTTTTTTGTTTCTGCTGATTTTTCTTTCTGACTAAAAGCGAGTTTTATTGATTTATCGCAAACACCTTTTAACATTCCTATAAGCTTTTTGTCATCGTTTAAAATCACTTCAGCCATTTTTCCAAGATTTTTCTGATACTGAATCTTTGCTGTTAAAGGCTTGTCAATTCCTGCTGATGAAACACTTAACTCATAATCTTCAACTTCGCGATCAAAGTTCTCTTCAATAAAACGGCTAACTGTAACGCAATCACCAATTGTAATGTTTGAAATGCTTTCAATAAACACTGTAAAATTATTTACAGGTTTTACCTCAACATCAACCACAACATAGTCTTTGCCTAAATTGGCACTTGCAGCTACTTCTTTTATTTTTTCTTTATCAATCATAAATAATTTAGGTTAATAAAACAGGGGACTTTCGGTCCCCTGTCATATCTTTCTCCTGAATTCGTTGCAAAGATATAAAAATATTTTTTGA
>CAIQJL010000357.1 GCA_903872185.1 uncultured Bacteroidota bacterium | reverse complement strand
CGATAGTCTTTTAAATCAAAGTAATTATAAAAAAACTATTCACCAACGTAAATAATTACGAATGTAAGTTCTTTTAATTACTTGAAATACTCTGAGTTAGATAAAGCTAAAGAGACAAGTGATTTTTGTATTACATGTGAAAAAAGTAAAACAGACCCTAGAGTTTGGTATTATCGTGGAATGATTTATCAAAACATTCATACCAACAAGGATTTCAAAAAACTTGATGCTGAAGCTGCAGACAAAGCTTTTGATGCATATAAGTCAGCTTTAGTTTACAATTTTGTTGATCCAAACCTACAAAAACTTGATATTATAAATAATCAGGCAGATCAAATGAAGTTTTTTACAGCTTTAAATGATCAAAAAACAAAATATGTTGACACTGAAATGTTAATGGATATTTTAATGAATCAATACCCTGCATTAGCAAACATATATGTAAACAGAGGAGTTGAAGAATATCAAACAAACAAAAATTACGAAAAAGCATATAAATACTTCGAGAATTCATTGTTTGTTTCTAGCATGTCAATGAAAATTGATACAGCTGTAATATATTATTGTGCACTTGCTGCTCAAAAATGTAAGAAATATGACGAAGCAAAACAAATGTTTGAAGTTTTAATTAAACTTGGTTTCGGTAGTAATGATAAAGAAAAAGTAGGCAACTACTTCTTTTTATCCGATATATTTAAAACAAAAGGTGATACAACAAAGTATATTAGCACTTTAAAGAAAGGTATTGAAAAATATCCAAATGAAAGTACTCCTCTTGTAGTTGAATTAATTAACTATTATTTAAGCTTTAATGACGTTAAAACATTTGATTATTCGTTTACTGATGCAGCTGGTGTTGTTGTAAAAGAATCAGCAACAAACACCTGGGAAAAGACAATTGTAGTGAAGAAAGGAACTGTTTTAACAGTTACAGCTAACCTTAAAATTGGAAACCAAATAAAAATTGATTTCTTATCAGAAGGAAAATCTGTAAAACAAGCTGAAGGAAATGGAGCTAATGCAAGTGCTACATGTACATATACAGCAACTGATAAAGACAAAAAAATTGTTTACAAAATTAATTCAACACCAGTATATGTAAACAAAACTAATGAAGCTATCAGCTACTTAGAATTGGCTACTAAAAATAGTCCAGAAAATGCAACTTACTGGTTTGCTCAAGGTAGTTTATATGATGCAAACTTAAAAGATACAGCTAAAGCTGTTGCTTCATATAAAAAAGCAATTGAACTAAACCCAAAGTATTTTGAACCAAATTATAACATGGGTGCTCTTTACTTTAACGAAGGTGCTGAAATGCTTAATTTTGCTAATCAAATTACTGATGACGCCAAATATAAAGTAGCTAAAGCTAAAGCTGATGATAAATTAAAAGAAGCATTGCCTTATTTAGAAAAAGCACATGATATTCTGCCAACTGATTTACAAACAATGGAATCTCTTAAAAATACATATTACAGACTTGGTATGTTAGAAAAAATGGAAGCCATTAAAAAGGAATTAGACGCTGCAAAGAAATAAAACAAAAAAAAACAATGTTAAATGGGAGAAAGCTAAGTTTTCTCCCATTTTTATATAATTAAACTAACACTTCAATATATGAAAATATTTTGCTTCATTATCATGTTATTATCAATAACTACTTTATGCTTTTCGCAGAAAATTAATATTGAAGATATTCTTACATATTTGAAAGCTGGAAATGCTTTAAAAGCGAAGGAAACATCGGACTTATCTATAAAAGACAAGGATTTAATTACAAATCCTAAAACATGGTATTTAAGAGCAGTTACTTATCATTCTATTTATGAGAGTGATGTAAAGGAAGTTAAAGCACTTTCACTACAACCATTATTTGAAGCGTATAATTCATATATAAAAACAATGCAACTAGATTCTAAAAAGGATTATAATGGTGATATTATTAAAGCTTTAAATATAGCCTCATCTCAATTCGTTTACGAAGGAATAGCATATTTTAATTTAAAGGATTATAAAAATGCATTATCATGCTTTGAAAACAATTTAGCTATAAATAAGTTACCAGCAATTAACCAGATTGATACAATTGTTATTTATAATGCAGCACTTTCTGCAGAAAAATCGGGTAACAATAAACTTGCTATTGATTATTATAATCAACTTATTAAACTTGAATACGGTGGAGCGAATACAAGCCTCGATTTAGCAAAACTTTATAAAAAAGAGAATAAAATTAATGAGTATATTCTTACTTTAGAAAATGGCATTAAAGCAAATCCAAATGAGGATATTGGGCTAATAACTGAATTTATAAACTATTATTTAGAAATAGGAAAGAATGATGAAGCAATGAGTTATGTTGATAAAGGCATATTTCGTGAGCCTAAAAACCAAGGATTTCATTTTGTAAAAGGAAGTTTACATGAGCAAAAAGGAGAATTAATAAAAGCAGAATTAGAATATATAAAAGCTATTGAAATTGATTCGGTATATAATGATGCACTTTTTAACTTAGGAGCATTATATTTTAATCAAGCAACTGATATTATTAAAGTAGCTAAAACAAAGGATGAGCAAATAAGATCATTTGCTTTATATACTAAAGCTCAACCATTGTTAGAAAAAATTGATTTACTTACTCCAGGTGATGTGCAGATAATGAAAATGTTAAAAACTATTTACACGTTACTTAAAATTGAGGGTAAGCTTTCTGAAATCAATAAAAAGTTGGAGAAATCACAATAATAAAGTAATTTTATATCTTTAAATAGCAGTATTTTATATGAGGACGATAGGGTTGATTTTTATTTTATTTGCATTTGTCTCATATTCAGCTTTTTCACAAACGGTAACAAAACCAAGTAAGGGAGAAGACTTTATTAAACAAATTGAAGGAAAATTAGATAAAGCTAAAATTTCTATAGATAAAAATTGTGCAGATATTAATGGAAGCAAAAGCGCAGACAACTGGTTTTTAAAAGGCTATATATATTCCGAATTAGCAAAATCTGAAGTTTTCAAAAAATCTACTCCAAATGCTGCAAAAGAAGCATTAAAAGCTATTGAAAAATGTAAAGAATTAGATACAGAAAATAAACTTAATTCAGATTGCATTAATGTACTGTTCGACTTAAGTACAATGTTTTACAATCAAGGAATTAATTTTTACAACTCAGCTTTAAAAACCAATACTCCAAATGAGTTTACTTCTGCATTAGAAAATTTCGAAAATTTCTTTGAGTCAGTTAAAACATTAGGAAGCGATCAGGCAATTGTTGATCATTTAATAGAAACAAGTAAAATAAGCAAAAATGCAATTGTTGTTTATACTGGTTATTGTGCTCAAAAAAGCGGAGATAACGACAAAGCAAAAAAGTATTATTCTCAGGTTGTTTTAGTAAACGAACCAAATATTGAAAAAACAAAGCAAGCAGGAACACCATTAGGATACATTTATTATTCAGACTTACTTATTAAAACCGGCGATACTGCAACAGCTAAGCTTGTTATAGATAAAGGAGCAAGGCTTTATCCAGATAACTCTGATGTAATTTTAGCTGCTATTGATATATTTGGTAAAGCCAAAAAAGTTAGCGAAATGGCTGATTTTATTCAGGCAGCAATTATTAAAAACCCAGCAAATGCTAAAATGCTTGTTATTTTAGCTGGTGCATTTAATACCATTTCTAAAGATTATGCAAAAAAAGGATATCAAGCTACATCAACTGAATACCGCGATAAAGCCGTAAAAACATATGAAAAAGCATTATTATTAAAATCTACTGATAATCAGTTATTATTTAATATTAATTTTAACCTGGGTGTATTATATTATAATCCTGCAGTTACAGCATATAAAATTAGATCGGAAGCAAATAAACAAGAATATGAATATTTGTTTAAAAAATCAGTTCCATATTTAGAAACTGCTTATAAAATCGATTCTAAGAATCGTAATGTGATGACAATGTTAATGAAGGCTTACCAAACTTTAAACGAAACTGGTAAAGCTGAAGCTATAGAGAAAGTGCTTTATAAATAATTATTCACAATCGTGATTTTTACTGTATCAAAAGCGCATTACAGAACGTAAAACATGATGAAAATTTCTGTAATGATTAGAGCATTTATTTTATTTTTAGTTTTTTACTTTATAAACGAAATTTCGTTTTCGCAAAATGCTATAGAAAATTATCATAAATATCTAAAATCTGGCGATTATATTAATGCAAAAAAAGAGATTGACAATGCTGCAAATGACCCATTAAACTCTAAAGTAGCTGAAATTTGGCTCTGCAGAGGAGAGATTAATTCTTTATTATATTTAAATAAACCAACCGAAAACCCAGGAAGTATTGAGATTGCATACATGTCGGTAATGAAAGCAAGCTCATTGGATGTAAAAAAGGAATTATCAAAAGATATAGCAATACAAATCAAAACAATTTCGCAACTATATTTTAATAAAGGAGCTACAGAATTTAATAATAATAAGTATACTGTTGCTTTACTTTCATTTGAAAGATCAGCAGATGTTGGTAATTTGATTAATCCATCAGTTGCAAATCCCGAAACATATTATTATGCTGGAATATCTGCAGCACTTGCAAATAATGTGGATAAAGAAAAGAAGTATTTATTACAACTTTCGGCACAAAACTACCCTAAGGTAGATGTATATAACTATTTAGCAGAAGCTTATAAAGCAGAAAAAAATAATACTGCAGCAATTGAAGCATATAAAAAAGGGATAAGCTTGTTTCCAAACAATTCTTATATTCTTATTGTAAACGTTGTTAAACTTTTTTTAAATTTGGGTTTAACTTCTGAAGCTTTAGAATATTTACAAAAGGGAACTACATTAAATCCAACAAAAGACGAATTATTTTATTTACTTGGAAGTTTATACACAACATTAAAACAAGATAACGATGCAATGCTCAGCTACAAGAAAGCTGTAGAGATAAATCCAAATCATGGAGATGCTTCTTATAATTTAGGAATAATATTATATAACAGCTCGATAAACCATTTAAAAACGGCAGATTCTTACTTAAATTCAAACCAGGAGAAATATTCAAGCGAAAAAGAAATCTTTTTAACTGAAATTAAAAAGGCAACGCCATTATTAGAAAAAGCACTTGAACTTGATGGGAGTAACAAAAATACAATGATTTGCCTTTTGGATATTTACAAGCGCCTTCAAAGAAAGGAGCAATACGATAAGCTCAAAATCAAATTTAATTCAACAAAATAAATGTGAGAATACAATATAGATTAAAACTAATTCGTTATAAAGCTATTTAACATAATATAAATTATGAGACAATTAAAAATTACATATATGACTGACCTATTATTGTTTGTGTAAATATAAAATTAT
>CAIQJL010000356.1 GCA_903872185.1 uncultured Bacteroidota bacterium | reverse complement strand
GCTGCTACTAAGGAAAAATATCAGAATGAATACGATAATCAAAGAGCAATAGCAAAAGCAGAGCAAGATAAAAAGGATGCAATAACTGCTGAAGAAAAAAGAAGACAGAACATAATTATTTGGTCTGTTGTTAGCGGACTTTTGTTAGTTGTTGTTTTTTCAATATTTTTATTCAGGTTATTTTTACAAAAGAAAAAAGCAAACATTATTCTTGCTCATCAAAGAGAAGAAATATTAACACAAAGGGATGAAATAGAGGCGCAGCGGGATCTGGTAACAACTCAGAAGGAGCATATTGAAGAAATTCACAAAGAAGTTACTGATAGTATTAATTACGCAAAAAGAATACAACAGGCAAAACTTCCAAGATTAGAAGAAATTTATTCAATTCTTCCGCAAAGTTTCATTCTTTTTAAACCTAAGGACATTGTAAGCGGTGATTTTTATTTCTTTCATAATTTTAAGCGTCATGCTGAACTTGATTCAGCATCTCATCAAACAAAGATTGCGGTCAATCCCGAAGTTTCGGGACGCAATGACGAAAAGGTTGTGATTATTGCAGCAGCTGATTGCACAGGTCATGGTGTGCCTGGAGCTTTTATGAGTATGATAGGTTCTGAAAGATTAGAGGATGCCGTTTTGCAAACAACAGATACAACAGAAATTTTAAAACACTTGAACATTGGAATTAAAACCTCTCTTCAGCAATCCAATAGTGAAGAATCGACACGGGACGGTATGGATATTGCAATTTGTTCTGTGGATATTGAAAACAGGATAGTTACTTATGCAGGAGCAAACAGGCCGCTTTGGATTATAAGAAATGGTAAAGCTGAAATTGAAGAAACAAAAGCTACTAAAAAAGCAATTGGTGGGTTAACAGAAGATGATCAGCATTTTGAAAGTCATGTGTTAAATTTGCAACAAGGCGATACTTTTTATTTGTTTTCTGATGGCTATGCCGATCAGTTTAATTCTGAGGATAAAAAATTAATGACACGAAAATTCAAAGAAATTTTACTGTCTATTCAAAATATATCAATGGAAGAGCAGAAAGAATATTTAAATACCTTTATTGAAAACTGGAAATTAAATACTGAACAAACAGATGATATTTTAGTGATAGGAATACGTATTTAATCAATATGTTAAAAACATTTTTAGATTAAAATTTAATCCATATATTTGCATTACAGAAACATTTAAGACAAAGAAACAGATGTTTGAAAATTCATACAAAGCTGAGCAATTCGCTAAAACACCATTTATTGATTTTGATGCACAAACTGGAATTTTTGAGTTAAAAGGAAGGTCTTTGCCAGAGAATTCGGTTCAATTTTATATGCCTTTGTTTGAATGGTTAGATAATTATATTAAAAACCCAGCTCCAAAAACTGTTTTTAATGTTCAACTTGATTATTTTAACTCCAACTCTGCTAAATGTGTTTTTGATATATTTAAGAAATTAGAACAAATCTCAAAACAAGGAGAATCAGTAGCCATTATTAATTGGTTATATAGAGACCATGATGAAGATATGTTGGAAACAGGAGAGAACTTTAAATCTTTTATTGAAATTCCTTTTAATTTAGTTCTGTTTAGCTAATTTAAGGTTATTTTTTCCCCCACTCAAATAGACCATCATTATATTTCAAAGCAGAAAGTACTTTATCTGTTACAGTTTTAATTATATCATTAAAAGTTTTTGGATGACTGTAAAAAGATGGTGAAGCTGGAATGATCTCGGCACCAGCAAGTAATAGCATTTCCATATTTCTAATATGGATGAGGTTATAAGGACTTTCTCTTGGTACAATGATCAGCTGTCTTTTTTCTTTTAGCATTACATCAGCAGCACGAATAATTAGATTATCAGATGTGCCTGATGCTATTCTGCCAATTGTTCCCATTGAACATGGAATAATAATCATAGCATCGTAATTCGCAGAACCGCTTGCTACGGCTGAGAAAAAATCATTTACAGGAAATGTTCTTAGCTTAGTTTCATCTAGCTTTTCATTTTCAAGTTCAAAATCCCAAACCTTTTTACCATTATCAGAAAAAAGAACTGTTATTTCAGGTTTTTCAGGTAATTCCAATAATCGTGAAAGCAATTGTTTAGCGTATATTGATCCGCTGGCACCTGTAATTGCTACAATTATTTTATTGCTTTTCATTTTTATAAGTTGTGTTTTTAACTTTAAGTATTTTAGGCACTTTAAGTACTTAAAATTTCTTTAGTTAAATATTAAAATAAATTCCAAATGAAATTAAATTGTTATACTGTCCTCTATTAAAATACCATGTTTGATTAGCAGGATGACTTCTAATTGCTAATGCAGAATATGAAGCACGAAAATCTAAGTGAATATTTTTTGTTGGATAAAATGCAACTCCAAAAATTAATGGAATTTCAAATCGTTTAAATTGCTTTTCATATGAATTTGTTGGCCCCATTCCCCAACCGCCAATATCTTCACGAATACGAAACAAATAACCGAATCCTAAACCAGTTTCGATCATGAATTTCTTTTTAAAATAAAAATTTAATAAGAATGGGACTTCAATATAACTAAGGCGAAGTTTGTAATAACGTGGAGGAGCAACGTTTATAGAATCGGGAGCACGTGAGTTTGTACGGCTTCCTTTTTGAATATATTTCATTTCCATGCTAAAGCCGAAACTTTCATCTAGTTTATTTACCAGAAAAATTCCTGCCTGAGAACCTGCTTTGTTGTATCCAATAAGCATGTCACCATCTACCTGTGATGCAACTGCTCCAAAAAAAATACCGCCTTTAAATCCTTCTTGGGAATAAAGGAAATTTGTTAAAAGAAATAATATCAGAATTAAAAGATATTTTTTCATATAAGATTAATCAATAAACTTAAATCCAGTGTAAGGTAAAAGAATTTCAGGAACTTTTATACCATCAGGTGTTTGATTATTTTCTAGCAAAGCAGCAACAATTCTAGGTAATGCTAAAGCGCTTCCATTTAATGTATGGGCAAGCTGATTCTTTTTTGTTGCTTCGTCTTTGTATCTTAATTTTAGACGGTTTGCTTGAAATGATTCAAAGTTAGAAACAGAACTAACTTCTAACCAGCGTTTTTGAGCTTCGCTATAAACTTCAAAATCATAAGTTAGCGATGAGGTGAAACTCATGTCGCCACCACAAAGTCTTAATATTCTGTATGGTAACTCAAGTTTTAAAAGTAAATTTTCAACATGATCAACCATTTTTTCAAGTTGCTCATAAGAGTCTTTAGGGTTTGCTACAACTACAATCTCCACTTTATCAAACTGATGTAAGCGATTTAAGCCTCTAACCTCTTTTCCGTAAGAACCAGCTTCGCGTCTAAAGCAAGGTGAGTAAGCAGTGTATTTTACCGGAAATTCTGACTCGTTTAATACAACATCGCGAAAAATATTTGTAACAGGAACTTCAGCTGTTGGAATTAAATATAAATTATCTGTAGCATCATGATACATTTGCCCTTCTTTGTCTGGTAATTGACCGGTTCCAAAACCAGAATCTTCGTTTACCATGAATGGTGGAATTACTTCACGAAAACCGGCATTTGTTGCTTCATCTAAAAAGAAACCGATTAACGATCTTTGAAATTTTGCTCCTTTTCCTTTATATACTGGAAAACCTGCTCCAGTTATTTTGTTTCCGAGATCAAAATCAATAATGTCATATTTTTTTGCAAGATCCCAATGAGGAACCATTTGATCATTTTCTTTTATTGCAGGTCCACCTGATCTTACTATTTCATTGTCTTCTGGAGTTTTTCCTTTTGGAACAGAAGAATGAGGAAGATTAGGCAATGTAACTAGAACATCATGTAATTGTTTTTCGATATCAGCAAGTTGCTGACCAAGAATTTTAATGTCTTCTTTTAAACTAACGGTAATTTGTTTAGCTTTTTCGGCTTCTTCTTTTTGCCCCGATTTCATCAGTTGCCCAATTTCTTGAGAAACTTTATTTAATTCAGCAAGTTTGTTATCAGATTGATTTTGAAGACTTCTCCGATTGTTATCAAACTCAATAATTTTTTCTACACTTTCACCTACGTTCTTGTTTTTTACTGCAAGGCGCTCGATAACAAATTCTTTGTTTTCCTGAATAAGTTTTAATGTCAACATAATTTATCTTTTACAAAAAAACTCCCGATTTTTGACAAGCAAAAACCGGGAGAAAATATGAATTTAAAAAAAAATATCTATTCTGCCGGAACAGCTTCAACAGAAACGTATGATTTATCGTTTCTTTTTCTTTTGAAAACAACTCTTCCATCTGTAAGTGCAAAAAGAGTATGATCTCTGCCCATGCCTACATTTTCACCTGCATTATGAACAGTACCTCTTTGGCGAATAATAATATTTCCTGCAATTGCAAGTTGTCCGCCGTATATTTTTACACCAAGTCTTTTACTATGCGATTCTCGTCCGTTATGCGAACTACCCGCACCTTTTTTATGTGCCATATTCGGAAATTTTTATTGTTAAACTTTAATATTTTCAATTTCTACCTGTGTAAGATATTGGCGGTGACCATTCATCTTTTGGTATCCTTTACGTCTTTTTTTCTTGAAAACAAGAACCTTATCACCTTTTAAGTGACTAAGAACTTTAGCAGAAACTGAAGCACCTTTTACTGTAGGAGCACCAACTTTTACTTTTCCGTTATCATCAAGAAGAAGAACTTTTTCAAACTCCAAAGAGCTACCTTCTGTGGCATCTAGGCGGTGAACGAACAATTTCTTGCCTTTCTCCACTTTAAACTGTTGCCCTGCAATGTCAACTATAGCGTACATTTTATAATAAATTAATTTTTTCTTGGGAGTGCAAAGGTATAAATTTTATTTAAAAGAAATACAATAGACATGTTTTTTTATTCTAAAATTTGAAACAATTGATTTAAAAAGCAAATAAACCTAAGATAATGTAAGGTAATTTTGTTTCTGGCGAGGACACGAGAAATATGAAACAATTTTATTTCTGGCGTCCTCGCCAGAAATTTTTAAAATTTTCAGTAAAATAGCTTCGTTAAAAACTCGGTTAATAATCCTTTTTTTATATGTTAAAAAAAATCAGACAAAACATTATATTTGTTAATTCATAAGGATTTCCACAGTATTAGGATAATAAACATATATGGAGAAAGTTAGACTGTCGGTATTAGGATTATCATATAGTGAAACACAATCAGGCGCATACGCATTAGTGCTTGCCGAAGAAGACGGAGATAGGAGAATTCCAATAATTATCGGAGCTTTTGAAGCTCAGGCAATTGCAATTGAACTGGAAGGGTTAAAACCACCTCGTCCGTTAACTCATGATTTATTTTTACAATTTGCAAATTCATATAATATAGATTTACTTGAAGTAAACATTTTTAAGCTAGAAGAAGGAGTTTTCTTTTCTAATCTTATTTTTAATCATGAAAAGGAAAATGTAATTGTTGATTCCAGAACTTCTGATGCCGTAGCGCTTGCACTTAGATTTAAATGCCCGATTTATACAACTAAAGAAGTTATTCAGAAAGCTGGAATAATAATCGAATTTGGAAAAGATAAAGAAAATAAAGATAAATCAAAAGAGATAAATATTTTTGAAGAAGATGATAGTGATTCAAAAACTAGTTCAAAAAAATCTTCAAAAAAACCATCTTTTACAAAATTTGAGTTAAAAGATTTAGAGCTTATGCTTAAAGAAGCCATTAGTGATGAAGACTACGAAAAAGCTTCGCATATAAGAGATGAGATAAATCGCAGAAATCAGGATTAGTAAATCACTTTTTAGCAAAAAAATAGTTATGGGTATAAAGCTACGTCTTACATTGATGAACTTTCT
>CAIQJL010000355.1 GCA_903872185.1 uncultured Bacteroidota bacterium | reverse complement strand
GGAACAAGGAGAAGACCAGAGAGAAAAATAGACTAATAAGAATTGAAAAGAAAGAGAAAGATAAATTATTAGAAAAAGAGAAAGCTAAAGAGGAAAAAGAGAAAGCTAAAGAGGAAAAATTAAAAATAAAACTACAGAAGAAGGAAAAGCGAGAGAAACTAAAAAATTACATCGAAGAAATTAAATTCAAAAAGGGGCGAGTAGAAAAATAATATATAAGTTATGGAAACAGAGATAGATAAAATCCTTATTCAATTGAGTAAGGAACATAACAAAGAGAAGACTAATGAGTTGAGACTTTTATTAAGTCTTGAAATTAATAGGTTGATTGGAATTCGTAAAACCAATCAACCCAAAAAATAATTAAAAGATATGATTACTAAAGATTATACCACCAAAGATGAAAAAGTTTGTGAATTATTTAAAAAAAGATTAAAAAGACACCCGATTCATACTCAATATGGAGCAGATGCTGATGGGAATGTATACTCATTTAAAAGTAATATATTTCTAAAATATGGCATAACATATAATGGATATTGTGATTTAAATTTGAGATTAGATAATAAAAGAAAGCATATCAAGGCACATAAGTTTGTATATGAATGTTTTAATGGTTTAGTAAATACCTCAACCAATTCGGGAGAGAGTTTAACCATCGACCATATCGACAATAATAAATTGAACAATTGTATTAATAATTTAAGAATAATAACCCACCGACAAAATGTGAATAAAAATAGACTCAAGACAAGTAGATTTACTGGAGTATATTTAAATATTAAAAGAAACAAATATATATCATACTTTAGAGGTAAATACCTAGGAACCTTTAATAATGAGACATATTTAGCATTCTTATTTGATAATGAGTATGAGAAAATCCATGGAATTCGCCCAAATAACACAGAGAAGGGAACATTCTAATATATACGATATGTTAAATATAAAATGGATAGAGATAATGATTGGCCGAGATGGTGGATTTGATGAGGATGAGAAATTAACTATACTATTTACACTGCTCGACCAATATATTATTTTATCAGGAGATTACGAGTGTGATAGATTGGACCAGATTTCAATAAACCCATTAGTTCAGTTTGAATATTGTTGGAAATTTGTTAAAAACTGGTATTTCTGTGGAAAACCCACCACACCATCAAATTTATGTAACATTTGTAGCCACGTAAAATCACTTGATAACTTCTACAAAACGAGTGGTAATGTATGTAAGTTATGTATATTATTAAGAAACAGACAATTATATCACATCAATAGATTTATAGAGGATAGTGGAGGAGAGAGAATTGGCAGGAGGAAGAAAGGAAAAAAATAAAAAGTTATATGAATAAGATATATTTTGATTTAGAGAGTACTGGTTTAAATATTTATAAAGATAGGATAGTTCAGGTAGGTGTAGTAATACAAGGGGACAACTATTATAAGGAGCGCCAGGTTAAGATAAACCCAGGTGTTAATATATCACAAAAGACTAGTGATATACACGGTATAACAAATGAGATGGTTATAGATTGTCCTAAATTTATTGAAGTGGCACCAAAAATTCAGCGTATTTTTAATGGTGGAGATGTTATAATTGGTTATAATTCAAAGAGATTTGATATAAACCTTTTAAATGTTGAAATGATAAGGGCTGGATATGAGATAGATGAGAAGGCCCACATTGATGTATTTGAATTGTGGAACAGGTTAGACCCACCACAAAGCAGAGGTGGTAGAAAGTTAAAAGATTGTTATAGACACTTTACTGGTAATGAATTAGAAGGTGCTCACGATGCGTTAGTTGATATAATTGGAACAAAGATATGTTTAGAAAAGATGATGGAGCGATACAATTTTAATTTAGAAGATTGTATCAACTTTTAATATATAAAAATAAAAAGATATATGGACAAAAATTTGAAAGAATTAAGAATTAAATTTATGATGGATGTATCTATTATACCATTTTTTTTAGATACAAAGGTTGAAAATTCAGATGTTAGTTGGAAAAACATTCAATATATTATCAGGATGATTTCAAAATTGAGCGTCGGTAAAGTATTGAAAGATGATATGATTATGAAATATTATCAGAATATAGAAGAAACATTCGATATATTATTGGATATCAATACAGAAGAATTTGCTTTTGAACTAGGATATTATATTGATATCTTACTTGAAAACTATGTTGATTTTTGCGTTGAACGTGAGTTATTTGAACAGGCAGATAATTTAAATAGATTGAAAAATATGATAAAGCAATACCAATGAATATAAGAGTTGGGACTATATTGATGGTGATAATTAGAATTGATAAAATTGAAAGGATTTTAGATATATTATAAACGGACTTAGGACCCGTTAAGTTACGCCAATACAGGTGTAGAGAAAGACCAGAATTCGCTACTCTGGTCTTTCAATTTTTAAACCTATTATATTTTTCCATCTGAAGTCTCAACTTCTTACGTTCTTGAAAAATCAATGTTTTAACTGCTGATAATGCTATACCTTCTCTTTGAGATATTTTAATATATGATAACTTATCTATAGCTCTCAATCTCAACATATGGAATCTTTCATCATTAGTAATTAGTCTAAGTATATATTCAAAATCGTCATCAATATATTCATCATCAATTGATTTAATAGTATCTTTATATGTTAGCTCAGAATCAGCATATATTTTATTATTTAAACTTATTTGTTTCGTTTTATTTTTCCTGAATTTCCAATTCATTTCACTTTTAAAGATATTCGTTATCCATGTATATTTAGATGATAATTCTGCATTATATTTATCAGCATATCTGTATGCCTTTATAAATGTCTCAGAAATAACATCTTCATCAATTTGATTATAATTTAACCAGGAAAAAGATTTTAATTTAGCATAAATTTTTAGATATTCATCATCAGTTAGAAATGTGAAATCAAGTTCCATTTTTGAAACATCTAATGGTGCTCTACCTTGTTTCCTCTTTATCTCATATTGAGATTCTTTGAAATAATATGGTGTTTGTCTTTGTATCATATGTTATATATCTTACCAACCATTGTTCCTTTGTTTAATATAATAAATAAAAACCTTAATGAAAGCAATGCCATTTACAGAGACTAAAACTTGTACAAAATGTAAGACCGAGAAGCATTATACCGATTTTTACAAACTTAATGGAGATTTAAAGAAAACTCGTAGTATATGTAAAGTATGCTCATCTCAGTTGTATCAGGCTGACAAATCATATCACGTTGAGTATCATAAGCGCCGTAAATTTAATCAATCCACAAAAGGTATTAAGATTTATCGGACAAAGAAAATGGTTGATTATAACAAGATAAATAATTTACTATGTGAGATAAAGTTAAATGGTATTGATGGTGTGATGGCTTTGAGAATTGTAGATTGTTATGAAGATGTCGATGGCAGGGAATGTGTAGGTGAGTCATTCAAACAATTAAAGAAGATGATTGAGCGATTGACCCAACTAATTGAAACGAAAGTATAATTATTTTATATATAGAATATGAAGGGAATAGATATTTGTCCAGTATGTGATGAACTAATAATTGAATGTGAGTGTTAAATGGGACATCATTTTAAAGTAAGTTTGAGTGGGATATATTTAATAACCCATATACCCAGTGGATATTACTATTGTGGTATGAGTGTTTCAATTTTTGAGAGGTGGCAGTCTCATTTTACATCTTTAAAGATGAATAATCATTCATCCACCAGATTTCAGGAATTATTCAACACAAGTAAAATAACAGAATGGAAGTTTGAAGTAATAAGTGTAATATCTAAAACGGACATTAAAAAGAAATTTTCAGTCAAGGGTAAGCAATTTGATGCTCTGCTTCGTAAGATTTTAATACAAGAGGAGAAAAATCAGATGGGTAAGTTATCTAAAACTTTTGCTTTGAATCAAAATAACAAGCATTTCATATAAAAGAAACCCACCACTTTGGTGGTAGGTCAGACAATGGATTCTATCCAATGTGTAGTTCGTTTGGTATTAAAATTATAAACAGGGTAATTTATGTATATTTCCTTCTTTTGGTCAAATACTTTAACCATTAAATAACCTAGACTGGTTACAAATAGGAAATCATCAATATAAGTTACGTCAGTCTTCTTTTTCAACTTCTTCAATAATATCTTTTGTAGTTGAAGTTCCTCGCTTCAATAAACTTGATACTTTATACCATATTGAATATCCATTTAATGATTTGAATGTTTCATCGATTGATTTAATTTCCACTAGGCTTATAAGAGCTGCTGTAATCTTTGTTATTGGTAATGTATCACCAACAATATATGTTTGTAAAAAGAATACACCAATAATAGTTAAAGTATATGTTAATAATTTTGTAATTGTACAACTCATTTTTCTAGATGTAATCTTTGATGGATTTTCCTTAAATTGTCTATAGATGGCAAATACCATATCAACGATAACTAAAAACATAACTGTCGATACCATCGGAACTACTGGTAATAACACAGCCATTGCTGCTATTAAAAAATCACCAATATATTTAGAAATTATATATTTCATATGAGAATGAAAAGAGATATAAGTCTCGTATTAAAGCTAGGGATTTATGGAATCATATTATAAGATGTCAATTCGAATCCGGATTTCCGTATATCTC
>CAIQJL010000354.1 GCA_903872185.1 uncultured Bacteroidota bacterium | reverse complement strand
TTCATATCAATGGTATCAATATGGAGTTATAGTGCCAGGTGAAACAAATCAGATTCTTAATATTTTAACTGATGGATTATATCAAGTTGAAATAACTGACGCTAATGGATGTACTGCTATTTCCGATGCTGTAGATTTTTACTATACAGGAATTTCTCAACAGTTACTTGAAAATGAAGTTGTAATATACCCAAATCCAACTAATGGCAATCTTTTAATATCTAATGGCATGGAATATAAAGTTGTTTTAACAAATGCAATGGGTACTTTGTTGGAATCAAAAGAAAATATAAACTCTATTGATTTATCTAAATATTCAAATGGTATTTATTATCTTGCGTTAACTTCTAAAGAGGGTAAGGTTACAAATCAAAAAATAATTCTGATAAAATAATTAAAAATGAAGACAAGACAAATTGTTATTTTAATAATACTATTAGTATTAACAAAGGATATAACAGCTCAGGTGTTTACAAATTATACCACTGCTACAAGTGGATTGCCGGATGATTTTGTAAATGGAGGAGTGGTTATTGATCATAATAATAACAAATGGTTTGGTACTAGTTCAGGTGTGGCTAAATTTGATGATGTTAATTGGACGGTATACACAACAGCCAATGGATTAATAGATAATTTTGTAACCTGTATTGCTGTTGATGCTAACAATAATATATGGGTAGGAACTAATTCAGGTGTTAGTAAATTTAATGGAGCAACCTGGACAAATTTCACATCAATTAATGGGTTACCAATTGATGCCATAAATGATATTAAAGAAGATGCCAATGGAAATATTTGGTTTTCTACTTTTGCTGGATTATCAAAATTTAATGGAACTACTTTTACAAATTATACAATTTTAGATGGATTGCCAGTTGATGGTATAATGAATTTAACAACCGACATACATGGTAATCTTTGGATGGGAACAATGGGAGGAGGTATTTCAGAATTTAATGGAACAACGTTTACAAATTTTGGCGCATCTTCTAATATAGTAGATACAAACATTACTGCAATTATGGTAGATCATAATGATAACAAATGGGTAGGAACTTTTTTTGGGACTTCTGTTTTTAATAATAGTAATGTATGGGCACATAATTATACTGCACTTGATGGGCTTTATGGTGATTATGTAAGGGATATTAAAGAGGATTCTCATGGAAATATATGGATTGGAATATTTGTAGATTATCTTTTTGATGGTGCAATAACAAAATTTGATGGGACTAACTGGATTTCATATGCAGTACCACAAGGTTTGGTCGATTATCAGGTAAAAGAATTAGCAATTGACCAGCAAGATAATATTTGGATAGCTACTGGTATGGGAGTTTCAAAATTTGAAGATGTTACAGGTATTACAAATGTAGACTCACAAATTTCTGTCAGTGTTTATCCAAATCCAGCAAGTCAATTTTTGAATATTAGTCTTAATAAAAATGCCTCTTTATTTAATCAGAAAATAGAAATAGTAAATGCAGTAGGTCAAAAAATCGAAGAAATAAATTTAATAAATAATCAGAATAGTACTATTTCTCTCGAGAATTATTCCGAAGGAATTTATCTTTTAAAAACAGCAGAAGGTTCAACTAAATTTGTTGTTAAAAAATAATTTATTAAAAATTTAATGAATAAAATTGGTATATTGTTATTTTTTCTTTTTCCGTTAATTGTTTTAGGACAAAAATTTGCGGTTATAGGCGATTACAGAGGAGGTGATACAAACGCCTTAAAAGTTTCGCAACTTGTAAGAAGTTGGAATCCAGATTTTGTTGTTACAACAGGCGATAATTATAGACCAGCACAGGGAACAATTGATTTTCAGGTTGGACAATTTTATCATGAATTTATTTTTCCCTATGTTGGATCTTATGGTTTAGGCGATACGGTTAACAGATTTTTTCCAGCTATTGGAAATCATGATGTGGAAGGAACTGGCTTAATAGATTATCTTAATTATTTTTCTTTGCCTGGAAATGAAAGATATTATGATTTTGTAAAAGGAGACATTCATTTTTTTATGCTTAATAGCGATATAACAGAACCCGACGGAAATACCGATACCTCAGCTCAGGGAATCTGGTTACAAAATGCACTAGCTTCTTCAAATTCTAAATATAAATTAGTGTATCTTCATCATCCTCCGTTTTCATCTGGTATGCACGGTTCTTCACTATATTCTCAATGGCCTTTTAAACAATGGGGCGCAACTGCCGTTTTTGCTGGGCACGACCATGATTATGAAAGATTATTTATTGATAGTTTACCTTATTTTGTGTGTGCTGCCGGAGGAGCTCCATTATATTCAACATTTAATAATTATCCGGGAACTCAGCATTTCTATGCAGAGAACTTTGGAGCTTTGTTAGTAGAGGCAAATAGCGATAGTTTAACATTATGTTATTATAACATAAATGATTCTTTAATTGATATTTATGTTATTAAAGCTAATTCTGCAGATATAAAACCAAACTCAATAATATCTTTTGATCAAAATAATATATTGCAAAATTTTCCGAATCCTTTTTCTAACATAACAACTATCAAATATTTTCTTCCAAACGATAGCCAGGTTAATTTATCTGTGATTAATATAACTGGCGAAAAAATAATTTCATTAGTAGATGCTATTCAAGCTAAAGGTTTTCATGAACTAACATGGAATGCAACAAGATTGTCAAATGGGGTGTATACTATTTTATTAAAAGCAGGCAAAATATGTTGTCATATTAAAACTATAAAAACAGAAAGAAAATAAATATGATGCAGAGTAAAAAAATACAATATGTAAAAATATTTTTATTTGTACTGTTGAGTTTTTGCTTTTCTCAAAAACTTAAAGCTCAAACAGATTTTTATGACAATAATTATATTCGCGAAATAAGACTGTATTTTAATCAGCCTAATTGGGATCATAAATTAGATAGCTTATTTCTTGAGGGACTCGAAGGAAGGTTGCTTGGTTCGGTAACTGTAGATGGGTTAGCTCTTGATAGTGTTGGTGTGCGATATAAAGGATATAGCTCTGTAGATACCGGAACAGTAAAAAATCCTTTAAATATTGAACTCGATTATATAATACCAACACAAGAATATCGTGGAGTTACAAAGTTAAAACTTTCTAATGTAATTCACGATCCTTCATTTGTTCGTGAAGTGCTTTCATATGAAATAGCACGAAAATATATGCCTGCTTCAAATGCAAACTATGCAAATGTATATATAAATGATACATTAATGGGTTTATATAACAACGTAGAAGCAGTAAATAAAAATTTTGCAGAGACTCATTTTGGAAGTCGTAACAATACTCTATTTAAGGGAAGTCCCTTAGTTCTTAGTTACCCAACAGGGGCGAATGCAAACTTGCAATTTTACAATTTAGATTCAGCATCTTATTATCCATATTATTCAATGGAGTCAACATTTGGATGGGGCGATCTTGTTTCACTTATAAATATTCTTAACAACCAATCCGATAGTATCGATAATATTTTAAATATTGATCGTACTTTGTGGATGCTTGCCCTAGATTACTCCCTCGTAAACCTTGATAGCTATATTGCATATTCTCAGAATTATTATATGTATCTTGATAAAAATAATAGATTTAATCCAATACTCTGGGATTTAAATATGTCTATCGGTAGTTTTCGGCTTTCTGACGGTGGGACATCTGCAATGAGTGGACTAACAATTTCACAGGCAAAAAATCTTAATCCGTGTGGTTTAGCTACTTATTCAATTTCACAACGGCCACTTATTAAAAAAATTCTACTAAATGCAACATACAAAAAAATGTATCTTGCACATATAAGAACTATTGTTACCGAAAATTTTATTACAGGAGATTATTATACTCGAGCTCAGCAATTACATGCAATAGTGGACACAAGCGTGCAGAATGATTTTAATAAATTTTATAGTTATAATGACTTTGTTAAAAATATTGATACAACCGTTGGGGGAACAGCTGGGATGATTCAATATCCAGGAATTAAAGATTTTATTCAAGGCAGAACAACTTATTTAAGTAATTATGCTGGTTTTCAGGGAGCGCCTACTATTTCAGTTATATCTGATACAATTGTTACAGGAAATCAAATTTGGGTATCAGCAAAAATAAATTATCCTGATAGTTGTTTTCTTGCTTATCGTTATGGTATTTATGATAAATTTAACAAAGTAAAAATGTATGATGACGGTGCTCACAATGATGGTGCTGTTGGCGATAGTGTTTTTGGGGCTTCGATAAATGATTCAATAGTAATTCAATATTATATTTATGCTCAGAATTCAGTTGCAGGTGTGTTTTCTCCAGAAAGAGCAGAATATGAATTTTATACTATACAAAAAATTGCAACTGCAAACGTTGTTATAAATGAATTTATGGCCGATAATCCTGATTATACAACGGATAATTATTTTGAATACGAAGACTGGATTGAGCTATATAACAATTCAAATAATGACTTTAACATGTCAGGGCTTTATTTGTCAGATGATAAATCGAATTTTTTAAAATGGCCATTTCCCGATACAGTTATTAGAGCCAAAAACTATTTAGTAATATGGGCAGATAATGATATAACCCAATCAGGGTTGCATGCAAACTTTAAATTATCAAAATCTGGTGAAGCATTATATTTATCGTATTCTGCAAATAACATTCTTGATTCAATTACTTTTGGGTTGCAAATATCTGATATCTCAACAGGTAGATACCCCAATGGAACTGGGCCTTTTGGTGGGATGCTACCTACAATTTCGTCAACTAATTCACCATTTTCAGTTAATGAGATAAAATTTTCTTCTGAAATTTCTGTTTATCCTAATCCGTCAAGTAATTGGATAGAAGTTAATATTAACAGTAATTTAGAGAAATATTGGGAAATAGAAATTATTTCAATTACTGGAAAAATTGTATTTAAAGATATTATAAGTGATAACTTTACCGATAATATTGTTAAAAGATATGATATAAGTCGTTTTCCTCAAGGAATGTATTTTATTAAAATAAGCTCGGAAAATAATTCAATAGTTAAAAAGGTTATATTTAAATAAATAGGAATAATAGCGTTAAAAAACATGTTGTTTGGCATGTTTTTAAGGCAACTTTTATAGA
>CAIQJL010000353.1 GCA_903872185.1 uncultured Bacteroidota bacterium | reverse complement strand
TCCTGAATTTCTCTTCCAGCTTTTGTTGGTTCGTAGTTTTCGTAACAATTCTCTACTTCTTTTATTAAAGAGTTAAGTAAAGAAATTATCCAACGGTCGATTTCTGGACGTTCACTGATTTTTACTTCTGGCTCTTGTCCTGTAAAACCATCAACATTTGCGTAAAGTGAGAAAAAGGAATATGTATTATACAGTGTTCCAAAAAACTTACGACGAACTTCATCAATTCCCTCAATATCAAATTTTAAATTATCCCATGGTTGTGCATTAGTAATCATATACCAACGAACAGTATCAGCACCATATTTTCCAATAGCCTCAAAAGGGTTAACAGCATTATCGAGCCGTTTTGACATTTTGTTACCATTCTTATCAAGCACTAATCCATTTGAAATAATATTTTTAAATGCTACTGAATCAAATAACATAACCGCAATTGCGTGAAGAGTAAAAAACCATCCACGAGTTTGGTCTACACCTTCAGCAATAAAATCGGCTGGATAATATTCTTTAAAATCGGTTGTATGCTCAAATGGATAATGCATTTGTGCATATGGCATTGCACCAGAATCAAACCAAACATCAATTAAATCACTTTCGCGATTCATTATTTTACCACTTTCTGATACAAGAAAAATATTATCAACATAAGGTCTATGCAAATCAAATTTTAAATAATTTTCTTTCGAAAAATCATTTTCATTAAAATCTGCTAAAGGATTTTTAGACATAAAACCTGCTTTAACAGATTTTTCTATTTCACTTTTTAATTCTGCTAAAGATCCTATACAAATTTGCTCTGATTTGTCTTCGGTAACCCAAATAGGCAAAGGAGTTCCCCAATATCTCGAACGAGAAAGATTCCAATCAAGTAAATTCTCTAACCATTGCCCAAACCTACCTGTTCCAGTCGATTGTGGTTTCCAGTTAATAGTTTTATTTAATTCTATCATTCTATCCTTAGAAGCTGTTGTTTTAATAAACCATGAATCTAAAGGATAATATAAAATTGGCTTATCGGTTCTCCAGCAATGAGGATAAGAGTGTTCGTATTTTTCTACTTTAAATGCTTTATTTTCTTTTTTAAGTAAAATTACTATTTCAACATCAACAGTTTCTGCTCCAGCTGGAATAGAATCATCATATTCATTTTTAACAACTTTACCCGAAAAACTTCCACAGCCCTCTACAAATTTCCCTTGTTTATTAACTAAAGTTAATGATCCTAATCCATTTAATTTTGCAGTTCTAAAATCGTCTGCTCCAAAACTTGGTGCTATATGAACTATTCCAGTTCCGTCTTCAGTTGTAACAAAATCGGCAGTAACGACTTTAAAAGCATCTCCATCTGCAGGTTGTTGCCATGGCATTAATTGCTCATATCGACAACCTGAAAATTGCTTCCCGGTATACTCTGTAATAACTTTAAATGGAATATTTTTATCTCCTTCTTTATAATCTGCAAAATCTAGTTCAGCATTCTTTTCATTGAAATAATAAGATAATCTATCTTTTGCAAGAATTACTGTAATCGGTTTAAAAGTATACTGATTAATAGTTTTTACTTTTAAATAGTTTATTTCTTTTCCAACTGCAAGTGCTGTATTTGAAGGAAGAGTCCATGGTGTAGTTGTCCAAGCAAGAAAGAAAAGTTCAGAATCTACATTTTCAAATAAAAATTCTGATTCATTATTTCTTACAACTTTAAATTGTGCAACAGCAGTTGTATCTTTTACGTTTTTATAACAACCTGGCTGATTAAGTTCATGTGTACTTAAACCTGTACCAGCAGCTGGTGAATAAGGTTGAATTGAATACCCTTTATATAATAAACCTTTTTTATAAAGTTCTTTTAAAAGGTGCCAAAGTGTTTCAATGTATTTATTATCATAAGTAATATAAGGGTCACTCATATCTACCCAATAACCCATAATTTTTGTAAGCTCTTCCCATTGATCGGTATACTTCATTACATCTTTTCTGCAAGCCTCATTGTATTCTTCAACAGAAATTGACTTACCAATATCTTCTTTTGTAATACCTAAACTCTTCTCAACTCCAAGCTCAACAGGTAAACCATGAGTATCCCAACCTGCTTTACGACGAACCCTGAAACCTTTTAAAGTTTTGTAACGACAAAAAATATCTTTAATAGAACGAGCCATTACATGATGTATCCCAGGCGTTCCATTTGCAGATGGCGGCCCTTCATAAAAAATAAAATCTGGACTTTCTGAACGTAATGAAATACTTTTTTCAAAAGTTGCCTCATCTTGCCAACACTTTAGTATTTCAATATTAATTTCCGAAAGATTAAACTGCTTATATTCACTAAACTTCTTTATCATAACAAATTCCGAATCCATTAAAATTTTTGCAAAGATATAAATTTGAAACGATTTTTTTGTGTTCATTTACTAATTTACTTATACCATTACATGCATACGCAACAATTATTTTTTGTGGTTTTAAGAAAAAACGGTAGGTTTGTAAAAACAAAATGCTTTATGAAGGTTAAGAAAATTATTTTCGTTGCTCTAATTGTTTTTATTGCATCTGTATCTTGCACAAAATATGAGGACGGGCCAATAATTACTTTTAGAAGTAAATCTGTTAGGTTAGTAGGTTCATGGAAATATGAATCAAGAATTGACGTAGCACAAAATCAGGTAGTTACCGAAAACTTACCCCAAACAATATATACTTATGCTAAAGATGGCATTTATTCAGAAAGCACTAACAATAATGGAACTTGGAGGTTTTCGGGAGCCATTGATTTAGTTGTAAAAGACTCTACCCAAGTAGAAGTAATTTGGGAAATTATTAGACTTTCTAATAAAGAGCTATGGCTCAGGAAAGACAAGATTGAACATCATTTTATAAGAGGTTAAATTAATTACCACTTACAAAATTATAACTACCTACCACCGGTAAATTAACAACTTACCTGAAAAAATAGATTTAATAATGAACATTAGTTGCTGTTTTTGCAATCAGGGATTATTTTTGAGTATATAACCTCTTACATCTAGTATTAAATAAATTGCTATTTTTTTAGAATTAATTATTTCACTTAATTAATTTCACTCTTTGTTTTCTACAAAACCTAAAAAATTTTAATTTTAAAATCTAAACTATTGACCTTACCGTTTAGTTAGTGTATTTTTGTATAAAATACCTAATAATTATGAAAACTACTTATAAGAATATTGCTCAAAGATTATTTGTTTTTACATCTCTAATAATTTGCATCTCTTTTTCTTATGGCCAAACAGAAGAAGTAATATCATATCCAAAAGGAAAAGTTTCAGTAAATGAAAAAAGCACTTCACATGCAGAACAAACCAAATTCCAATGGGATATAACAGGAAAAGCTGTATTCCAAAACACATTTACTATTAATGTACCAAATGGTTTTACATGTTTTGGTATTGGATGGAAATCAAATTCTGAGTTTAAAGCTAGCTCAATAATTGTAAGTTATAGATTTCAAACAGAAAATGGCTGGACTGAATACTATGAAACAAAAGGAGAAATTTCTCCAAAAGAAACACCAACAAAATTATTCTGGACAGATTTAGTTTTTACTCCAACTCAAGCTGGAAGTAAAATTATGGAATTTAAAATAAAAAACTCTAACTCGTTTTCAATTAACATAATTAGTATTCAATTGGACATGTACTTTATTGAAAAAACGACAAATGGTATAACTAAAAATTATGATGAAATAAAAGCAACATGCCCTCGCAGGCCATTGGTAATTCCTAGATCAGTATGGTTAGACCCATATTATACACAACCAGCATACACATCAACCATTACAAACCCAACTCATACAGTAATACATCACGGTGCTTCACCTGATACTTATACGGATGGTGCAGCAGTTGTACGTTCATATTGGAATTATCATGTTAACACCCTTGGATGGTCAGATGTTGGTTATAATTATCTTTTCGATAAATATGGAAATGCATATCAAGGAAGACAAAACTCTAACCCCACAACTCAAGATGTAAACGGTGCTCACGCTGGAGCATCAAATCCTTATTCGTTAGGAATTAATTTTTTAGGAAATGCTGATGTAACTTTACCAACTACAGTTCAACTTGATACTGTTATGCAATTTTTAGCATGGTGGTATGCCTGGAGAGGATATGATCCAACAACTTCTGCTTCAATGATACTTCAAAGTTCAGGGACTGCAAGTGTTGTCCCTCGCATTTTAGGACATAAAGACACAAATATTGGAGGAACAACTTGTCCTGGAACTACACTTTATTCTGAATTACCTTCAATTCGTACAGGAACAAAAGCAATTATAGATGCATGTTCAGGACCGGTAAATCCTACTAATTTAATAGCAGGAACACCCAGTTGTCCTGATAATTCAGTTACTTTTAGTTGGCAAAATTCTGGTACTGGTTGGTACTTGCAAATCTCAACTATAGCTACTTTTACAAATCCATACATCAAATGGGTTTCAAATCTAACAACCTACACTGGACCATTAGGATTTGTACTACAATCTGACGGAACAACGCCATTAGTATTTAATAATTTAACTACATATTATTGGAGAATTTGGAATGGCACTACTTTCACAAATGGCACATCATTCTCAACATTAAATTGCGACAATACTATACCAACAACAGCTATCTCTTCAACAAACAATTGGAAAACAGCTGACTTTATTGCAACTTTTACTGATAACGATAATATTGGAGTTGAAAAATCTTTTTATCAAGTTCTTGATTTTGACGGAACTTACTGGGGTGCAAATTCAAATAATGGTTTCTTTGCTGATAACTTCGATATTCAACAACCTGCTTGGACAAATGCTTTAGGCACATGGAATGTAATTGCAGGTGAATTAATTCAAACCGATGAAGCAGAAGCAAACTCTAATTTTTATGCCTCCTTAAATCAAAATTTATCAAATCGATACTTGTATCATTTTACTGCAAAAGTTCAAGGTAATGGAACAAATAGAAGATTTGGATTCCATTTATTTTGCGATGATGCAAGCCAAACCAATCGTGGAAATTCATATTTTGTTTGGTTTCGTGTTGAAGGTCAAACAATGGAATTTTTTAAAGTAATTGGAAACAGCTTTACAACTGCTTCAAGTATTGTAAATAATATTATTACAAATCCAAGCCAATATTATGATTTTAAAATAACATATGATAGAATACTTGGAACTATTTCTGTTTGGCGTGATGATATTTTTATGGGAAGCTGGACAGACCCAGCTCCATTATCCACAAATGGAAATTTTATAAGTTTCCGCTCAGGAAACAGTAAATTAACAGTTAATGAGTTGAAAGTTTATAGATCCAGATTATCTACTGCAAATGTAACCCTTGGAGATAATACTAAAGACATTCGTTTTCAAAATCAAAATACTTCTACATTTGGCGCAAAAATTAAATCAATTGTAGTTGACGCAAATAAGAATCTCTCTGCTATTGCTTTTCATGATTTAAATATTGATTGGACTTCTCCTTCAGATGTTTCAATTTTAGATGGAATTTCTTCAGATATTGATACTATTTATAATAATTCAACAGCTTCATCTAATTGGACGATTTCTACAGATCAGAATTCTGGGATTTCAGAATATTGGTATGCACTTGGCTCAACAGCTGGTGGAAATGACATTATTGACTGGACTAATAATGGAACAAATAATACGTTAACATTAAATAGCTTAAATTTAGTTTACGGCAATCATTATTATTTCTCGGTAAAATCTTTGAATGGTGCCGGATTATGGTCTAACGCAGTTACAAGTGATGGCTTTATAGTTTTATTGCCTGAAAATCTAAATACTTTTGAAACAAATAATTTTAGAATATTTCCAAATCCTTTTTCAGAGAATGTAAATATTATTTTTGATTCTCCATTTAATGGAACACTTACCTTAACAGATATTACAGGTAGAATTTTATTAAACGAAAAGATTGAAAACTCAACTTCTACTAATTTACTACAATTAAATAATTTTGAAAAAGGATTCTATTTTATTGAATTAAAGGAAAATAAAGGAACAACTAGAACCTTTAACTTGGTTAAAAAATAGATCTTCTATTCGTGTTTATTTTTAATCGTTTAATATTCTAATTGTATAGTTTTAATTATTAACATTATGTATATCACCCAAATCCATTTGAATATTAATATTCTGTCTTTTTCCTTTTGAGAATTCTTTCCATAGAAATTAATTGTCTATGCTAACCTATAATTTTTGATTACAATAACAACTTTTATACTTTAAAGATGTTGTTATTAAAACCATTTATCTTAATTTTTATTGAACTACAATAAAAACATTTAAGATTCATTTCTCTTAAATAAACAAAAGCTATATAAATACTGATATCGAACTACCATGTAGCATTAATTGTATTAACTAAGTCAAATATTTCTATAAATAATAAATCTGATCATTATAAAATAATCAGATTTATATAAAATGAAAAAGCCTGGATTTCTCCAGGCTTTAAATGAAAGTCGGCAACGACCTACTCTCCCGCAATTGCAGTACCATCGGCGCTGATAGGCTTAACTTCTCTGTTCGGTATGGGAAGAGGTGGAACCCCATCGCAATAGTCACCTTAAGACCTTCAATACAGAATGACGTACGGAAGAAAACATTTAAATATCTTTCTCGAAAGTAAAGCTTCGGGCAATTAGTACTGCTCGGCTTTGACATTACTGTCTTTACACCTACAGCCTATCAACGTCGTAGTCTGCGACGACCCTTTAAGGAAATCTCATCTTGAAGTAGGCTTCGCGCTTAGATGCTTTCAGCGCTTATCCTGTCCAGACGTAGCTACTCTGCAATGCAGCTGGCGCCACAACAGATACACTAGAGGTCTGTCCGACTCGGTCCTCTCGTACTAAAGTCAGCTCTTCTCAAATTTCTAACGCCCACCACAGATAGGGACCGAACTGTCTCACGACGTTCTGAACCCAGCTCGCGTGCCACTTTAATGAGCGAACAGCTCAACCCTTGGGACCTTCTCCAGCCCCAGGATGTGACGAGCCGACATCGAGGTGCCAAACCGCCGCGTCGATATGAGCTCTTGGCGGCGATCAGCCTGTTATCCCCGGAGTACCTTTTATCCTTTGAGCGATGGCCCTTCCATACGGAACCACCGGATCACTATGCTCTACTTTCGTACCTGATCGACTTGTCGGTCTCACAGTCAAGCGCCCTTATGCCATTGCACTCTGCGCACGGTTACCAATCGTGCTGAGGGCACCTTGAGAAGCCTCCGTTACTCTTTTGGAGGCGACCACCCCAGTCAAACTACCCACCAAACAATGTCTTCCCCGAAGGGAGTTAGGTTCCAGATAAACAAAGGGTCGTATTTCAAGGATGACTCCACGATTCCTAGCGAAACCGCTTCGTAGTCTCCGACCTATCCTACACATTATTTACCCAAAATCAATGTTAAGCTATAGTAAAGGTTCACGGGGTCTTTCCGTCCCGTTGCGGGTACCCGGCATCTTCACCGGGACTACAATTTCACCGAGCTCGTGGCTGAGACAGTGCCCAGATCGTTACACCATTCGTGCAGGTCGGAACTTACCCGACAAGGAATTTCGCTACCTTAGGACCGTTATAGTTACGGCCGCCGTTTACCGGGGCTTCAATTCAGAGCTTCTCATGCCGAAGCACAATAACCCCCCCTCTTAACCTTCCGGCAC
>CAIQJL010000352.1 GCA_903872185.1 uncultured Bacteroidota bacterium | reverse complement strand
CTTTGTTTTAAAATTATGGGACGGTTTACCACTTATTTATTGCCGCGTTTTCAAACGATATACCAAAATATATTATTATAAAATAATGTAATATCTTATGTCTATAATAATGTGTATATTAATAATATGTGATTGTAAAAATTTTTTCAAAAAATAAATGTTGCAGATTTAATATCTGTAAAATAGCGGTGTTTTATTAAAATAATCGCACATGTGTGCGGAAACGCACTATTAACATATTTTTTTATAATTTAGGGTAGATTAAGAGAAGGATATACTAACTATAACTTGTTATAATAAAATGAATAATTATTTTGTAATTTAATACTAAATAAAGTGAGTTCGATATGAGAAAACTATGCTAGTTCGCAGCGGCTAAGTAACAAAACTTTGTATTCTTTTATTTCGAACTCATGTTAAAAAAGTGAGCCTAAATAAAGTTAGCATATTTAAAAACACTGTAGGTAGAAATAATTTATTCTTCACTTTTGCTTACGGTAATATTGTATTTTTTCATTTTTCTAATTAGTGCATCTCTTGTTATTCCAAGAACATCAGCTGTTGCTCGCTGATTATATTTACAGCTTTGTAGGGCTTTACGGATTACCTTAATTTCATTCATTTTCAAATCAACAATTTCGTCTTTAGGTAAACTTTTTTCCGATTTTATAATTTTACCCTGAAAATCTGATATTCCAATTGTGTTACTTTTGCAAAGTATAACAGCTCTTTCAGCCATATTTCTTAATTCCCGCACATTTCCAGGAAAATCATATTTAAAAAGCGTATCAAAAACTTCTTTGGATATATGAATATTAGGTTTATTAAATTTTGTAGTATAAACATCAACAAAATGAGTTAACAGATGCTTAATATCTTCTGGTCTTTCGCGAAGTGCAGGAATGTGTATGTGCAATGTGTTAAGGCGGTATAGTAAGTCGAGTCGGAATTTATTTTGCTCAACCCTCTTATCAATATCATGATTCGTAGCTGAGATGATTCTAAAATCAGTTTTAATCTCTTTTGTATCACCAACCCTTGTAATTACTTTTTCTTCGGTAGCACGAAGAATCTTGGCCTGCAAGTTAAAAGGCATATCAGCAATTTCATCAAGAAATAAGCTTCCTTGGTTACATACTTCAAAATAGCCCATTTTATCAGAAATAGCACCAGTAAACGATCCCTTTTTATGTCCAAAAAATTCGCTTTCTAAAAGTGTTTCTGTAATGGCGCTACTATTAACGGCACAAAAAACATTATCTTTTCTGCTACTCGAATAATGTATTATTCTTGCAATATTCTCTTTTCCTGTTCCACTTTCACCTGTAATTAAAACATTTGCTTCTGGGTAATTTGCTGCCGTTGTAGCTTTTTCAAATACATCTAGAATTTGTGAGCTTACGCCTATAAATTGCCTATCAATTCTTTGTTCTAGGGTTTTTGAAATTAATGAATTTTTTTCTTCCATCTTTTTCAGCTTACGTTGCATTTGAATGTATTTTTGAGTACGCTCAATTGCAATCTGAATGTCGATAAATCTGAAAGGTTTCCGCAAATAATCAAATGCCCCAAGTCGCATGGCTTTTATTACTGTATCCATATCACCATGTGCCGAAATCATTATAATTTCAATATGTGGAAATTGAACTTTTACTTCTTTCAAAATATCTAGCCCATTAACTCCAGGCAATCGTATATCAAGAATAAGGAGATCAATTTCACGACTGTTTAATATTTCTTTTCCTTCGGCAATAGTATTGGCTTCATATGACTCATAAGTAGAACCCTGAAAGAACTCGCTCAATTCTTCTGTGAATTGTTTTTCATCATCAAGAATCAGGATTTTTAATTTATTGCTTTTTTCCATTTTCTAGTTTTTCTTTAAAATAGATATAGTAAGTTTAATTTTTGTTCCATCAAACCTGTTGCTTTTTATATCTATTGTTCCGTTCATTTCTTTTATTAACTGATAACATATTGATAATCCTATCCCTGTTCCTTTTCCTTCACTCTTTGTTGTGTAAAAAGGGAGAATAACATTATTGATATCTTCATATAGAATGCCTATACCATTATCGTTAATTTCAATAATCAGATTATTATACTCATAATATGATTTTATATCAATTTTCATTTCATAAGAATCTTTCAATTTATTTTTCTTTTCTATTACCGCATCTTTGGCATTTATTAGAAGGTTAATAACAACTTGCTCTAATTGAAAAGTATTACCTAATAATAAAGGAAGGTCATTTTCAAGTTGAATATTTAATTTGATATCAAGGTGTTTAAATTGCTCAGATATCATCGAAATTGCATTTTTTATGCTCGAATTAATATCAAAACTAGTTAATAAATATTCGTTATGGCTTCTGGAAAAAGCTCTGATATGATCAATTATATTTCTTATTCGTAATATGTTTTCGAAAATTTTGTTTGATTTCTTTTTAAAGAATTCTATTTCTATAGTGTTGGTTTGAGATGACTCAAATAAAATTTTATCCATAACCAAAGAAATAATATTTAATGGTTGATTAATCTCGTGTGCTATTCCTGCAGCCATTTCGCCCAGATTTGCCATTCGGTCGGCATGTATTTGTTTCGTTTCTATTTTGGCACGTTGAGAAATGTCGCGCATGATTAACATAAAAGCAAAGGGCACCAACTCCTTATCTTGTATTAATGTAATACTGATTTCACTTAAAAAATAAGTATTATTTGTTTTTTTGATTCTTAATTCGAAATTTTGGATAATTCCTTCGTTTGATGTTCTAACGAATATTTCACGAAGGATATTTTTTTCTTCTGGCTCAACTATTTCGAAAATACTTTTACCCGCTAAATAATCTTTTGTATTAAAGCCAAATAATGCAAGCCCAATTTCAGAAACATCTGTAATTATTCCTTCAAGATTAGTAATAAAGATGCCATTGGGCGAGGCATTCAACATTGTGCGATATTTTTCCTCACTCTTTGTTAAAAATGAGTTTATCATTGTTATTTCTTCGGTAGATTTTTTTAATTGAGCTACATTTTGTAAAATAATTTGCTTTTGATTGAAAAGGTCTAGAAAAACATTGATTTTACTAAACAAGATTTGTTTATTAAAAGGCTTAAAAATATAATCGATTGCCCCGGAACTATACCCATCAAACATATCTATGTCGTTAGCATAATTGGCGGTTATAAAAATAATTGGTATTTTATTGTTCAATCTCTCTTTATTAATAAGAACTGCGAGTTCGTAGCCGTTAATATCAGGCATACGAACATCAATAATTGCCAATGCAATTTCAGTTCCCTTGATTTTTTCAAGTGCCTCGGAACCTGAAAGTGCCATTATGATGTTTACATTTAATTTTTTTAAGATTACTTCAAGAAAGAACAAGTTTTCTTCGGTGTCGTCAACAATGAGTATGCTTGGTTTATTTTCTAGAGGCATGGTAAGGATGCTTTATTTTATGTGAGTTCAATATAATTTAATGAATGGGTTGTGGGAATTAACTTCGTTAAACTTAGTGCTATTTTGCGGTTATGTCTATGCTTTTTAGATTTTTTCAGACACAAAATAGAACCTCTTTAATTCTGTGAAGAAAATGTAAAGCAATGATACAAATATTTTTTAGTTTTAAAAACAACCACTAAAAATTCAGTTATAGTCTTTATTTAGAAACTGTGTTGAATTTTATCAATTGTAAGGAAACAATAATATTAAAAAATTTAAATCGTTTTATTTCTCAATTCCCAATGCTGTCATCTAGAGAGCCTGCACTGAGCTTGACGAAGTGCACTCGAAAGATATGCACAATGCCCCACGCACTATTTCTACAGGCTCAATATGACCCCAGCTTTTGATGTTTTTACAAAAAAAAAAGTAAAAATTCAAAAAAGTTTTTGAAACTATTTGTTGAAATATTTTTGTATTAATTCTTTTAATAACATGTTATTAATTGGTTTTGTAATATAATCGTTGCATCCTGCCTCAATAAATTTTTCTTTATCGCCAAAAAGTCCATAAGCTGTTTGTGCAATAATGATTACATCCTTGTTAAATTGTCGGATGTGCTGGGTTGCTTCAGATCCGTCCATTTCTGGCATATTAATATCCATTAATATTAAATCAATGTCGGGGTTATTTCGGCAAATTTCAATGGCTTCGAGCCCGGTTCGTGCTTCCAGTATTTCATTGCTAAATGTTTTTGCTATTTCTTTTATCAATATTTGCGATGTTTCATCATCTTCGCAAATAAGTGTTTTTAGATTTTTAGCATTATTATTTATGGCTTTCTGAATAGTTATTTCTTGCTCTATTTCTGCTAGCGGTGCAATATTGTATGGCAATGTAAAATAAAAAGTTGAACCAATACCTTCTTCACTTTCTAACCATATTTTACCCCCTAGCATTTCAATGTATGATTTTGTTATAGCTAATCCCAAACCGGCTCCTTGCAACGATACATTATGCTTAACATCTGCTTGCATAAAACGCTCAAAAATGGTTTCCCTCTTGTTTTTTGGTACCCCAATGCCTGTGTCTTTAACGTAAAACTCAAGAAAATCAACTTTTTTAACATAGCCAAATTCAATTGATCCTTTTTTGGTGAATTTAATAGCATTTTTAACAAGGTTTATTAATATAGCATAAAGTTTTTCACGATCGGTATTAATGATAGCTTCTTTTGCTGACAAAGTGTTATTGAGTATTAACTTTATTTTTTTATTTTCAACCTCAGGTATGAAGAAAGTATAAATGTATTCTAGTTGTTCATTTATATTAGATTTATCTAAATGAAACTTCATTAGCCCCGATTCTATTTTTGAAATATCAACAATATTGTTTATAATGTTAAGCATTCTGTTACCGCTTTTTTCAATAACTCTTATATACTTTTGCTGATCTTCTCCTGAAAGTTGAGGTTCTTTAAGTAACTCGGCAAAACCAAGTATTCCATTCATTGGAGTTCTAATTTCGTGACTCATATTTGCAAGGAAAGCAGATTTAAGCTTGTCGTTTTCTTCGGCTTTTTCTTTGGCGTTTAATAATTCTGCTTCGGCCAATTTTCGGTCTGTAATATCATATATAACTCCAACTAGAAATTTATTTCCTTTTGAATCGGTATATAAGGTTTTAATGGTAACAATAGTTTTAATTTTGCCAGTTCCATCGGTTAAAAATTCTTCGTTAATATTTTCTTTGCCTGTTTCAAATACTTCTAAATCTTTTGCAATAAATACTTTCATTTGTTCCTCTTGAAAATATTCATAACCTGTAGTACCAATAATTTTTTCAACCGGAAGGTTAAGAAGTGAACAAAATGCATTATTTACCAGACAAAATTTATGGTTTTCGTCTTTAATAAAAATAGGCGAAGCAACTAAGTTAATGATACTATCCAGATAATTTTTACTCTCCAATATTGATTCTTCTGCCAACTTGTTTTCTGTAATATCTGTATGCATGAAAACATATTTTTCGGGTTTGCCAATACTATCTTTTAAAGAAAACAAAATAGCTCGTATCCATATTAATTTGTCTGGTAATTCTTTAAAAACATCATGCATATTGTATGAAATGTCAGGAAAATGAACAACTTCGCCATTTTTGGCAAGTTGAATATATTCGTCAAATCCTTTACTCTCAAGATCGGTAAAAATCGAAAAGTCGGGTGGTGGTGGTGTCCCAAAAAGTTTGGTATGAGCAGAATTAGTTTTAAGTGTGCAACCGTTATTATCCATTATTTGAATAGACATAGGATTGTTTTCTATAATCATGCTTAGTATGTCTTCTGTCTTTTTGCGCTCGGTTATATCAACAGTTTTTCCATTAATATTAATAATGTTATATTGATCATCCCTTATTATGTTCATTGTTATTAAAGCAAAACGATGAGTTTTATCTTTATGAATAAGTTCTACTTCTAATTCTACTTTATTTCTAATTTTATCATCCTCTTTTTTTGCAACTTTAATCATTCCCTGCTTAAATTCTTCTTTAATTAAAGAAGCTGATTCGGGAGTTAAATAATCATCAATAGTTAATTTTAAATGCTCTTCAACAGTATAGCCTAATAGTTTTTCAATAGCAGAGGTTTCATATTTAAGATTTAGATTACCATCCATAATCCATAAAACATCATCCGAATTATCCATAATAAACTCATAAATTGAATTAGATACTTCTAATTTAATTTCATTTTGTTTTCTTTTAGTAATGTCATGAATAAAAGCAACAAAGCACCCACCATTAAAAGATTGGTGTTGAGCACTGACTTCAACATCGAAAAAAGTACCGTCTTTCTTTTTATGTCTTGATTCGAAAAAGTGTTTGTTTTGTGTTTTAATTTTTTCTAAGTGCTTTTCAATTTCAGATAACTTTTCTTTTGCTTCCAGATCTGAAATATTCATTTTTAACAATTCCTGCTCGCTGTAACCGCTCATTTTGCAGTAAGCATTATTCACTTCCTGTAAATTGCCATCCATGTCTGCAATCCAGAAGCCGTCCATGGCTGATTGAATAATTGATTTGTTTTTTTCAGAGACTTGCTGTATTTCTTTTTCTATTTTGCGTTTTTCAAGTATTTTATATAATTCGTTAGCTACAGCTTGTAGCTGATTTACATCCATCTCGGTGTAGCCAGTAGGTTTATTACCTACACCAAAAATTAACCGGACTTTTTCTTTATGTATTACCGGAATGCTCATTATTCTGTCAATAGGAGCATGGCCTTCGGGCAGCCCTTTTTTATTTATAGAAGTGGGAAAATCATTGTAAATAATTGCTTTTTTTTGCCTTAAACAATCGGCCCAGTTTCCTGCTTTTTCAATAGGATAATGATCGTCGTATGAAGTGCTGCAGTGTTTTTTTGCTTCATCGTTCCATGTTGTAAGGATGATTTCCTTTTGGTTGTAGCTTACCTGGTGAAAGAAACCAATTTTACTATCAGTAATTTTAACGGCTATATCTAATGCCTGATCATAGAGTTCTTTATCGGTAAGAGTTGATGCATTAATAAATAACTCGAGTAATAACGAATTCTTTTCGGCTTCTTTACGTAGCCTAAGTTCTATATTTTTACGATCGGTAATATCTACTAAAGTAAGAAAGCATTCTTTGTTATTTATTGAAAGTGTTCCCTCAATAACTACATTTATTGATGAGTTATCTATCGTTTTAATTATTGCTTCACAAGATTCTTTTAATTTATAACCAGAAAAGACTTTATCAGTTAACAATTGAAATGCTTGTTTTGAATTATTATCAAGAAAAAGAGCCAACTTTTTATTTATAAAATATGACCGCTCTTTGCCAAGCATTTTTGCTGCTTTAAAATTCAATTTTTCAATTTCACCTTTTTTTGTGATTGATATAAATCCAGATGGTGCAAAATCGTATAGTTCAGAATATTTATCGGCGTTTTGCTTAGCTTGCTCGTGTGCTAATGCCAGATCTTCGTTTTGCATTTCCAGTTCTATCTGATGCACACTTAATTCGTGAATGTGTTCTAGTGTTTCTGTTTTAGACATTTCAGAAAACTCATTTGCACTTTGTTTATTTATAATTTCTTCTGCTTTTTTGCGAAGGGTAGCAGCGTTTTCTATGGGATTGTTGTTGCTCATTAGTTCTAATTTGTTAAACCCCATTTTGGGCTAAGTTTAAATGATTTAGTTACATTGTGGCATTAAAAAGTGTTAGTTGTGCAGTAAAGTCAACCTTATTAACCACTTTGTTAAATCATTGAAAATAATTTTTTGTTCTAAATCTTAAACAAATGTACTTAATATTTTGAGATATTACAAAGTAAAAATGTTTAAAAACAGATGTGATAGAATCTAAATGATGTACTGAAACAAATCCGATTTACTATTTAAATACTCATAAACTATTTTATATTCATTCATTCTATTTATTAAAGGTTGGTAATCTTCCGATTTTTGTAATTCAATGCCTATAAGAGCAGGCCCATTTTCACGTGAATTCTTTTTTGTATATTGAAAAGTAGAAATATCATCATTAGGGCCTAAAACGTCATTCAGGAATTCGCGTAATGCACCAGCACGCTGTGGGAAGCGAACAATAAAATAATGCTTTAACCCTTCGTATAGTTGTGCACGTTCTTTTATTTCTTCCATTCTTGAAATGTCATTATTTCCACCACTAACAATACATACAACGTTTTTATTTTTAATTTTATCTTTATATAAATCCAAAGCACAAATTGACAAAACACCGGCAGGTTCAGCAACTATTGCTTCTTCGTTGTATAGTCTTAAAATTTTAGAACAAACAAGCCCTTCTGGAATAACAAGAATATCGTCTAAACCACCTTTGCAAATATTAAAAGTTAAATTTCCAACTCTTCTAACAGCTGCACCATCAACAAATCTTTCAATTTTATCTAGGGTAACAACTTCATTCATCTCTATCGATTTTTTCATTGATGCAGCACCTTCTGGCTCAACACCAATTATTTTAGTGTTCGGACTAATTTGTTTCAGATAGGTTATTAATCCAGAAGCCAGTCCACCACCACCTATAGGGACAAATAAATAATCGATTTCGAAATTAACATCATGCATTATTTCTACTCCAACAGTTCCTTGCCCCGAAATTATTCTTTCGTCATCAAATGGATGAATGAAAAAGATATTTTGCTCTTTACTTATTTTTAGGGCAGCATCATATGCATCGTCAAAACAATCTCCATGAAATATAATTTCAATAGAGTCTTTTCCAAACATTTCAACTTGTTTCACCTTTTGCGAGGGAGTAATAACAGGCATATAAATTTTTCCTTTTATTCCAAGTTTTCTGCAAGCATATGCTACGCCCTGTGCATGATTTCCTGCACTTGCACATATTACTCCGTTTTTGGTTTCTTCGGCGCTAAGGCTGGATATTAAATTATAAGCACCACGCAATTTATATGAGCGTATTATTTGCAAATCTTCTCTTTTTAACCATATATTTGCATTATGTTCTGATGAAAGATTCAGATTCATTTCTAAAGGAGTTTTAGTTACAACTCCTTTTAGTTTTTCGTTTGCTTTTAATATGCTATTTACTGACAACATGTGATCTTTATTATTATAAAAATTAAATTATGGTTCGACTACGTTCATCATGACTGACTTTTGAAAAAGTACTTAAAGTGCCTTAATTACTTAAATTGCCTTAAGTTAAAATCAACAAAAAATTAATTAAAGAACTGTCACCTTTAGGCAATAGAAGGGAGAGTTATAAACTCCTCAGTCTTCG
>CAIQJL010000351.1 GCA_903872185.1 uncultured Bacteroidota bacterium | reverse complement strand
GGATATAAAGTCTTAATCAATTGCAATATTTGTATGTGCGCTTATTTTCTAGCTATTAAACAAAATGCAAATTATTGTAACTGAAATTTTTCTTTTGCTAAAAGATTTCCTTCTGCCCATTCGCAAATTGTAATCAAAACAGGGCGTAAAGTTTTACCTAATTCTGTTAAAGAATATTCTACTTTTGGTGGTATTTCAGCGTAAACTAATCTGGTGATAAATCCATCCTTTTCTAGTGCGCGCAATTGTGAAGTTAGCATTGTTTTACTTATACCGTTTATCATTCGTAACATTTCACTAAAACGATTGATATCATGCGAAATCAAATACAAAATAATTGGTTTCCATTTTCCGCCTATTTTTTCTATTGCAAATGCAACTGGACAAACATTATATTGCTGATAACGATCTTGCAATATTTCTCTTGTTAATTTATTTTCGTCAAACATCATTTATAATTTATAATTAAATCAATGATTATCAATAATAGTAAGATATTAAGTTCTTTGTTTTGAAAACCTAACTATCTACTTTATTACTACTAAGTTTATATATTTGCAAAGTTAAAAATTAAAACAAATAAATTAATTAAATTAAAAATGAAAAAAATTACTGTTATTGGTGCAACAGGAACAATAGGAATACCTGTTGTAAAAGAATTAGTAAAAGCCGGATTTGAAGTAACTGCATTGGTTAGAGATATTAACAAAGCCAAACAAATATTGCCAAATGAAATTAATTTAGTAAAAGGTGATTTGAAAGATAAAAATTCTATTGAAGAAGCATTAAAAAATGCCGATGGTTTGTATATCAATATTTCTACTAGTCCTGCAGATAAAGAAAATGTATTTAATCCTGAAACTAATGGCATAGACAATATTCTTGAAGCAGCAAAAAAGTCGTCAATTAAACAAGTTGCTTATTTGGGATCTTTTCTTGCACGAAATTTCAAAGGCGATTGGTGGGTAATGAAAGCAAAAAACAACTGTGTATACAAAATCGAGAAATCGGGTTTGCCATATACTATTTTTTATCCTTCAAATTTTATGGAAAACTTTAATAGTGGAATGAAACAAGGCAAAAAGATTATGTTTATGGGTAAACCTGTTCATAAAATATGGTGGATAGCTGGCGAAGACTATGGTCGTCAGGTTGCAAATGCTTTTAAAACCGAAAAATCATTAAATAAATCATATTCAGTTCAAGGTGTTGAAGCATTTACTATGAAAGAAGCTGCAACTGTTTTTACTAATAATTATACTAAAGAAAAATTAGGTGTTGGAAATATGCCAATGGGTTTGGCTAAGTTTATGTCAATATTTATAGGTCAATTAAAATTTACTGTTAAATTAATGACTATTATGAATAACAATATAGAAACATTTGAAGCACAAAGCACGTGGGACGAATTAGGAAAACCACAAATTACAATCGAAAAATTTGCTAAGCAGAATAATTAACTTTATTTTCAATGTTTATTTATGGCTAAATAAATATAAAATTCATGAAAAAATCTATAGGAGCTGAAAATTGTTTATATCCATCGCCTTCAGTTATTGTTGGCGCAGATATTAAAGGAAAAGCAAACTACATCACCATTGCATGGATTGGCATATTAGGGCACAAAATCATTGGTATGTCTATGAATAAATCGCATTACACCAATCAGGGAATAAAAGAAAATAAAACATTTAGTGTGAATATTCCTTCTGTAAAAATGTTAAAAGAAACAGATTATATTGGCATGGTATCAGGCAAAATAAGCGATAAATCGAAATTATTTAAAAATTTCTATGGCAGCTTAAAAAATGCACCCATGATTGATGAATGTGCAATAAATATGGAGTGTGAATTAACTCAAGTTCTGGATATAAAATCTCATGAAATATTTATTGGAAATATTGTTGAAACATATTGCGATGATAAATTTATGACAAATGGTAAAGTTGATTTGGTAAAAGTTCAGCCATTCTTTTTTTCAATGCTAGAACCTGCATACTGGAGTCTTGGTGAGAGAATCGGTAAGCCTTGGAGTATCGGGAAAGATTTTTTAAGCTAATTTGAAATTATAACAGTGTGCATTAAAATAACATCTAATTAAACCACAAAGCCGTTAATTAAAAAAGATATTTTGACGAAAATCACGATTAAGCTAACAGTTAATGATAAATTACCACTCACTTGTTCGCGAACTGGAACTTGTTGTCATGGTAAACTTGTGCTAATTAATCCATGGGAGCTAGTTTGTCTAGCAAGTGAGAAAAAAATTACTGCAAAGGAATTTCGTGATCTTTATTGTGAGTTTGGTGGAATTCGTTTACGGTTTGATAGTAAGGTTAAATGGAGAGGATTACAGGCATGCAGTCAATATATTGAAAATTTTGGATGTAGCGTTCATTTAGGGCGCCCACTATCTTG
>CAIQJL010000350.1 GCA_903872185.1 uncultured Bacteroidota bacterium | reverse complement strand
ATATGGTGACCTTAAAAAACAATTAGCAGAAGATATTATTAAATTTACTTCTCCTATTCTTGAACGGATAAATGAATTGAAGTCTGATAATGATTATTTACGTAAAGTAATTAATCGTGGCGCAGAAAAGGCCAGAGTTAGCGCTTCAAAAACAATAAGTGAAGTTAGAGAAATTATTGGGTTTAGACAGTTTTAAAATACGGTGTTAGCCACTGTGCACTTTACTATATTTATATGATCAATTGTCTGTGATTATTAATTTGTATGTTGTATTTACTTCGTTATCTTCAATTAAACGAAGATAATAAAGCCCGCATGGCAAGTTTTCACGATGCAAAGTAACTGTTTGTCCCGAAATATTATTTATTTGTTTTACTAGTTGACCATATAAATTGAAAATTTTTAAAGTTGCACCTTTTAAAATTTTGTCAGACTGCAAAATTGTCGAGGAACAAAAGGGATTTGGAGAAACTGAAATAGTTAAAGCAATATTATTTTCTAAAATGCCAGATGAATTGCAATTAATCTTAAAACTTTTGGTACAAATGATTCCATTGTATATTGCTTCATAAGTATAAGTACCAGTTGTTGTAGGTAAGGTTTGAGTAAAAATTCTGTAAGAAGCAAAATAATTACTTGTGCTTGTATGTGTCCAGCTACTAAATGTTGTTCCGTTTGGATTAACAATGCGCATACTTTGTACCAATCCTATTGTTTCATTTCTCATAAAAATATAAAACTTAGCAGAAGCTCCACCAGTAAAACAGCTATCTTCATTAGGAGTTTCAGTGGCTGGACAAACAGGAAGGATAGCCAATACAGGATGAACTGATGCCTGAATTATTGCAGGTTCAGTATATGGTTTTTGAACTGCCCACCATGAATTGGCATTTAATGTATTGCATGGTCCGGAATAAGCGTCGTTTAAAGTGTTAATTGTTATCCCGCTCAGAACTTCAAAGTGAAGATGTGGCGCTGATGAAGCCCCTGAACTGCCAACTATGCCTAAATATTCTCCGGCAACAACCGTTTGGCCTATTTGCTTTGTAGTAAGAGAATTCATTTTCATGTGCCAGTACATAGCAACTGAACCATCAGCATGCTGTATAGTAATATAGTTTGCATTCCCATTACTCCAATCGCAGTTTTTGTCAAAATTTCCATCTACTCTGTTTATAATAGTACCCGAAGCTGCTGCAATTATTTCAACCTGATTGTTATCCATTTTATCAAACGGGTATGGATATGTGCATATATCGGTCCCTTGGTGCCCATCGTAAGTAACCGAACCGCAATTCCAGTCTTTTATTCCTGGGCTTGTAGCATCCTGATCAAGGTAATTACCAATATAATAATAGCTGCAATCATTTAAACCATTAGCTGTTTTTAGTGGCCATATGAAAGATGTAGTATTTGTTCCTTTTTTACCAACATTTTCAAGACCAAGTAATTTAATATTAGCGACACATTGCTTTTCAATAATTTTATATTGTTCTGGTGTAATGCAGGGATGATTTGCGTCATTTCTACTGATTGGATATTCTCCACCTTCATCAATTGATTGTGTCTGTATGTTCTGTGCATATGAGCTGATTGAAAAGACAAGAAGAAGTAATATTGCAAAAGTCGAAAATTTTGTTTCCATTTTTTTATTTTTGTTGTTGTCAAGATTAATAGAAGTTGTGATAAGGATGTTTTTCGTTAGTATGCATAGTGGCGAACGAGTTGTACTTGGAAAATTGGACGATTAGCTGCAGTCCGCTGTGGTGGATTGTCAAGCCGTTAAATATTTTATTATTTGTTAGCATTGTCTCCGCCGCGGCGGATTGCACATGTCTGCCCGCTAAATGCCAACTAAGTGTTACCAACTGGCTATTTGTATTTGTTGTCAATTAATTTTAATGTTCGGCTTGTCTTTATGCTCTTAGTTTCATTTTCTTCGTAGTTTTCAGATTTTTTAGTAAGAATTCTTATTTCTAAATTCTCATTTATTTCTATTATACCATCGTTATTTAAGTCAATAAATGAAATCTCGTAATTTTTCGAAACAATTTCTCCATATTCTATATACATAATTTCATGATCTACACTTTCGTTAGAATATATTTTTTTAATAGAGTCTCCTCTTAGTTGATATATAGTGGTGCTGTTACCATCTTCTCCCTGCCAACTATAACCACTTTTACAAATGAGTTCAGGTAATTTGTCGTTGTTTAAGTCTTTTGTTTCTATTTCTTGTTCTAACACATGAAAATTACCTTTTGTCCAGTTGCCAGCCTCATTTTTGTAAAACAATATAATGAACTTTTGATATGCTCCAGCTGTTCCAGTAAGTCTATTCATTGGGCAAATAGCAATACATTCTTTTCTCTTGATACCAGAAAAATTACCATTGATAAATGTTATCAGTTCATTGTCAACCCGAACATAGTCATGCAATTCATTTGGTTTAAAATCTTTTGCAATAATTGATTTTGTTGCATTAATTACTATGCTTTCGACAGGATTGTCTTGTGCATACAATTTTATTGTACTTAAAGTAACAACCCAAATGATTAAAAATAATTGTTTTCTCATATTGATAGGTTTATTTGTTTTTATTTTATAGCTTGTTAGTAACAATTAAATACTCCCAACCCTTTTGGTTTATCTGAACTGCAACCATTATGCTAACATCTTTGTTTTACAGTTAATTATGTAAAATTAATACTAAATCTATAATAATTAGTAAAAAACAATTATTCTAATCGTAATTAAATTTTATTACTGTTGGAGATAACTCCAACAGGGGCGATAAAAGTTTAAAAGGTTCTGCTTTAGGTGAAGGAATAGATTGTATCAATCTAAATAGCGTTTCTGTGTCTGCAATATCTGTTAAGTACATTTTGCCGTCAGAGGAAAGCATTTTCAGTTGACTACATTTTGTAGCCAACTCACTTCCTTCGGTTTTTAATCTAGTTTTTAATACGCTCCAGTATTTTCTTGAATTATAACTTTCAGTTAGTACACCTACAACATCAACAATTGAGAAATACCATTTCTCGAGTTTTTCATCCCAATGAGTACGTATTTGCTTGTCTTTAAATAATTTTATAGCATTTTCTTTTGTCATCGGAATTTTATAATCAATTACTTTAAACTTTCAGTTAAAGTAAAATTAATACTAAATCTATAATAATCAAATAAAAAACACAATATTATTAATCGTTATTAAATTGCCTTTTAAGGTAATCTTCAATTAGTTTTTTCTTGTCAATTTTATGACTGGTGCTATATGGGAAATCTGATACAATATCAATATCTCCTGGAATCATATAATATGGCAATGATTTTTCTAAAAATGGTAGCAGTATTTTATTGAGTTCTGTTTTTTCGATTGCAACTTTAGGAATAACAAAACTTACTATTTTTTTTACTTCATTATTTCTTTTAAGACCAACTGTTGCAGCAGAAGCAACTATTTCATTCTTGCAAATTGCATTTGTTATTTCGTTTAACTCAATTCTAAAACCATGCATTTTAATCTGGTCGTCGTTTCTGCCTTTGCAAAATAGCATATTGTCCTCGTAGTATGCCAAATCGCCAGTTCTAAATGCCCGCTTACCATTATGTAAAAAGAATTTTTGTTTGTTTAATTCTTCGTTGTTAAAATAACCTACAGAAACATGATCGCCAACAATTACTAGTTCACCTTCTTTTTCTTCAGGGTTCTCAGTTTCAATAAGAATTTCGCATTCTGGTTTTGGAAATCCAACGGGTAAAGGGTTATATTTATCAAGAATTTCTTGGGTTATTTCAATTTGAGTAGTCGCAACAGTTGCTTCTGTTGGGCCATAAGTGTTAAAAATTATTGCTTTTGGATATTCTTTGTATAATGTTGCTGCTGTAGTATGTGGAAGTGTTTCGCCACAAAATAAAAAATATCTTATTGAATTTAATCTTGAATCGGCTCCAATTCTTGCATAAGTAAGAGCATATGAAGGTGTGGCTACTAAAACAGTACCTTGATTGTTTTCTACTCTTTGCATTAACAACTCAGCATCTTTAGTAATCTCAAGATCATTTAATAATAAGGTAGAACCAAGTTCACCAAAAGTCATAACTTCAAATACAGATAAATCGAAACTGAAATTGGCAATATTTATAAAAATATCTTTTGAAGAAAATCCGAAATCATTAGCCATCCACTTGGTAAAGGATTGAACTGCTTTAGTCGAAATTTGTACTCCTTTAGGCTCGCCTGTACTACCCGATGTGAAAATAATATAGATTAACGGATCAGGATTAATATTAATTGACAAAACTGGCGTTGAATCTTGTTTTATGATTGTTAGTTCGTTAGGTTTTACTTGAACTTCGGTAGTGTTTTTAAAATCAAGTAAATTTGTAGTACAATTTAAAATAATATCAACTTCTGCTATTTGTTGAATTGTTAAAATACGTTGTTTAGGGTAAATAATATCAATAGGTATGTATGTAATGTTAAGTTTCATCATTGCATACATTACTGTAATCATTTCTATTTGTTTGTGTCCATATAGAATAATCGGTTTACCCAGTTTATCCCAATTTTGTTGTTTAAAAAACAAACAAATATTATTTACTTCAGTTTCGAACTGAAGCCATGTAAGTTCTCTGTTTATGTCTATTACAGCCAATTGATCAGGTTCAATCGATTGCTCTATAAAATCTTTTTGTTTGAAACAAAATCTCATACAATTAATTTAAAAATGGAAATCTTCCGCTAAAAATATAAAGTGCAAATGCAAATGTATTAAAAACTAAAATAATGCTAATTATTTTTACTACAATAGGATTAAGGTTTCCGAATATAACATCTCTACCTTTTTTCTTACAATGAATTAAGTATGTATTATGAATAGCAGAAAATACTCCTAACAATGTTCCACTTAAAATATAATTTAACTTAAAACCATTCCAACAGCCCATTAAAAGGAATGTCATTATTAATGCAATGTTTTGTCTTAAAATAGGGAATTTTTTTAAACTCTTTTTTCTTGTTAAGAACATATATAATGGAGTGAAAAAATAGTCTTTAAGCCATTCGCCCAAGCTTATATGGAATCTTCTCCAGAAGTCTTGTGGATTAACTGCAAGAAATGGATTAGTGAAATTTACAGGGACATTAATTCCCATCATTTTACCAATGCCGAGTGCCATAAATGAATAACCTGCAAAATCGAAAAACAGATAAAAATAATATGAGTACATATTGTTAAACATATGTAGAATTTCTTTACTTGTATCTGGATAAATATTTAACCAATATCTGTCGATAAGCTCTGCTATAATAAATTTAAATGCAATACCTTTTACTAAAGTATTCCAGCCAATAATAAAATTATATGTATTTATAGCCGAAAAACCTATATCCTGAGAAGATTTAAAACGGCTATATTTATCAATTGGACCAATTAATAATGTTGGTGTGAAAGATAAAAAGTTAAAATAACTGATAAAATCTGCCATTTTTTCGTTTGGAGCTTTATCCATATAATACCCCATGATTCTGAAACTGGCATAGGAAAGCCCGGCAAATGATATAATGTTATTTAAATCGAAAGGGTAAAAGTCAAAATGTATATTGAATTTTACTAATAGCATTGGAAGAAGCAGAATAAGAATACCCCAGATCTTTTTTTTGATTTTAAATACGTCTGCTATAAGGTAAGTCAAAAAGTATGAAAATAAGATTAGAATAATAAAATGAAATGGTTTAGGGTAAACAATAGATAAAAATATTAGATTTAAAACAGCTAGAATGTGTTTGTAATAATTTTGTGAAAATATAAGTTTTGATGCAACCAAAGCGGCAATGAACATTGCTATTAAAATAAAAAATTCAAAAGAGCTAAATGGAAGCATATTTAAAATTGTTGATACACAAACTGAATAGAAGAACTTGTTTTATTGTTATGATGAATATTTAAAGGTGAATACAATAAATAAATGGAGATGGCTATTATTGTATATAATATAATGTTTAATAAAAATCTTTTATAATTATTCTTTTTCATTTTGATAGCTTGTAAGTTTCAATAATGAATTTATCAATTTTATACCAACCATATTTAGACATATGCATGACATCAAACAAAATTGCTTTATCGTATTTTAAAGTGTCGGTTTCAAATAAATTAAGATAATTATACCCGTTAGATTTAATCTCAGTTTCAATTATACTAATAGTAGGTTTAAGATCTTTTAAATTTTTACAATATATAGGGTTTAGTGGTGAAATAACAAAACATACATTTGCCTTTTTCTTTTTTAAAAGCTTAATAAGCATTTTAAAATCTTCTAATTCTTGATTAAAATCTTCACTAACCGGTTCAACTTTGCCGGTTTTTCCATGTACATATTCAGTATAATATTCGTTGTTAATCCCAAACCTGTTATTATTAGAATTTTTAATAATTTCTTCTTTTGATGATGTAAAAAGACTATCCCATTTTATTTGTACTTCCTCAGATTTTAAAGGCGTTCTTTTAGTTGAGTTTAATGTTATTCTTTTTGATATCATGTTTTCTTTTAGTCCTATCAATAATTTTTCAATTATAATAACTGGATAAAATAATATCTTATGAAAATAACTTATAGTTGAACGATGTTTAAAGTTCATTAATTTTATTTCAAGATTTGGTGAGCTAAATTCAGAATATAGCTGCGAAATCCTTTTGTTTTCAAATCTTGTAAATTCGTTATCTTTTTTGTTTATTGTTTTTAAAAACCATTCTGAATTATATTCCAAAAATATTGCAGAAGAAGTTCCTTTTGCTGATTTAGATTCAAACCATCCTGGCGATAGAATTATAATAATAGGTGCATCTTTTAGTCTGTTTTCGTTAGCTAGTAGTTGTGAATATATTGAAAAACACTGGTTGCCTGCATGACCAAGCCCTATAACTTTTGTGCTAAAATGATCTGAGATAAAATTATAGGGAATAGCTTCTGTTGTTTCGCTTAGTTCAGAAGACCCTAACAAATATATTGTTTTGGAGCTATCATTATTTAACAAAAACTGATCCTCGTAAAATTGATTGCTTTGAAAATTCTCTATATAACGAAAGGTTGAATCAGTATTATTTTTAATTTTGTTATTTAGAAGATTTGAGTTTAAATATTTGTTAAAAAAGAATAAGAATAAACAAGCAAAAAGCAATGGGATAAGATAAATAAGCCCTATCTTTTTCATTATCTTAAATTATAGCTTTTTTAAAGTTTCAATAATAATATTTATTGTGTCGAAATTATCCGGACTAATTAAATGTTGGGGAATATTTTTTCCTGTTTTTTCTTCAATAGAGACTAATAAATCAACTACTGTTATTGAATCTAAAACTTTTGATTTAATTAATGAGTCGTCAAATCCAACCTTTACAAATGCAAGGGTCATTATTTCGTTCTGAATAAATATCTTAATGTCTTCCATGTCGATAATCTTTTTGATTTTTAATTCAATATTTGTTAATACAGAATAAAAATCTTTTAATCATAATTTTGCAAATATACTTAAACTAGATTAAATATTCAGAAATTGAGTTATGAGAAAAGGGAAAAAGGATATGATTATTTTTTTATTGCTTCATCATATAGTTTTTTTCCGTATATTGTCATTTCTGAGTCACGTTCTCTAAATGTATCTGTGTTTGGATCTAGAAATTTATTGCCAAAATCAATCCAGGTTATTAAATGATTATTGTCAAAATAACATTTTACTGTATTTACAATTTTATTTGTGGAAATGTCTTCCCAATTTGCTTCTGAATAAATTAATTTTTCATCAGAATAGTACCATTCAATATTTTTTTCGATACCATTATCTGTCAAATAAACTTTAATTATTTTCAATGAATTTGATTCGAAATATGCTACTCTTTGTCCTAAATTATCTTTTTGTATATCAATTTTTTTAAGATTGTTTAAATTTGATTTTGTCTTTTCTGTTAATTTGTTAATGCCTATCATTTTTTGAGCAGTTTCTATGGAAGTTGTCTTGGGGTCAACCATAACTGCTGTTTGCGAATATGCTCCTGAAAATAACAAAATGAAAACGAAAATAGTGATCGTGATATTTTTCATAATAATTTTAATTATTGATTTCTAATTTGTATTGGAACCCCTAACATTAAATTCATTTTTACAGCAATACCATTTTGAACAGATGGTATAAATTTTATTTTTTTAATTAAATCTACAACTATCTCATCAATTCCAAAGCCAACTTTTTTAAACAGAACTATATTTGTAATAGAGCTATCAGGCAGAACATCAAGGCTAATCGTTATTTCGTCCATTATTAATTTCCCTTTGGTTTCTTCGGGCCATTTAATATTTTGATAAATATACTGAACCATTGCCTGATCTCCGCCTGGAAATTGTGCTTCTTGATTTACAACTACTAGTTGATTTACTTGTGTAAAACCAGAAAAAGAGATTCCTGTTAATGCTAAAATTAATATTAAAATTTTCATTTAAACGGTTGTCTTTTTTTATCACTTGTAATCCTTTACAAATATAGGATTTTTTATTTATGTTAAAATTTTAAGTAGTTTTTCAAAATCTATAAACCATTTAAAATCTTTTATTTAGCTTCATTACTAAACCGGTTTATATTGTTAAGAATCATTGAAATACGTTTATCAATAAAAAATGAATTTTTATAAACTAAATATGAAAGTCTGCCAAATTTTTTAAAAATGTATATATATTGATTATATCTTTGTGCTTGGTTAAACACCATTATCGGTTTTCATAGTTTGTTAGTTGTTTGGGTTAATGAAAGTCGGTTTCCGTAAGGAAACCGACTTTTCTATTCGTAATAGTTGTATTTGTAGGTCGTTTTTTCAATTAGATTATCTTCTTCTGTTAACTCTCCATCTTCGTTATATTCAAAGTTTTTACTGTATTCCATCATTCCCATAGAATTTATTTTTTGCTCACATACAACTTTGTTATTTTCGTTGTATTCTAACTTATATAAAGTGTGATCGCCAAATTGTTGTTCTGATATATTTCCTCTTTCATCATATTTAAAAATAGCCCAGTCAATAGTTTGTCCAGATGCGCTTAGCATAATTCTTTTTACAAGATTCATTTGGTCATCGTAAAAATATTTTGTTTCAGAGGTCATTTGAGATTTTTCAAACAGTTTTTCATTTAAAATATTCCCATTTTCATCAAAATCAAATAAATGCTGTTCCAGCACTTCATTTTCTTCAGAAAGTATTTGAGTCTCAATTATGTGACCTTTGTCGTCGACTTTTACTCTTTGCTTTCCTTCAAATTCACCTTCGTCACTAACTTCTGAAACTGTAATTGTTTTGCCATTATTTTCTCGAAAATATTTTTTAATGGTTAGCGATGTATCTGCATATTCAATTTTAATTTCAGTAGGTTCGCCGTTTTCGTTTCGCGAGATAATAGTCTTATCATTAATCTCACCATCTTCTCCAATATTTATTTCTTCAGAAACAAGACCAGCATCGTTATATTTGGTTAAAATTTTCTCTTCCAATATATCAGCAGAAAAATATCTTTCTTTATTAATTTCTTTTCCGTTTTCATTAAATTCACGAAGTTCTTTTAGAAATGGTTCTGATCCATCATCAACCCAAGCTTCAATATTTTTTATTTTTTTCATATAAGATGTTAAATTTCAATATTTAATTTATTGTTTTTGTAATCAATAGATGCTTTATATTTCTTTAGAAAATTTCCGCCAATTAAACCAATAATTACTTTATTTGTAAATTCACTATACAAAGCATTAATATGAGATAAATCAATTAATACTGCTTTTATGTTTTTAAATGAGCGACGGCCCAGAAATATTTTATTTATAACAACAGGTATTGCATTTAGCGATTCGTTTGTAATTCCAGATGATTTAACCTCTTTTATATTAAAAATTGGCTTCGAAAAATTTAAACAGGTATCTTTATCAAAAGCAGACATTGAAGCACCTGTATCAATAATTACATAACCGCAAGTATTAGTGTTTAGTCTTGATTTAATTAACATGTGGTAACCACCTTGCTCAACCTTTAAAGGTAGAATGGGAATAGAAATTTTCATGAATATTTTTTGTAAAAATATAGAAATTCTTAGTAAAAATGATGTTTGGGTTAAATATTTTAATCTTCAAGTGTGCCGAATTTACCTTCATAATAATCGTCAATTGCTTGCTGAATTTCTTTGTCTGTATTCATTAGAAATGGTCCGTGAGCTGCAATTGGTTCATCTATTGGTTCACCATTTAATACTAAAAACGTACAATTTGTTATTGCTTTTAGCGAAATTTCTGTCCCTTTATTTTTAAACAACACAAAATTATTTTCCGAGACCAGTTGATCATTGATTACTGAATCGCCTTCTATCATAAGAATACATGTATTATATTGCTCTGGTAATTCGAATTTTAATTTTGCATCTTTATTTAGTTTGATGTCATAAACATTCATTGGCGAAAAAGTAAATGCAGGTCCAGTTGTGTTTTTGAAATTTCCTGCTATTATATTTACCAAACCATTATTATCTGGTAAATTGTATTTGCCAAATTTGTTATATGTTATGGGTTGATATTTAGGTGTAGTCATTTTGTGTTTTGCTGGCAAGTTCACCCATAATTGCACCATTTGAAATATACCTCCATTTGCACTGAATTCTTTTTCCTGATATTCTTTATGTAAAATACCCGAACCTGCTGTCATCCATTGCACGTCGCCTTCTCCAATTACACCATGATTACCTGCACTATCGTGATGCTCAACTTTGCCTTTATAGGCTATTGTTACGGTTTCAAAACCTCTGTGAGGATGAACTCCAACACCTTTTGGTTTTTCGCTTGGTGGAAATTCAACTTTTGCATTATAGTCAAGTAAAAAAAATGGAGACATTCTATTTTCTGACCTGATACCGCCAGGCATAAATCCATTTACTTTAAATCCATTACCCACCCAGTGATGTGGAGGAGGTGGTATTATTGACTCTACTATTTTGGGGTTATTTATTATATTATTCATAAAGTTTTATTTAAGTTTTTTAAATATAAGCATAGATTGGGTTTTCTGTTCCTCAAAAAACTACTTTAATTAAAATATTTACATTTTTTAACATTGTTATAATTTATTTGATTTTTTTCTTGGTCTGTTACACACAGACCACTTTATAGTAAATAAAGTATTTACTATATAAATAATTTCAAAAAATTATATTTTAATTATCTTTGCATAAAAATTTTAAAAACATGAGTGAAACAATGACCGAAACTTTAAATTATAAAGTAAAAGACATGACTTTAGCCGATTGGGGCCGCAAAGAAATTAAACTTGCTGAGACCGAAATGCCGGGACTAATGTCATTACGTAAAAAATACGGACAAGCAAAACCGCTTAAAGGAACACGCATCATGGGCTCCTTGCACATGACAATTCAAACCGCTGTATTAATTGAAACACTTGTTGAATTGGGCGCAGACGTACGTTGGGCTAGTTGTAATATTTTCTCAACACAGGATCATGCAGCTGCAGCTATTGCTGCTGCTGGAATTCCAGTTTTTGCTTGGAAAGGCGAAACTTTGGAAGAATACTGGTGGTGTACAATGCAGGCACTTACTTTTCCTAACGGACAAGGACCAACTTCTATAGTTGATGATGGTGGCGATGCAACAATGTTAATTCATTGGGGAATAAAAACTGAAAAAGATCCTTCATTTGTTGATACAGCATGTGAAACTCACGAAGAACAGGTTATAAAGAATCTTATTCGCGAGCAAACTAAACTTAATGGAAAAATCTGGAGTCAATTAGAAAAAGATATTAAAGGTGTTTCTGAAGAAACCACAACTGGTGTTCACCGTCTATATCAAATGTTTGATAAAGGCGAATTACTTTTCCCAGCTATAAACGTAAATGATTCTGTTACAAAATCTAAATTCGATAATCTTTATGGATGTCGTGAATCATTAGCTGACGGAATAAAACGTGCTACTGATATTATGCTTGCTGGTAAGGTAGTAGTAGTTTGTGGTTATGGTGATGTTGGAAAAGGTTGTGCTACTTCAATGAAAACCTATGGAGCAAGAGTAATTGTTACTGAAATTGATCCAATTTGCGCTTTACAAGCAGCAATGGAAGGTTTTGAAGTTACAACTTTAGAAAATGCTCTTCCAGAAGGAAATGTTTTTGTTACAACTACTGGAAACAAAGATATTATCAAAGCTGAACACATGCAAAAAATGAAAAATGAAGCAATAGTTTGCAACATTGGACATTTTGATAACGAAATTCAGGTAACACAATTAGAAGCTCTTCCTGGAATCAAAAAAATTAATGTAAAGCCACAGGTTGATCAATATATTTTTGCTGATGGACATTCAATTATTTTATTAGCAGAAGGTCGTTTAGTAAATCTTGGTTGTGCTACAGGACATCCATCTTTTGTTATGAGTAATTCATTTACTAACCAAACTCTTGCTCAATTAGAGTTTTATGCAAAAAAATATGAAATTGGTGTTTACAGACTTCCAAAACATTTAGATGAAGAAGTTGCACGTTTACACCTCGAGCATATTGGAGTTGTACTTACAAAACTTACACAGGAGCAGGCAGATTATATCGGAGTACCAGTAAATGGTCCGTACAAGCCTGATCACTATAGATATTAAGAATTAATATTTTTGAAAGTTGACGATTATGATTCAATTCATTTTCGTCAACTTTTGTTTTTATACCCAATTAAAGTGCAATCATTTTGAAAAAATAATAAATTTGCATAATTATTATTTTATTCCCTATCAACTCAATATATGAAAATCGCACTTGTAACAGGTGGTTCAAGAGGAATTGGCAGAGCAATTTGTGTTAAGCTTGCTTCTATGAATTATCATGTCCTGATAAATTATTTAAGCAATGAAACTGAAGCTAAAATAACTTTAGAAAACGTTATAAAAGCTGGTGGTACTGGCGAAATGGTATGTTTTGATGTAAGCAAATCAGATCAAGTTGAATCATCATTAGAAAAATGGCAACTTTCTAATCCAGAGCAATATATTGAAGTATTAGTAAATAATGCAGGGATTCGCAAAGATTTTTTAATGATATGGATGGAAAACAGCCATTGGAATGATGTTATTGATACTAACTTAAATGGTTTCTTTTATCCAACACGCTATCTTCTTAAAAATATGATAGTAAATAAATTCGGAAGAATTATAAATATAGTTTCGCTTTCTGGCATTAAAGGATTACCTGGTCAGGTTAATTATTCAGCAGCAAAAGGTGCAGTAATAGCAGCAACAAAGGCTCTTGCTCAGGAAGTTGGTAAGAAGAAAGTGACTGTAAATGCAATTGCACCTGGTTTTATTATTTCTGATATGACAGCTGATTTAAATGAACAACAACTAAAAGCAATGATTCCATTAAATAGGTTTGGAACGCCTGAAGAAGTTGCTGAATTAGCAGGTTTTTTAGCATCAGAAAATTCTTCGTACATAACCGGAGAAGTAATTTCTATTAATGGAGGCTTGTATACATAATTAGAAAATATGAAAAGAGTAGTTATAACAGGAATGGGTATATACTCATCAATTGGAAAAAATTTAGAAGAAGTTAAAGATTCACTATATCAGGGTAAAAGTGGAATTATTTTAGACTTAGAAAGAAAAACTTATGGTTATCAATCTGGTTTAACCGGTACTGTAGAACGACCACAGTTAAAAGGATTATTAGATCGTCGTTCAAGAATTTCTATGCCAGAACAGGCTGAATATGCTTATGTGTCTACAGTTGAGGCATTAAAAAATGCAAATATAGATCAGGAATTTTTAGACAACAATGAAGTGGGCATATTGTTTGGAAATGATAGTTCATCTGTTCCGGTTATTAATGCAATTGATATTATTAGAGAAAAACGAGATACTTTACTTGTTGGTTCGGGTTCAGTTTTTCAATCGATGAATTCTTCTGTTACTATGAATTTATCGGTAATTTTTAAATTAAGAGGAATAAATTTCACCGTTAGTGGTGCTTGTGCAAGCGGATCACATGCAATTGGAATGGGATATTTTTTGATTAAACATGGATATCAGGAAAGAGTTATTTGCGGCGGTGCTCAGGAAGTAAATGTTTTTTGTGTTGGAAGTTTTGATGGCTTAGGGGCTTTTTCAAAACGTGAAAATGAACCAACCAAAGCTTCAAGACCATTTGATAAAAATCGCGATGGGCTTATTCCTAGCGGTGGCGCAGCAACAGTAATAATAGAGGAATACGAAAGTGCGGTAAAACGTGGTGCACCGATATTAGGAGAAATTATTGGATATGGATTTTCATCTGACGGAAAACATATTTCGGTTCCAGATATTAACGGACCAATTCGTGCAATGACAAATT
>CAIQJL010000349.1 GCA_903872185.1 uncultured Bacteroidota bacterium | reverse complement strand
GTTATATTGAATCACCTCATCATATTGAATTTCAAATAATGGCAGATAAATTCGGCAACACCATTCACCTTTGCGAACGCGAATGTTCGGTTCAACGCCGTCACCAGAAAGTTATTGAAGAAACTCCTTCTGTAATTATTTCTGCAGATTTAAGAAAAAGAATGGGCGAAACGGCAGTACTTGCAGCTAAAGCTGTTAATTATGAAAATGCTGGTACTATTGAATTTTTAGTTGATGATAAAGGGAATTACTATTTTCTTGAAATGAACACTCGCCTACAGGTTGAACATCCTATAACAGAAGCGGTTGTTGGCGTTGATCTTGTTCGCGAACAAATAAATGTTGCTAACGGATTAAAACTTACTTATACTCAGGATCAGATTACACAAAGAGGACACGCAATTGAATGTCGCGTTTATGCCGAAGATCCTCATAATAATTTCATGCCTTGTCCTGGATTAATTAAAAACATTTCTGAAGCTCAAGGAATTGGAGTTAGGACTGATGGTTATGTATATTCGGGATACGAAATTCCAATTTATTATGATCCAATGATTTCTAAAATTATTGTTTGGGCCGAAACACGTGGTGAAGCAATAAACAGAATGAAACGCGTACTTGATGAATACAAAATCTCTGGCGTAAAAACTTCTATTAAATTCATGAAAAAAATAATGGAAACTCCTGATTTTGTTAACGGAACATATGACACACATTTTATTGAGAAAAATAACGATTTCCTTTTCGAAAAAGACAATAACGCTACCGAACTGGAAGACATGGCAATAATTGCTGCTTTTATGGAATATATTGGTGGTGGTCATGATGAGAACTACACCGGAAAGAAAAGCAGAAAATTATGGAAAGCTTATGGTAGATTGTTAAGCAGTAGAAAGCTCTAATAATAACAATATAAATTATTTAAAATGAAGGTAGACGCTATAATTAATGATAGAACAGCCACGGTAGAGCTAGTATCAAGAGAAGACAATAAATTCAACATTAAAATTGATGATAAAATTTACGATGTTGATATTCTTTTTACCCCAAACGGTTCATATTCAATTCTACATAACCATAGATCGTGGGAATTAGAAACTGCAAAAGCAAATGAATTTAACACTTTCAATATTTACAAATACGGACAAAGTATTAAGGTAGAAATTGAAGATGCTTTAAGCAAATACCGTAAAAACAAACAAACCGGATCACACGACGGACAAAATAATATTATTGCTCCAATGCCAGGTAAAATTGTAAAAGTACTGGTTGAAGAAGGTGAGCCAATTAGTGCTGGAGATACAGTATTAATAATTTCGGCAATGAAAATGGAGAGTGAATTTAAATCACCTGTTGATGGTATTGTTAAAAAAGTACATATTAAAGACAACGATATAGTAAACGGTGATCAGCTACTAGTTGAAATTGAAGCAATAGAAGAAATTGAAGAATAGAAAAAATATATTTTAAAAATTATATATGAAGACATTAGAAGAAAAATTTGACAGGTTTGAAGAACTAAACAGACAAGCCGAACTTGGTGGTGGGCAAGATAGAATTGACAAACAACATAAATCGGGAAAACTCACAGCCCGCGAAAGAATTGAGGTTTTGCTTGACAAAGGAACTTTTGTTGAATTTGATAAATATGTTACACACCGTGCAAAAGATTTAGGCGCTGACTTGGAAAAATTTCTTGGTGACGGTGTTATAACAGGCTACGGAAGAATTGATGGTCGTCAGGTTTATGTTTTTGC
>CAIQJL010000348.1 GCA_903872185.1 uncultured Bacteroidota bacterium | reverse complement strand
TCTTACATTATCAGGTTATACCGGAACAATCACAAAATGGCAATATGATAATGGCGGTGGTTGGACAGATGTTGTAAATTCAACAACAACATTAACCGCAACAAATCTTACCGTAACTACAACTTATCGTGCAGTTATAACAAGTGGTGCATGTTCATCAGTAAATTCAGGAATAGCAACTATCACCGTAAGCCCAACATCCGTTGGAGGAATTATTGCAGGAAGTGCAACAGTATGTACTGGAACAAATAGTACCGTTCTTACTTTATCAGGTTATACTGGAATAATCACAAAATGGCAATATGATAATGGCGGTGGTTGGACAGATGTTGTAAATTCAACAACAACATTAACCGCAACAAATCTTACCGTAACTACAACTTATCGTGCAGTTATTACAAGCGGTGCATGTTCATCGGTAAACTCAGGAACTGCAATTATTACAGTAAGTCCAACTTCGGTTGGTGGAACAATAGCTGGAAGTGTAACAGTTTGTACTGGAACAAATAGTACCGTTCTTACTTTATCTGGTTATACCGGAACAATCACAAAATGGCAATATGATAATGGCGGTGGCTGGACAGATGTTGTAAATTCAACAACAACATTAACCGCAACAAATCTTACCGCAACTACTACTTATCGTGCAGTTATTACAAGTGGTGTGTGTTCATCGGTAAACTCAGGAACTGCAGTAATCACCGTAAATTCTCTACCTTCAACTTCTATAATAACAGGAAGTACTCTTCCTGCATGCAATGAGATTGGTGTAGCATATAGTGTAACTTTAACCCCTGGTTCAAATTATACATGGTCAGTACCTGCTGGAGCATCAATTGGTTTTGGAGAAACTGGACCAAACAACAACCAAATTATAGTTAATTTTGGTTCCACAAATGGTAATATTAGCGTAGTTGAAACAAACTCATCATTATGTGTAGGAACTGCCCAAATATTACCAATTTCGCTTTCAGGATGTGGATTAGATGCAAATTTTTCTGGAACTCCATTAACAATATGTACTGGTTCTTCTGTTAATTTTACAGAAATATCAACAGGAACAACCGGAACAACAACTTATAGCTGGAATTTTGGTGCAGGGGCGAGTCCTGCAACTGCAAGCACTCAAGGCCCACACAGTGTAACATATAGCACTAGTGGATTAAAAACAATTACCTTGGTAATAACTGACGGTGCTTCAAATACAGAAATCAAAACGAATTATATAACCGTTAATTCACCATCTATAGGAGATACTACAGCAACAGCTTGTAACCAGTTTGTTTGGTATGGAAACGTTTTAAATACCTCTGGCACATTAACACATGTATTGACAAATTCTGTAGGTTGCGATTCAACCGTTACCTTACATTTAATTATAAATAATAGTAATGTCGGCGACACAACTGCAGTAGCTTGTAATCAGTTTGTTTGGTATGGCAACACTTTAAATACCTCTGGTACATTAACCCATGTATTGACAAATGCCGCAGGTTGTGATTCAACTGTTACCTTACATTTAACAATAAATAGTAGTAATGCTGGAGATACAACAGCTATTGCTTGTAATCAATTTGTTTGGTATGGTAACACTATAAATACAACTGGTACCTTAACCCATGTATTGACAAATGCCGCAGGTTGTGATTCAACCGTTACTTTACATTTAACAATAAATAATAGTAATACCGGCGACACAACTGCAGTTGCTTGTAATCAGTTTGTTTGGTATGGTAATGTTTTAAATACTTCTGGAACATTAACACACTTACTAACAAATTCAACAGGATGTGATTCAACTGTTACTTTGCATTTGACTATAAACAATAGCAATTCCGGAGATACAACAGCAATAGCATGTAATCAGTTTATTTGGCATGGAATAAATTACAATACATCAACTACAGCATCGTACACGCTTACTAATATGTATGGCTGTGATTCTATTGTTACACTACATTTAACAATTAATGAAAGCAGTTATGAAACTATAAATATTACTGAGTGTAATCCATATATTTTAAATGGACAAACATATAATTCATCTGGACTCTATACTCAAACATTAGTCAATTCAAATGGCTGTGATAGTATATTAACTATTGATTTTACCTTAATAACAAATGATACTACAATTACCGAAACGGTATGTAATAGTTATATCTTGAATAGTGTTACATATGATACAACTGGAACATATATTCAGAATATAGCAGGTTGTTCTAGTATTATTACATTAAACTTAACAGTTAATTATAGTAATACCGGAGATACCACAGCAATAGCTTGTAATCAATTTGTTTGGTATGGAAATATTTTAAATACGTCTGGTACATTAACACATGTACTAACAAATTCAACAGGTTGCGATTCTACTGTTACTCTCCATTTGACTATAAATAATAGTAATACCGGAGATACAACCGCAATAGCTTGTAACCAATTTGTTTGGTATGGCAATGTTATAAATACTTCAGGTACATTAACTCATGTATTAACAAATTCAACAGGTTGCGATTCTACTGTTACTCTGCATTTGACTATAAATAACAGTAATACCGGTGATACAACAGCAGTTTCATGTAATGAGTTTAACTGGTATGGTACAAACTATACTAATTCCGGAACGGCAACTCATATATTAACAAATGTTGTAGGTTGTGATTCCATAGTTACGCTTCATCTTACAATAAATTTAAGTAGTGATACTACTTTGAATATTATAGCTGTAAATAATTACATTTTAAATAATGTTGAATACACTAATTCGGGAATATATATTCAAACAATAGCAAATGCAGCTAATTGCGATAGTGTGATAACATTATCGTTAACTATTTACAATCCGCCTTCTATTCCAGATACAACTATAACTACTCCTATGGATAGCGTTGTAGTTTTCTGTATTCCATTTGTGGATAATGATAGTACAAATAATTATACTGTAACTATTGGATGTGTTGATAATGGAAATGCAACTGCAGTTATTAATGGAAATACTGTATGTATTACTTTTACACCAAATGCGAGTTTTGTTGGAACTGATAGTCTTTGTTTGGTACTTTGTAATGCAGTAGGATCTTGCGATACATCAAATGTTGTGATTGTTGTTAATTCAACAAATATACCGCCATTTATTTCTGACACAACAGCACATACTATAATTAATACCCTAGTAACTCTATGTGTTCCGATATTTGACATTAACGGTAATGGACCATATACTGCAACAGTTGGTTGTGTAGATAATGGCAGTGCAACAGCAATTGTTAATGGCAATGAGGTTTGTATTACTTTTACACCAAATGAAGGTTTTGTTGGAACAGATAGTCTTTGTGTTATTCTTTGTGATGGAGCAAATTTATGCGATACTTCAACTGTTGTTATAATTGTTAACCCTCCATTAAACTTACCTCCAGTTGCGGTTCCCGACTACGTTGTTACTAAAACAGCAACAGAAGTAACAATTCCAATTACTAATAATGACTATGATCCCGATGGTACTATAAACATTGCATCTGTTGTTATAACTCAGAATCCACTTCATGGAACACTACAAACTTTCCTTGATGGTACAAATAAATATATTCCAAATGCTGGATATATAGGAGTAGATTATTATATTTATCGTGTGTGGGATAATGATATAAATCCATTAAGCGACACAGCTCTTGTTACAATTACAATAGAACCAAATAAATTGTCGATACCAGAGGGATTTTCGCCAGATGGAGATGGAATTAACGACAATTTTGTTATTCAGGGCTTAGAAGCATATCCTAATGCAGAATTACAAATCTTTAACCGTTGGGGTAATCTCGTTTATATAATGATGCCTTATGATAATAAGTGGGGCGGTACGAGTAATGTGGGCAGTGTTTTATACGGTGCTAATTTAACAGAGGCAACATATTTCTATCTGCTAAATTTAAATGATGGTGAAAAACCTTTTAGCGGATATGTTATTTTGAAACGATAAACAATAAAAAAATTAGAAACGATGATACAGTTAAAAAAACAATTTACATTATTGATTATACTTATTGTAATAATCAGTTGTAATACAGCCAAAGCACAATACGATGCAATGTTTACCAATTATATGTGGAACGAAATGTTTATTAATCCAGGTTATGCAGGATCAAGAGATGCTATTTCGGCAACTGGACTTTTTCGCGACCAGTGGGTTGGAATTAATGGTGCACCTATGACGCAAACTCTTACTGTGCATAGCCCATTTCTTGATAAACAAGCAGGAATTGGTTTAAGCGGTATGCGCGAAACAATTGGAATTACTAAGCAAACATATTTTATGGGAACTTTTGCTTATAGGTTTAAGCTTGGTTCAGGTAAGCTTTCAATGGGTCTTTCCTTAGGAATTTTAAATAAAAAAGATTTGTTATCAAATGTGCAAACCGACCAACCAGCTGATGTTAATTTTTATACTAATACCCCTTTAATGACTATGCCTAATGGAAGTTTCGGGTTATATTATTATACAGAAAAATATTATATCGGACTTTCTGTTCCTCGTCTTATAAATAACCAAATAGTTCCTGATATTGGCAGTTTTACTGCTAAAAACACTTTTGATGCAGCTAATCTTCATTACTTTTTAACAGCAGGTTATGTGTTTAATGTTTCAAGTGAAGTTAAACTAAAACCAACCTTATTGATAAAATCGGTTTATGCTGCACCAATTGAATATGATTTAAGTATTAATGCATTTATCAAAGAAATTATCTGGGCTGGATTGGCATATAGAAGTGGTGATGCAGCATCGTTGTTAATTGGATTACAAATTAATCCAAATTTAAGAATTGGATATTCATATGATTATTCTATAACAAAATTACAGAAAATAAATAGTGGTTCACATGAAATTTGTTTAGGATATGATTTCTGGGTAGGAAAATCAAAAATAGTTTCACCAAGACTTTTTTAAAATTAAGGTTATGAAAAAAATAATATTTATGTTGATAATTATCGGAAATATATTTATTAATCCGGTATTTTCGCAGATTGGAAATTTAAAATTCGGGATCAAATTATATGATCAGCTAGCTTATAGTAAAGCTATTCCATATTTCGAAAAATCATTACAATCAGATTCAACTAATTCAATTGCAATAAGAAAACTTGCATTCTGTTATCGTGAAGTAAATAATCTTGAAAACAGTCTAAAGTATTTTCAGAAAGTTGTAAATTTAAGTGACGTAAGCCCAATAGAAAAATACTATTACGGACAAGCCTTAATGCAAAAAGGTGAATATAACAATGCGAAAAAATGGCTTGCCGAATATCAAAATGACGAAAGAGGCATTATTCAATCTGCCGGGATAGATAATCTTAATAGCTTTTTTAAAGACAGTGCTCAATACTCAATTAAAAATCTTGCTGAAATAAATACATCATCAAGCGAAATGGGACCTGCATACTTTAGAAACTCAATTTTGTTTTCATCTAACCGTTATAAGTTTGATGCAATAGATAATAAACACTCATGGACAGGAAAAGATTTTTATAAATTATTTGAACTTGAGGGGGAAGATGTTGGTGATGTTGTTAAATTTTCAAATAAAATAAAATCAAAATATAATATTGGTCCAGTATGTTATAACCCTAAAGCAAAAATCCTTTATATTACCAGAAATCAGATTCAAAAAGGTAAAGTTGTTAAAGGAAATGATGATCAAATAAAGCTTATGATATATTGTTATAAGTATATTGCCGCATCAGAAGAATGGACCGATGAGCAACCTTTTGCATTTAACAATAAAGATTTTAATGTGGCACATCCGGCAATAAGTACAGACGGTCAATGGATAATCTTTTCATCAGATATGCCAGGAGGTTATGGTGGAATGGATTTATGGGCTTGTAATATGAAGGATGGAGCCTGGTTGGCGCCAATTAATTTAGGTAAAGAAATTAACACAAAAGGAAATGAAGTTTTTCCATACATTAGTTCTGAAAATTTACTTTTTTATTCATCAAATGGCAAAGAAGGTCTTGGTGGATTAGATATTTATTACGCAATTTTTAAAAATGGATCTACTGGAGAAATAAATAAAATAAGTTATCCCGTAAATTCAATGGGTGATGATTTTGGATTTATACTTAATAGTTCCGGTAGAAATGCATATTTTGTTTCAAACAGGCCAGGCGGCAAAGGAGATGACGATATTTATCTGCTAAATGTTAAGAAACCTTTTAAAACAACATTAACAGTATCTGGAACTGTTATGGACAAGCTAAATAACCTGCCTATAAATGAAGCTATAGTTATATTAAAAAACAAAAACGGCGAAAAGATTTCTGAATTAACAACGGGCAAAGAGGGTTTTTATGAGTTCGAAATTGAACCAGAAAAATCATATATCGTATCAGGAACAAAGACTACTTATGCAATTGACGAAGCTTTAATTAATGGAATTATTCCTGAAGGCAAGTCTGAAATAAAAGCTGATCTTATTTTAGATCAAAATAATTTCAGTTTATTTTGTCATATCACTGATAAAAAGAACAATTTACCATTAGAAGGAGTTTCTGTTAAAATAAATGATAAGAATACAGGAATAGAAATCTTCAGCTTTATTACTAATTCAACAGGTGATTTTAGGCAGAAGTTAGAAAAAACAAAAGTAAATGATAAGCTATCTTATGTTATAAATATTGATAAAAAAGGATATCTAGGTAAAAAAGTGGACTATACAAAAGTTATTGCTAAACCAGGAGAAATAGCATTACATAATGAATTAGATGTATCGCTTGATCCAATTCAAATTGGTGCTGATTTAGCAAAAATAATAGATATTAAACCTATTTATTTTGATTTAAGTAAATCGAATATTCGTAAAGATGCGGCAATTGAATTAGATAAAATCGTAAAAGTAATGCAGGAAAATCCAAACATGGTGGTAGAGCTAGGTTCTCATACAGATTGTAGATCGTCTGCAGCCTTTAATCTTAACCTCTCAGATAAGCGTGCAAAGACTTCTGCTGAATATATTATTTCTAAAGGGATTAATAAAACTAGGATATATGGGAAAGGTTACGGCGAAACAAAATTAGTTAATAACTGTGGCTGCGAAGGAAATGTTAAAAGCGACTGCGACGAGGAACGTCATCAACAAAATAGAAGAACAGAGTTTATTATTGTTAAGATGTAGTTAATTAATTATTTGAAAAGATGAGTGTTTGTAGTTTATAAAAAAAGTACTTTTGAATATTATGTTTTTAAATTTTTATTCCAATAATAGTTATATCATCAACTTGTTCTAAATTACCTTTCCAGCTCATAAATGCATTTTCCAATATTTGCTTTTGTTCTGGCATCTCTTTAGTATGATTAAATAGAAGTAAATCTTTTAGCTGAGCATATTTATATTTTTTTCCAAAAGGTCCCCCAAATTGATCGGGAAAGCCATCTGTTAAAGAATAAATAACATCTCCTTTCAATAAATTAAATTCTTCCTGACTAAAAGGCACCTCATCTTTGTCGTGTTTGCCAACCGGCATTTTATCTGGATTTAATTCAATAATTTTATTTTCCCTTACTATCCAGATAGGATTGTTTGCTGACGAATATGTGAATTTGTTATTGTCGAAATCAAAACATATCAAACTTAAATCCATACCATCTTTACCACCGTCTATGCTTCCATCTTTTTTTAAGCGATTAATGATTGTTCTACGGGTATGATTTAATATTGCTGAGGGTTCATTTAAACCTTGTTCTACGGCCTTTTCAAGTGAAGAGATATTTAGTATACTCATAATAGCTCCGGGAACACCGTGCCCGGTGCTATCGGCTGTTGCTAATGCAAAATTTCCATTACTTAATATTCCAGCCCAATAAAAATCTCCGCTTACAACATCTTTAGGATAATAAATAACAAAATGCTCCTGTAAAAATTCTGTTAACATTTCTGAACTTGCTAAAAAGCTTCTCTGAATTCTTTCAGCATAGTTAATGCTATCAGTTAAATCTTTATGTATTTCCTCGATGTGATTTTTCTGTGTAATTACCAGATCTCTTTGTGCCTCAATCTCATCTCTTTGTGCAGAAATTTCTTCCTTTTGTTGGCCTAAAATTATGTTAGCCTTTCTTTTATGACGAAACATACGTAGAACAATAATTGAAAAAATTAAAATAATAACAATACATACAAAAGCAGATATTATAATAATTAATTGTTTACGATTCTCATTAGACTTTGCTTCAATGGTTATTTTATCTAGCTCTTTTTGTTTTTGCATTTTGTCAATTTCAAGCTGTTTTTTTTCTGATTCATATTTTTCTCCCATTTCAACTAAAGCTTGCGAACTCTCTGCCGAGAAGAGACTATCCTGAGTATCAATAAATATATTAGCAAATTCTATAGCTTTTTTATAGTCTCCAATTTTAGTATATGCTGTTTGTAATTGATAAGACGATTCATAAATAACAGGTAAAGCATTTAAATCATAAGCCAATTTTAAAGCTCTAGTCCCATATTCAACAGCTTTTTTTAAGTAAAATGTTTTGGAATTTTTTGTTATATTAATTGAGTCTGAAAGAGCAATATACAAACCAGCTATATTTGAACTTGTTCTTGATACCTCCATTGAATCTTCAATTTCTTCATGAATTTTTAATGCTTTTAAATAATATTCTAATGCTTTTTCTTTATTACTTTGATTTGAATAAATAGTACCAATATTATTAAAGCAAGATGCCATTCCACCTTTATTATCATTTTCTTCATTTATTTTCATGGCTTTTAAGTAGTACTCCATTGCATTTTTATTGTTTCCTTGGTAACAATATATCATTCCAAGAGTCGTATAACAACCAGATAATCCTTCTTTATCATTAATTTCTTTATT
>CAIQJL010000347.1 GCA_903872185.1 uncultured Bacteroidota bacterium | reverse complement strand
GTAATTCAAAAAAAGTAGAAATAAAGAAAGATTCAATTACTGTTCAACTTGATAATGTTAAAGTAAAGCCAATCGATTCGCTAAAATGGGAAATTGAACAATTTCTTTCAGATAGTGCAATTCAACATGCATCAGTAGGCATTATTATAGCAGAGGATTCTATTGAAAATGTAATTTATGAGAATAATCCACAAGTTAGTTTAGTGCCTGCTTCTGTTCTGAAATTACTTACTACTGCTACTGCATTAGAAGTTTTAGGTGGAGGCATGTCATTTAAAACAACTTTACAATACAATGGTAATATTACTGAAGGTCATATTTTAAATGGTAATATAATTATTAAAGGGGGTGGTGATCCCACTCTAGGTAGGGTAGATGATACAAATATTATTTCAAAATGGGGAAATGCAATTAAGAAATTGGGAATTGATTCTATTAAGGGAAAGGTTATTGGCGATGCTTCAATTTATGAAGATGAATTAGCTTGTCCGACATGGAGCTGGGGTGAAGTTGCAAACTATTATTGTCAATCTGCCAGTGGTTTAACATTTAACGATAATGTTTTTGAACTAAAGTTTAATGTTGCAAATAAAGGTGCAATATATTCAACTTCAGGTAATATGAAGCCTTATGTTCCTGGAATTAGATTTAATAATTTTTCTCAGGGTGCTGGAATAGGAGAACTTGAAACTTATTTTTTAGGAATGCCTTATGGAAAGGAGTTTGATATTCAAGGATATTACCCTAAAAATCATGGAAGTTCGATGATGGTAGGGACAATGCCAGATCCTGCTTTAGCAGCAGCTTATCAGTTAAATTTCTGGCTTAAAAGAAATGGTGTAAAAGTTTGCGACACTGCCACTACAATTCGTGAAATTAAATTACAAAGAGAAGACGTAGGAGGTGAACGAAAAGAAATAATTTCAACATTTTCTCCCCGCCTTTATTCAATTATTTCTGAAACAAATTTAGTTAGCAGAAATCTTTTTGCTGAGCATATTTTAAAACACTTGGGCTTAATGAGAAGTGGAAAAGGAAATAGGCAGTCTGGTTTGAATGCTGAAATGACTTATTGGAAAAATAAAAAAATGAATACTGGAGGTTTGTTTATTCACGATGGTAGTGGTATAAGTAGATATAACGGAATTACAGTTTCTCAACTTGCTTTTGTTTTATCATATATGAAAAATAGAAGTCCGCATTTTGAGTCTTTTAAAAATACGTTACCTGAAGCAGGCAAGACAGGTACTATGCGTAGAATGGGAAAAAATACTTTGGCAGAAGGAAGAGTATTTGCTAAAAGTGGAACTATGTCAAGAGTATCAAGTTATGCTGGTTATGTTACAACAATAAAAGGAAAGACATTAATATTTGCATTTATTACAAATAATTTCACTTGTTCTTTACCAGAAATTAAAGAGAAATACGAGAAGATTATGATTAGAATGGCAGAGTGGGAAAAAAGTGCAAATTAACTTTATAATTGAGAAACTGTTAAAAGGAAAAATTGTTAAAACGAGGACAATTACCAGTTCTTAAATTAGTTGTTTACAACTCTGATTTCGTGAGTTAACTCAAAAGCTTTTTTATACATATAAGAAACACCACAATATCTTTCTTGTGATAATTCAACAGCCTTTTGAAGTTTATCTATAGGTAAATTGTTCCCTTGAAACTCATATATAATATGCATTTTAGTATAATGCTTTGGATGTTCTTCAGTAATGTCAGCATCAACTATAATATTAAAGCCTGAAATTTCAACTCTCATTTTTTCTAATAATGAAACAACATCCATTCCTGTACAACCAGCTAATGATGCAAGCATAAGTTCTTTAGGTCTTGGGCCATCATTATCTCCTCCAAATTCTGTTGGGGCATCTAAGGTTAAATTATGTCCACTTACTTTGGCATTAAACGCCATTTTGCCTTTCCAGGAAGTTACTACAGAATGTTTCATTATATAAAATCAATTATTTCTTAAATTTAAAAAGCTCCGAAATTTCGGAGCTTTTTAGTGGTACCACCTGGAATTGAACCGGGGACACACGGATTTTCAGTCCGTTGCTCTACCAACTGAGCTATGGTACCCTTTTGTTGGGTTGCAAAAGTATATAAATTTAATCTTTTACAAAACTTTTTTATTAAAATTTAAATAGCATGTTAAGGTGCTGTTAGTGTAATAAGCATGTATACAGGTTTTTATGTCTGTAATATTTTTTTTCACATGCAAAAATATTTTTTTATTGAATGAATTTTAGAATTCCGAATTAATTGTATCTTTGCAGTCCGTTTAAAATAAATTAATTTATGCCAGCAAAAATCAGATTAGCAAGACATGGTAAGAAAAAGTCGCCGTATTATCACATAGTGATTGCGGACGCACGGGCGCCACGAGATGGCAAGTACATCGAGAGCATTGGCACCTATAATCCAGTTACAAACCCTGCAACTATCGACGTAAATTTCGATAAAGCATTGCAATGGTTACAGAATGGCGCAGTTCCAACAGAAACTTGCCGCGCAATTCTTTCATATACTGGTGTGTATATGAAAAAACATCTTCTAGAAGGCGTTAAAAAAGGCGCATTCGACGAAACAGTTGCAGAAACTCGTTTTAACGATTGGAAACAACAACAATTTAATAAGATTCAAGATAAGAAAAACAGATTAAGCAAAGATGGTATTTCTGATATTAAATCTCGTCTTGAAGCTGAATCTAAAGTTAAAGATGCAAGAGGTGAAGCCATTGCTAAAAAATTAGCTAAAGCTGCTGAAAAAGCAAAATCTGAAAACGAACAAGTTTCAGAAGAAGTAGTAGAAGAAGTAATTCCTACTGCTGAAGCTCCAGCTGAAAGCCAGCCTGAAGCATAGTCGTTCTTATGTTCAGAGATAAATGCCGGGAGTTCGGCATTGTGCTAAAAACGCACGGTGTAAAAGGTGAACTTCTTATAAAAACGGTATTTGAAATTTCTGACAATTATGAATTAGCGGAATCAATTTTCCTTGAGATAGAAGGATTATTGGTTCCGTTTTTTATTGAAGAATATACAGTTTCTTCAAATCACACCATCATCACTAAGCTTTCTGATGTTGACAATAAAAACAAAGCAGTAAGATTTGTTGATTGTAATGTATTTATCGAAAAAACTAAATTAAAAACACAAAAAGTAGAATTCTCTGCTTCAGATTTAATTGGATTTTCAGTTTTAAATCAGGAGGGTAAAAATCTTGGTAAAATTATCGACTTTATGGATATTCCCGGAAATTTTCTGATAACTGTTATGTTTGGGAATAAAGAAATACTTGTTCCATTTAATGAGCATGTATTAATTGATTTTAATAAGCCGAAAAAGCAAGTTACCTTGGATATTCAGGAAGGGCTTGTAGACTTATAAAGCTACCTTTCTTTATATAATTACGGATATATAATTACCGATTACGAGCAAAAACTACCATTTAATTATTTATACAAAAGGAAATTTATAATCTATAATTATTCATTCGTAATTAATTCCCAACCATGACTTTTATATTTCTTTTTTTACTTAATAATATTATCTTTGTCTCAAGCCTTTTTATTGATTAAGGATTTATTGTTAAGGCTTTCAGTATTTTGTAATTTTATCTTAAATTAGATAATGAAAGTTGAGGAAAACAAAAAAGTTAATGCTCTGATTTTAGCTGCAGGAAATTCAAAAAGAATGAATGCTGCTAAACCTCTTTTGAAATTCAATCAAACCACAACTTTTATTGAAAAAATTATTTCAAGCTATTTGCAATTTGGCTGTAATCAAGTTGTCATAGTTGTTAATAGTGAAAATGAGGAAACTATTAGAAAATTTCAAACTAATAATATTACTATAGTAGCTAATGAAAATTTAGAATTAGAAAGATTTTATTCTGCTAAACTGGGTTTTCAAAAAATGCAGGATTGTGATTTTTGTTTTCTACAAGATGCAGATAACCCATTTATTTCAAAAGATATTCTGACTTATGTTTATTCAGAGAATCTAGTTGATCAATATATAATTCCAAGTTATAAAGGTAAAGGAGGTCATCCTATTTTATTGCCTAAAAGTATTATTCATGATTTGCAAAAATACCCAAAACAAAATGCAAATTTAAAGGAGTTTTTATCTGAATATAAAAGCTATAAATTGGAGATTCCTAATAAAGATATACTTATTAATATAAATACTCCCGAAGACTATAATTTTTATTTTAATTCCTTATTAGAAAAATGAACAAAATTTATAACAAAATATCTGAAATATTAAAGTCAAATAATAAAACTGCACTTTGTACTATTATTTCAACTGTTGGTTCCACACCGTTAAAAGCAGGTGCAAAGATGATAGTTTTTGAAGATGGAAGTATTTTTGGAACTATTGGTGGTGGGCATTTAGAGGAAGCGACAATTAAAAATGCGTTAGTTGTTATTAAGTCAAAAGAACCTAAATTATTTAAACATGAATTAAAGGCTCAACACGAAATGTGTTGTGGTGGATCATTAGAAATATTTATAGAACCAATTATGCAAAAGAAAAAAATGTTTTTGTTTGGAGCCGGACATGTAGGGAAAGCGATAGTTAAACATTCTCTTGATTTAGATTTTGATATTACTGTAATTGATAGTCGTGATGGTATTTTTATAGATTGGGCATTTGATGGAGTAGAGAAAATTATTGCTCCTTTTACTCAGGTTCTTCCAACTTTATCATATGATAACAACACATTTATTATAATAACAACATTCGATCATGCAATAGATAGAGAGGTGTTAGCTTTTTGTATGAAACAACCACATTTTTATTTAGGAATGATTGGTAGTAAAACTAAAGTTGCACGTACTTATGAAATGTTCCAGTCGGAAGGAATTGCTTCAAAAGAAGAACTCGAAAATGTTGATATGCCTTTGGGTATTAATATAAATGCTGAAACTGCAGATGAAATTGCAATTAGTATTGTTGCTAAACTGATAAAAGAAAAAAACAAATTACAGTCAAATTTGTAAAAATAATTAATGAAACAATTAAGTATAAAGATTAATGGAAAGCAATATGATTTTTTAGTAAACGATCATGAAATGCTTTCATCTGTAATTAGGGAGAAAGCTGGATTAATCGGAACTAAGATTGGTTGTGAGCAGGGAAGTTGTGGCGCTTGTACTGTTTTAGTTAATAATGAACCAGTGCTTAGTTGTATTACTCCTGCACTTCGTTGTAACAATTCAGAAATAACAACAATTGAAGCTCTTGCTGTTGATGGAAAATTACATAAATTACAAGAAAAGTTTGTAGAAAAAGGAGCGGTGCAGTGTGGATTTTGCACACCTGGTATGGTTATGACAGCAATATGTTTAATTCCAAATCTTGATTTAAAAACAGGAATGGATACTCTCAGGCATCAGATTAAGGAAGGAATATCTGGAAATTTATGCAGATGTACAGGTTATAAAAAAATTATAGAAGCAGTTGCTGAATATGCTTTAGAAATTGAGAATCCTAAAGTTAAAATTATTGAAAATATTAAAGGATCAGTTGGTGTACCTCGGCCATATATAGAAGCTGAGAAAAAAGTAAGAGGTGCTGCAGAATATGCAGATGATATTTATACAAGAAATGCTTTGCATTGTAAGTTTTTAAGAAGCATTTATTCTCATGCTAAAATTGAAAGTATAGATACATCAGAAGCTTTAAATCTGGAAGGTGTGCATTATGTTGCAATTGGAAAAGAATTGCCTATTACATTTGGAGTACTTCCCATCTCGCAAGATGAAAATGCAATTGCAGTTAATAAAGTGCGTTATGCAGGTGAAATAGTTGCGGCTGTTGCTGCGGATACAGAAGCTATAGCTGAACAAGCTTGTAAACTTATTAAAGTAAAATATTTTCCACTAAAAGAATTTTTATTAATTGATGAATCACTTAATGATGTTGGTGAAAATGAAAAAATTCACGAATATGGAAAATTCAATAACAATATTCATAAAAAAGCAGAATTGCGTTTTGGAGATCAGCAGCAGGGAATAAAGGAGGCTGATGTAACAACGAAAATGTATTTTGAATTTGAAGGAATTAATCATGGTTTTACCGAACCTCATGCAGCAACTGCTTTTTGGGATGAGAATGGTTTAACAATTACTACAGCAACTCAGGTTCCTCATTATTTACACCGTGCTTTAGCAAAAGTTATGGAAGTTCCATTAAACCGTGTTAGAGTTATTAAACCATATATTGGTGGTGGCTTTGGTGGAAAAAGTGATCCTTTTGCTCATGAGATTATTGTTTCTCATTTAGCCAGAAAAACCGGAAGACCAGTTAGAGTTAAATTAACTCGTGAAGAAGTTTTTTTAACAAATCATGGCAGACATCCTTCAAAGATGACTGTTGAAATGGGAATTTCTAATGACGGAGAATTTAAAGTTCTTGATGCTGATGTTGCTATTGATGGTGGTGCTTATGGAAGTTTTGGTGTTGTAACTTCATATTATAATGGCGTGTTGTTACAAGCACCTTATAAATTGAATAATTTTGGATTTAAAACTTATAGAGTTTATACAAATAAACCTCAATGTGGTGCTATGCGTGGGCATGGTGCTGTAAATTCTCGTTTTGCAGTTGAATCAATTATTGATGATTTAGCAAATAAAATTAAAGTTGATCCATGTGAATTAAGATTGAAAAATTTTCTCGATTCAAATACTTTAACAGTTGGTCAATATAGAATTACTTCAAATGGTAGTCGTGAGGCGTTGTTAAAAGTAATGGAGCAATCTGAATGGAAAAAACGAATTGGGAAATTAGAAGCAGGTAGTGGATTAGGTGCTGCTTGTGGCTTTTTTATTAGCGGTAGTGCTTTGCCAATTATATGGAATGAATTACCACAATCTGTTGTTCATCTTAAACTTGATTTTGATGGTCGTGTGTTAGTAACATCGGGCTCAAGTGATATTGGGCAAGGAAGTGATACAATGCTGGCAATAATTGTTGCAGAAGTTTTAGGAATTGGTTTAGATAAAATATTCGTTTTAGCTGCTGATACTTTACTAACTCCTGTCGATTTTGGTAGCTATTCAAGCAGGGTTACTTTTATGGCTGGTAATGCAGCAAAAGATGCTGCTGAAAATCTTAAAAAGGAAATATTAGAATCTATTTCAAAAAGTAAAAATATTTCGACAGATGAATTGAATTTTTTTGGTGATAGAGTTTTTAGTAATGACAAAACTGTTGATTTATCATGGATTGAAGTTGTTGATATCTTAACAGCAAAACGAGGAGCAGTTTGTGTTAGCGGAAAATATATTTCACCAAAACTTGGAGGTGATTTTAAAGGTGCAGGAGCAGGATTAAGTCCATCTTATACTTTTGGATCATGTGTAGCTGAGGTTAATGTAGATACCGAAACCGGATTTGTAAAAGTTATAAATGTATGGGGAGCTCATGATTGTGGAAAAGCATTAAATCCTCTTGCGGTTGAAGGTCAACTCGAAGGTTCATGGCATATGGGAGTGGGGCAGGCAATAAGCGAACAAATGAAATATTATAAAGGTTTATTGTTAAATAATAATTTCCTTGATTATAAAATTCCAACTTCTTTAGATACACCAGATATTCATGCTAACATTATAGAAACAATTGATCCAGAAGGTCCATTTGGTGCAAAAGAAGCTGGTGAAGGAGCTATTCATCCTGTAATTCCGGCAATAGCAAATGCTATATTTAATGCAGTTGGTGTAAGAATTACTAAATTGCCAATAACTGCAGAAGATATTTTAAAGCAAATGAAGGAGAATAAATTTTCAAAAGAAAAAACAATTGCATAATGATAACAGAAAAAACATATATTAATGCATTAAGTATTGAGCAGGCTCATTCTGAAGCAGAAAAATGTACTACTGGTTTTCGTTATATTGCAGGTGGTACAGATGTTATTGTAAATAAGTTTCAGGGCAATGATAATGCAGATTGTTTAATTGATTTAAGCGAAATATCAGAATTAAAGCAAGTTGTTACAAAAGAAAATAATATTGAAATTGGTGCTTTAGTTCGTTTAGATGATTTGAAAAATTATAAAGTAATTACTGATAATTTCCCTTCATTACTTGAAGCCGCAAATTCTGTTGCTTCACCAGTTATAAGAAAAACTGCAACAATAGGTGGTAATTTACTTTGCGAAAACAGATGCGTTTTTTACAATCAAAGTGAATGGTGGAGAGAATCTGCTGGTCATTGTTTAAAATGTAATGGTAATGTTTGTATAGCTTCGGGTGGAAATAAAAATTGTTTTGCAAAATTTGTTTCTGATACTGCTGTTGTTTTAATCAGTATGAGTGCAAGTATTGAAGTATTTGATAATAATACAATCTCAATTATTCCAATTGAAGAGATTTATTCAGGTGATGGTATAACACCTCTTAAATTAAGCAAAACCGCTATTGTTAATTCAATTCATATTCCACTTAATAATGAGTATAAATCTGTATTTAAAAAATTACGCCAACGTGAGACTTTAGAATTTAGTTCTATGTCAACAGCTGTAACAATTGATAAAACAGGTAAACTTAAAATTGTATTAGGTGCTGTTCATGCTAAACCTATTATCTTTAATGGTAATGTTGCAGATGATTTTAATGAAATACTGAATGCTATAATTTCTAATACAAGAATTGTAGAAAATGATGTTTATTCAAGATCATACAGAAAGGAAATGATTACCGTTTTTTTACAAAGAAGTTTTAAAGAGTTATCTTTATTAAAATAAATGAAAATGAATTTAGAAAATAAAACTGCAATTGTTACAGGTGGTAGTGCCGGTATAGG